>CAIXBT010000031.1 GCA_903917755.1 uncultured Bacteroidota bacterium
CGGTCTATTTTCTTTGCATCAATCTGCTTGATGGCGAGCATATTTGAAGCCTCACTCTGCGAAGCGATACATACGGCTATATGATCCAGATTGTCCAGACAGATATTCATAGATGCATCAAAATCGACATCCACAGCAGGTTTATCATCATGTATGGGTGATTTGTAACCTTTCTCCGCAGCACGCTCACGCTCCTTCTCCATATAGGCACCACGCACGAGTTTCAAGCCCAAAACAAAACCCTTAGACTTAGCTGCTGCCAATTGTTTGTGCAGATAGTCCAGACGGTCCCATCTGTATAGCTGAAGGGTATTAAAGACCACCGCCCTTTTTGAGTTATACTTAGTGATCATGTCTTCCACCATCGCATCGAGCGGGTCCTGTATCCATGACTCTTCGGCATCTACATATATCGACACGTCATTTCTGGATGCCGATTCGCAGAGCTTATCGAGACGGGCCACTACGCGATCATATTCTTCACTCTCGGCCTTGCTCAGCTTCTTTCCCTCCTGTATCTTTTCAAACAAACCATGTCTGCCGAATCCCGTGATCTTGACGCAGAGCACCTTCGCATCCTTATTCTTGCCGGCGAACTCAAGTGCTTCCAGATTCCTTTCTATCGTCTTATCAAAATCGCCTTCTTCCTCTTTCAGCTCCACACCATAATTAAGCAGCGCAAAGACATGATTTTCATCAAGCTTGGCTATCGTTTTTTTGCATTCATCGAATGTCTCACCGCCACAGAAATGCTGATACACCGTGATCCTGAAGATCGGTGCAATAGGCAGGTGCAGTTTGAGTGCCAGACCAGCTAGCGAGGTACCGATGCTCACAAGTTTATTATTACTGATCAGAGAAAAAAGCCATTTGGCTTTGAGGATCTCGCCGTCCGTTTTAGGGGCAAAGGCGACAGCTGTATTTTCGAATATATCTTTATCGATTGGAATCATGGGGGCAAAGATTAAAAAACTTCCATCAGATTTTGATGATTTTGCACATATATCCGTACAAAAATCAGGAACACAAATAATGCAATTTCCTTATAAACTAATATAAATCGCTGTGAAACCGATACTGATGCATCTTCTCAACATCACAACAAAAGAAGTTCTCTTATAGTTCGGATTAACAATTAAATTTGAAACTTAGCTTTAAAATCAAAGTTCTAGGGGAAAACATGGCACTGCAAATTATATTCTTAATAATAGGTATCGGTATCGGGGTCTTGATAGGATATTTAGCTTTCAATAAAAAGATTGACAATTCCGGCCTGCTGATAGCAGATGAGAAGGTCAAAGCTGCCGAAGCTATTTCTCTCAGCCTGAGACAGGATATTCAAAATATCAAAACGGAGATCACAGAGGAGCGCAGCAGGAATGAATCCTTGCTCTCTCAAGAGCGTGGCAAAAATGAATCTCTACTCACTCAGGAACGCAGCAAGACAGAATCGCTTCAGATCAGGCTGGCAGGATTGCAGGAAGAAAACAACAATCTGATAGGAAAACTAGCCGAGCAAAAGATACAACTCGAGGACCTGCAGGCGCAGTTTACCAAAGAGTTTGAAAATCTGGCCAACAAAATACTGGATGACAAGAGCAAAAAGTTTACAGAGCAGAATGAATCTCAGCTAAGGAGCATACTGGACCCGCTCAAGGACCGTATACGTGATTTCGAAAAACGTGTAAATGAAACACACAATGAATCCGAAAAAGAACGCAGCGCGCTGAAAGAACAATTGCGGACACTCGCAGAGATGAACAAAAAGATGAGCGAAGAGGCCATAAACCTCACCAAAGCCCTCAAAGGCGACAGCAAGAAACAGGGAAACTGGGGCGAGTTGATCCTGGAGAAAGTCCTCGAAAAATCTGGCCTCACCAAAGGAAGAGAATATGATGTTCAGCAGAGTTTCACCTTTGATGATGGTTCACGCCATCAGCCCGATGTGCTGATACGACTGCCCGACAATAAGAATATCGTGGTGGATTCTAAGGTGAGCCTCGTGGCATATGAACGCTACATGTCTGCCGATGATAATGACAAAGCCACTCAGGACATACACCTGAAAGAGCACATCAACTCCCTCCGCACACACATCAAGAGGCTAAGCGAGAAAAACTATCAAGGTATATACGGCATCGGTTCGCCGGATTTTGTGCTGCTATTTGTGCCGATAGAGCCAGCCTTCATCTTGTCCCTCAGCAATGACAACGATCTGTATAATGATGCCTTTGATAAGAATGTGGTACTCGTGAGCCCTACTACCCTGCTGGCTACACTGCGCACCATAGCCAATGTATGGAAGCAGGAATATCAGAACAGGAACGCTATGGACATAGCCAAATACAGCGGCCTGCTGCATGATAAATTTGTCGGGTTCATAGAAGACCTGGATAAGATAGGTGACCGTATACGACAGGCACAGGACAGCTATGATGAAGCAAAGAAAAAACTGCATGCCGGCAGAGGAAACATGGTGAAGAATGTGGAATATCTGAAAACACTCGGAGCCAAGACCAGCAAACAGATACCCAAGGACCTGCTCGATCAGGCCGACTAGGAGAGCTTCCTACAGATTCTTATTATTAGCATCTGCTTTACGGTTTTCAAAGAATATCATGATCCTGATCAAATTCAGGAGCAAAACGCCTACACTCATGATATAAAATCCGGGATACATATTTCTTAATGCTGTAAATCCGGAGATCATGATCAATGCATATACCACAGTCAGATCAATGAATATCATGAACAGCAATGAATATCTTTGACGAAGATCGGTTTGTGCAAACAACTTAACAACAGAGATAGTAGAAAGAATAGGTAT
This sequence comes from uncultured Bacteroidota bacterium, assembly GCA_903917755.1. Taxonomy (GTDB): domain Bacteria; phylum Bacteroidota; class Bacteroidia; order Chitinophagales; family LD1; genus UBA1941. The sequence goes on from CAIXBT010000031.1 coordinate 2,828, forward strand.
GATCGCAAAAAAACAATGGTATTTACCACATGAAAAATATGCCCGTCAGCGATATCCATTATACCAATCTGTACTGCTTTAAATCCTGATATAAGCCCATAAAACTCCAACCAGGGCAGAAAAAATCCAATGTATATCAGGAGTAAAGAGATAACAGCTGCTATTTTTCGACTTTTCATGTGATCATTTTTGAGACTCATTAAACGCGGATCTCTGCCTACTATTATAAAAATTATGATGTTTTGACTTCTTTTCAGGCAAATTCACAAATCCATCTCTTTTTTAGCCTGTTAAAGAAAATGTATACTATTTTTGCCGCTCCTAAAACGAAACATGGAAGACTTCAAAAACTATTCGAGCTACAAACCCGGCGAAAACAAACCGGAATCTTCTCCCTATATGCCTCTCATATACTCCATGCTGGTAGCATTCGGTATTTTGCTGGGCATGACACTTTCCTATGTGACCAGCGACAAAAGAGGTGCTTTCTCTCACGGCAAATATGATAAGATAGAGGATGTACTGAGTTTTATCAAAATGAAATATGTCGATACGGTCAATACCGATCAGCTGACAGAGAGCACTATCGAGAAGATGCTCACCACACTCGACCCGCATTCTACTTATATTCCTAAAAAAGATCTGGAGCAAACCAACGAATCTCTCGATGGCAATTTCGAAGGTATAGGCATCGAATTTTATATCGTGCAGGATACGATCACTGTGGTTTCGGCCATATCCGGCGGCCCATCGGAACTGGTAGGTATACATGCCGGCGACAAGATCATCAAGATAGCAGATACCATCGTAGCCGGCAGGAAGATCAAAAACGAAGATGTGACCCACAAGCTTCGCGGAGTGGGTGGTACAGTGGCGCACATCAGCATTTTGCGTAGTGGCTCATCTGAACTCAAAGATTTCAACATCACCCGTGGCAAAATACCTCTATACAGTATCGATGCAGGATATATGATCGATGCTAAGACCGGCTATATCAAGATAAACCGATTCAGCGCCACCACACACAAAGAGTTCAAGCACAAACTGAAAGAGCTGAAAGATAAAGGCATGAAGAGCCTCGTCATAGACCTGCGTCAGAACCCGGGCGGCTATCTCGATGCTGCCACGCAGATAGCAGATGAACTGCTGGACGATAGCAAGCTCATCGTATTTACTAAAGGTAAATCTGTAAACAAGGCCGAATACAAAGCCAATATCCCCGGCGAATTTGAGAAAGGGAAACTGACCATACTGATCGATCAGGGTTCAGCATCAGCAGCTGAGATCCTATCAGGTGCAGTGCAGGATTGGGATAGAGGTATGATCATCGGGCGTACATCTTTCGGCAAGGGGCTCGTGCAGGAGCAATATGAACTGCCTGACGGTTCAGCACTGAGACTGACCGTAGCACGCTATTATACACCTTCCGGCAGATGCATTCAGCGCTCCTATGGCAAAGGTACCGAAGAGTACTACAACGAAGTGTACGAACGCTATCAGAAAGGCCAGTTCATGCACGAAGACAGCAGCATGATACGCGACACGACCGTATACAGGACCCTCATCAAAGGACGCATAGTCTATGGCGGCGGCGGTATCAGGCCTGATGTGTTCGTTCCGCTCGATACTACCGAAGATTTCGACTATCTGTATAAGGTCCGTGTATTCATTCGCGAATTCATCTACAAGCAGTATTCCGCACAACCTAACATGCTGGATGGCTATAGTTCAGCAGCAGATTTTGGTAGCAGATTTTCAGTGCCACCATCGATGTCAGCAGCTTTCAGGGAGACACTGAAAGAGCAGAAATTCACAGTAGACGAAAAGAGATACTTAAAGCTCGAAAGCAAGATAAACCAACAGATCAAAGCCTATCTGGCTCAGCAAAAGTGGCAGACAGACGGTTTCTACTACATCCTCAATCAGGATGACAAAGTGGTCAGCAAAGCGCTGGAAGTGATGAGTGAAAAATGACAGCACACTTTATAAAGACATATGCGTTGATACTATGCGCTTTTATTGCAGGATGTCAGGAGCATAAAACCAATGCAGTCAAACCATCTGACCCCACTGCGGGAATGGCTGACAGCGCAGTCGCAAAACCGATAGAAGACAGCATATATCTCTCTGAGCCCACTCAGTCTACCCTTCATGGCAGACTGATACAAAAACTATTTTACGGGCCGCCGGGATTTGGTGAGACTCCGAAAGAAGATGCACATTATATATTCTTTGTTTTGGTATTGAACAAGCCTATCACATATTTCCCTGACCCAAAAAGTACATTCGATATGGAATATTCAAGCAGGATAGATCATATCGATTCAATCCAGATCATAGCCCAAAGAACCAATCCTAAATTGTTTTCACATGTCGGTCAGCCAGTCACGATCAGTGGGACTTTGCATTTCTCCGTTTTGCCCTCCGAGTTCACTCCTGTAGTCTTAGATTTCACAGAGATAAAATAGACCTCTACCAATAAAAAAAGGCCCCCAATGGAGGCCTTTCGATTATGAATTGCTTATGATTTATTTTGTGACGGTGATCGAGATCGGGGTCATGCCTTTCATAGACAGTGTATATATACCGGTTGTCACACTGGCTAGGTCTATTGTTTGTTTATCTGAGTTTATCGCCTCCTGCGCTACTATCTGACCCAGTGAATTAGTGATCGTATAGAGCGATCCTTTGGCACCATGCGTCTCTAGTAGGAATGAACCATTATTAGGGTTAGGATAGAGTTTCACATTCTGCACTCCTATACTGCTGATACCTGATACCATGACCGCCGCAGATGTATCCACACATCCATAAATATCTGTGACCACTACAGCATAGCTGCTTACCGTGCCGCCAATAGGAGAATAAGTGACCGCTGTAGCATTGCTGATAGGCGCACCGTTCATGAGCCATTGATAAGATACTCCTGCAGGATCTACCGCAGTGAGCGTACTCGATGTTGCGATGGTCGGCACCTTGCCACCCACCCTCAGGGTATAACGTGTAGTACTGTCGCAACCATTAGCAGCAGCACCTGTCATTGTGATCGAAATGACAGTATCATTTGGATAAGTGCCACCATTGAAAGAAATAGGATGGCAGCTGGTCATCGTGTCGCGACCTAATGCAGGTGTGATCCTCGTCACGAAGAGTATCTTCAGGCTGTCACATCCGATACTCTGCAGCACGGTGTCTACGTATTTGCCCGGACGCTTCACATTGACATTGCCCCATTGGATACTATCGCCACGGCATAAGTTCACATAAGTAGTGTCATATGTATTGGTGCATTGTGTATCGCATACCTGAAGCGAGTATGGGTAGATCTGACTGAAATTGAAAGGCATACAGGAATCAACTCGTGTACCTATGAAGGGTAGCGTAAAATGTCCGCATCCTACACCTGACACAGTGAGGGGATAGTTTCCGATCGGAGCAGATGTATTGCCCGAAAACAGGATACAGCTATAGCCGCTGGCCGGTATCCATGTGCCCAGACTCGGGCTGGGGCTGGAGCTGATACCGCTCGGAGTGCCTGTCACAGAGTTGATCTGCACAGAGTCTATAGTGATGGTGAATGCTGCCACAGCAGGGTTGCCGAAATCGCGTCCGGGCAGGCTGTCAGGCACCAGAAAACTAAGCACCCCCGAATAGGCACTGTTTTGCAGTATACCGGGCAGACTGTTTGGATAGAGTAGTTGAGATTGAGACAGATGTACAGAGTCAGGCACACACTGTCCGAATGATGAAAGGACAAAGGCTGTGAGCGCAAGTACAAGAGTGGAGATTTTTTTCATATCAGGATTTAGTTTAAGATTGGAATTTATAAATTTTTGATTGAAATAGGGAAATGATATTATCATTGATAAACCAAATGCATTATATCTTTTGTCAATTACCTCATTTCAGACTATAATCATACATTTGTCTTTACAATCATTTAATCAAATATGGAATATCACAAGATCGTACTCATTCACCGCATCGTAGTTTCTCTTTTTCTGCTTCACTATGTAGTGAAGGGATATTTTCTGATCAGCGACAAGCCGGATACACTGGCCGGATACGTAGCTAAAACCAAGATCGCCGAAATGATACTCAGTGTACTGTTTTTGGGTACAGGTATCTATCTCGCTGTCACGGGCCCTACTCTATCAACCATCCAGATCATCAAAATATCATGTGTGGTCGCATCCATACCACTGGCTATAATAGGTTTCAAACGGGGCAATAAGGCGCTGGCTATGCTTTCTATCCTGCTTCTGCTATCAGCATACGGGCTGGCCGAAATGAATAAGGCCGCCAATAAGAAAGTAGATCCGAATGCTTCCGCACAGCAGGTTTTCAACGAAAAATGCGCCAGATGTCATGGTGCAGGCGGCGATGAATTGAAAGAAGGTGCCAAGAACCTCAAACTCACTCAAATGAATGATGAGCAACTGAAAGTGATCATAAAAGATGGCAAGCCCGGTACTCAGATGAGCGGATTCAACACACTGACAGATGAACAACTCAATGGCCTGGTCTCTTATATCAAATCGCTAAAGCAGTGACGGGCAGATGAAAAAGTTGATCTTCAGCCTGTCTTGTGTTTGCTTCGTGATGTTATGCGGATGTCAGAAAAATGATTGCCAGACCTTTCTGCAGGGCTCATGGCATGTAGTTTATCCGGCAGACAGCTCCACTGTCATCATGGACTCCGTCTATTTCTATCAGGCTGATTCGATCCACGAATTATACAAATTGCGCGCATCTTCTGACACCATGAGGTCATTGTATTCATCCTATTTCATCACTGATCAGTGCGATGAGATCGATTTCAACGGTACCAACACATGGGATAGACACACCGTATTGCAATATCACATTCTGCAGGTCACTAATTCCATCTTTCAGATACGCAGCAAGGCCGATAGCAGTTCATGCAACTCATGTATTGTCAGCTTTCAGAGATAAAAAAAGGTGACCCATCGGATCACCTTCATGTTTTTATTTCTCAGCAGATATTTATTTCCTGAGTGCGTTCTCGACTTCTTTGACCACCTCAGGCTCGTTCACTGATGTATGATTTCCTATAGAAGTGATCACCGTGCCGTCCTTGCCTATCAGAAACTTCTGGAAGTTCCATTTCACAGGTGCGTCTATCACACCATTCTCAGCCTTGCTGGTCAGAAACTTATACAGAGGGTGCATATCGCTGCCTTTCACAGAGATCTTTGAGAACATCGGAAAGCTCACATGATATTCCCTTGAGCAAAATTCTTTAATCTTCTGGTCAGAGCCCGGCTCCTGCCCCATGAAGTTATTGGCCGGGAAACCCAGCACCACCAGACCCTTGTCCTTATATTTCTCATACATGGTCTCTATATCCTTATATTGAGGTGTATTGCCGCAGAGAGATGCCACATTGACGATCATCACCACCTTGCCTTTATAATCAGACAGCGAAACATCCTTGCCATCTATGTCTTTCATTTTAAAATCATAGATGGTTTTATTGCCCGGCACTACTAATAGGGTCATGAGGACCAGAATGATACTTTTCATGTTGTTTTATTTGTTGTGAAACAAATATAGGACTAATTGGTTCAAGCGCCAATAAACCCATTTGCCTACTATTATATACAAGCTGTATTAACTTTGATCTACCCAAAAACCACTTTTAAGAAATAAATACTGATATTTGTCATAAATAAACAGCGATCAGCCCCTCTTTTCATTGTTTTATTTGTCAAAAACCAAATTTTACTTATTGAAAATCAATGCATTGCGAAAATAATGAAACTTTTTTGAGATCAGGTGTTGACAAACGCCACCTCTCCATTTATCTTGTATGTATCAATCGATTTCAACCTTTTTCAACAATCAAATTTCAACACATGTCAACTTTAAAAACCATCATCGCTGCTCTAATGATCTCTCCGATCTCCTTGAGCGTTTTCGCCAGCGACTGCAATCCTCTGTCCGGTGAATTTAGAATAGGAAAAACTGACGCTGACTACGCGACTGTCAATGCAGCGGTAAGCGCCCTGAAATGTGGCGGCGTGAACGGCCCGGTCACCTTCCTGATCGAAGATGGCAAATATGCTGAAAAGATCGACCTATCTTCTATATCCGGTGTTTCTGCACAAAACACTGTGACCTTCGAATCTGCTAAAGGAAATAACTCTGATGTGATCCTCACTTCTAATACTTCTGACGCTGACTTCACACTGGGTCTCAACAGCACTTCTTATGTGACTTTTGAGAACATGACCATCGAAAACAAAACAGGCAATACCGGCAACGCTGTAAAGATAGACGGTACTTCAAAAAACATTAAATTCAAAAACGTAGTATTCGACGGCAATGATCATCCATCTACAGGTGCTAACAGCGCTGTGATCTACTCTACTGCCGGCTCTTCTAAAAGCAATATCAGCTTCGAAGATTGCGAAGTGAACAACGGTAGCTTCGGCCTCTACAAAGGTGGTGCTGCTAACGCTGACACAAGAACTGCTATCACAGGCACACTATTCTTCAATCAATATGAAAGCGCTATCTCTCTGACCAACGAAGTGGCTCCGATCATCAGCAACAATGTAGTGAGCTCTGTATCTAACTACAAAAACTACAAAGCGATCTCTCTGGACCAGGTGAACGGCAACATGATAGTAAGCAACAATGTAGTGAACGCGGTAAACGGTACTTTCGGTCTGGCAATGAATAACTGCACAGGTGAAAATAACAACTACGCTAATGTAACTAACAACTCGGTCAATGTAGGCGGCGAGAACTCAATGTACGGTGTCTACCTGAGCGGTTCTACTGACAATGTGATCTTCAACTTCAACCGTATCAAACTGACTCCTGCTAAACAAACTGCTTCTAATCAGGCTTACTACAAAAACGCAGGTACAGGCTCTAACATTAACCTGCTCAACAACATATTTTTCGACCTCAATACAGGCGGATACACAATACTTGGTAACACTTACAAAGACTTCTTCAATCAGCTTCCTTCTCAAAGCAACTCCGCTCTCAGCGTATCTGCTAACGGGATAATGATCGAAAAAGTAATGCCGGCCAACTAGTTTTATGAAAGATTGATATGAAAAAGGTAAACGTCCCGAGTTGAAACGGGACGTTTTTTATTTTTTATATTTCGTTAAAAATGTGAACTTAGCGCTGGAACTAAGTAAATCGATTTTCGTTTAATGAAAGGAGTAAAAATTTGTCAATGACGGAAATAACACCTCAAAAGGGTAAAAAGAGAAAAAGACTTTTATTAGTCGAAGACAATCCGGGTGATATACGTCTCACCCTAGAGGCCATCAAAGAATGTAAGATCGAGATCGATATGGATGTCGTATCTGACGGAGATAAGGTGATGAGTTTTCTGTATAAGGAAGGTGAATTTCAGCACGCAGAGAGACCTGATATCATCATGCTGGATCTCAACCTGCCTAAGAGAAACGGAATAGAGATACTCAGGGAGATCAAAAATTCTCCGAAACTGAAACGTATACCGGTCATAGCTGTGACCACCTCTGAGGCTGACCACGATATTTTTAAGGCATATGACACCCATGCAAACGCTTATATATTGAAACCTGTAGATTTTGATGACTTCACAAGAGTCATTCAACAAATGGACGCATTTTGGTTCAGAACCGTTAAACTTTCGATCGAGTAAATAAAAATGGATACTAAAGAGCTCAAAGTATTATTGATAGAAGATAATCCCGGAGATGCATTTCTCATAAAGTTCTATTTGGGAGAGTCGCTGTCGCCCAAATTCAATTTCTTTCACGGAGAGAATATGAAGACTGCTAACGAGCTGATGTCAAAGCATACTTTTGACATCATCCTGATGGACCTGAACCTGCCCGACAGCGTAGGTCTGGATACGATCAAAAAACTACTGGAGAAATATCCTAACAATCTCGTGATCGTACTCACCGGACTGGTAGATGAGAAAGTAGGCCTCGAAACGGTACGATTCGGAGCGCAGGACTTTCTGGTCAAAGGTAAATTTGATGGCAAGGTGCTTATCTCTTCTATCATGTTTGCTTTCGAGCGTTTCAATCTGAATAAAGAACTATCAAGCGTATCCTCAGAACTCAATAAAGGCGAAGAGAGATTTTCGAATATCGAGAAACTGCTCAATGCCGGATATATGGAGGCTGATCTCACTAAGCGCATCCTGTATCAATCCAACCACCTGCTTAAGCTGCTGAATATGCCTCCGGACAAACAATATATGTCCATAGAAGAAAATATGGATTATATCGAAGATCCGGAGCAGATGCAGAAAGACGCACGCGCCATTTGGGATACTGAAGGTATCCATCAGGTCACCTTCAGACACAAGCTATACACCGCAGGACCACTGAATTTCAGATGGTATATGAGCGGTGACAATAAGATCATCGGAACGGTTTTTCCGGCATAGATCCATTTACAGATTTACCGAATTACTGATTTACTGATTGAGGATTTCCCGATTATCAGATTTAGGGCTATTTTAGCAACATGCTATACGAAAATCCTAAGATCAAAAAGATAGCTGTCCTGACCTCAGGCGGCGATGCACCGGGTATGAATGCTGCTATACGTGCAGTGGTGAGAGCTACCATTTACTATGAGAAAGAATCTGTGGCCGTATATCGTGGCTATGACGGACTGATCGCGGGCGACTATGAACCGATGACTGCACGCTCGGTGAGCAATATCATCCAGCGTGGAGGTACGATACTCAAAACCGCACGCAGCAAGGAATTTATGACCACTGAGGGGCGCGCCAAAGCAGCTGCGAATCTGAGAGCACAGAATATCGATGCACTGGTAGTGATAGGCGGCGATGGTACTTTCAGAGGTGCTACACGGCTATACGAAGAGTATGGCATCAATGTGGTCGGCATACCGGGCACCATAGATAACGATCTGGCAGGTACGGACTATACTATCGGCTACGATACAGCCTGCAATACGGTGATAAAGGCCATAGACGCTATACGCGACACGGCATCATCTCACAATAGGCTTTTTTTCATCGAGGTCATGGGGCGTGACTCAGGCTTCATAGCACTGAGGTCGGCTATAGCAGCCGGCGTAGAGGCGGTATTGATACCGGAGCATCTGATTACTATTCCTGAACTGATCACGAAACTGGAAACAGGGGCTAAAAACAAAAAAACATCCAGCCTCGTGGTGGTAGCCGAAGGCGGCAAAAGCGGCAACGCGATGGAGATAGCAGCCAAAGTAGAAGAGCAGTTCTCGCACTATGATACGAAGGTCACTGTATTAGGCCACGTGCAGCGCGGTGGCACTCCATCATGTGCAGACCGCGAGATAGCCAGCAAACTCGGCGTAGCTGCCGTAGAGGCCATCCTGATGGGCAAAACAGGCGTTATGGTAGGCATTATCAATAATAGCCTCGCCATCACGCCATTCGAAGATGTGGTCATAACCAAAAAAGTGATCAATCTTGAGACTTTCAGGATAAATGAGATACTGGCGGTGTGAAATAGACAAGACATATTAGACCTAGAGACCATAGACTAGGCATGCCGTCATTGCGAAATTTTTCTCCCGTAAAAAATACAAACGATAAAAATTGTGGCAATCCGAAACGATAGCATAGAATAGCCATCAGTACCATAACGCGAAGTCCTCCTGTTTGTATATCCAGATGGCCACGTCGGAGGCCTCCTCGCCATGACGTATGGATCTAAGATAGTCTCCGTATTATCTATTATCTCAAGTCTAACATCTCTATTCACTATATTAAGTGCCTCTCCGCATGATATGATGACCTAACCATCGGCCCGGACTCTACATAGCGGAAGCCTTTGCCCTGTGCGATCTCTTTGTATTTATTAAATTCATCTGGCGAGACATATTTAGCCACCGGCAGGAGCTGCCGTGTAGGCTGCAGGTATTGCCCCATCGTGAGTATATCGACTTGAGATGCACGCAGGTCATCCATAGCTTCATATATTTCTTCTTCGGTCTCTCCGAGCCCCAGCATTAGGCCGGATTTGGTGCGCTCTATGCCGCCCTCTTTGAGTTTTAGAAGCACCTCCAGACTGCGCTCGTAGCGAGCTTGTATCCGTACCTCACGGGTCAGACGCTTCACGGTTTCGATATTGTGCGATACCACTTCGGGCTTGACATCTATTACTTGTTGCAGGTTTTCCCATTTCCCGGCAAAGTCCGGTATCAGTGTCTCCAACGTCACACCCGGTGCATGTCTGCGGATGGCGCGAATAGTAGCCGCCCATATCTTCGAACCGCCGTCTATCAGGTCATCACGATCTACAGAGGTGATCACCACATGCTTCAGCCCCATCAGTTTGATAGACTCAGCCACACGCAGCGGCTCGCTGATATCGACATTCTCAGGCTTGCCGGTAGCCACATTGCAAAACATACAAGAGCGTGTACAGACATTGCCCAATATCATCAGTGTGGCCGTACCTTCGCCCCAGCATTCGGTCTGATTGGGGCATTGGCCGCTCTCACAGATCGTATGGAGCCGATTGGTGTTTATATTTTTTTTGACCTCAGAATACTCAACACCCGATGGAAGCTTGATCTTAAGCCAGTCCGGTTTAGGTATCCGATTGGCCTTCTGATGGGTATTGGAGTCTTCCACTTCAGCAGAATGGGAGGGGTTGAGAGTTGTCGCCGTTGTTTTGTCTGACATTTATCGTTCTTTCACAACAAAACTAATAGAATATTGGTTCCGCTGTTATACATTTGGGGCATGAAATGGTTAATAACAGTTATAAGCTTTAGTTTTCTTCTGTGGGGATGTGATAATAAACCGCCTGCCAAGGTCCAGATACTCGGACAGAAACTGGTCGAAAAGAAAACCGTGAACGGTCAGGTAGAATACGACACGGTCAATGCCACCATACCTGCTTTTCAGTTTGTGGATCAGGACAGCACAGTGATAGACACCAATACCGTGAAGGGAAAGATCTATGTGGCGGACTTTTTCTTTACCCACTGCCCGTCCATCTGCCCGAAGATGAAATCGGAGATGCATAAGGTGTATGAAAAATACAAAGACAATAAAGATGTGATCATCCTATCTCATAGCATAGACCCTGTAAGGGACTCTATATCAGTGCTTAAACGCTATGCTGATAAACTAAATCTGGATAGTCATAAGTGGCATTTTATGACGGGGCCCAAAGACAGTATCTATGCCATTGCAGATCATTATCTGGCATTCGTAAAGGAAGATAAGGACGCAGTGGGCGGGTTCATTCATGATGGCAATTTCATACTCGTGGATCGTCAGAGACGAGTGCGGGGATATTATGACGGGACCACCGATATCGGCGCCGACAAACTTATAAACGATATACAAGGCCTGCTGAATGAGAAATAGGCTCTTTCGTATCTCTATTGTTGCCTTTCCGATCTTCTGTGTCGGAGTGTTTCTTTACATGACCTATTTCAATGCGGCATACGACCATCCCGGCAAGTATGTGTATAAGACCAGATGTGCTCAATGTCATGGCGACAATGGCGAAGGGACACAGTCTCTCGTGCCACCGCTGGCAGATGCAGATATGCTCAAACAGCATCTTGATTCACTGCCTGCATGGCTCATCAGAGGCATGAACACTCACATCATAGTGAATGGGAAGCTCTATGAACAAACCATGTATCCTATCTATATGTCAGAAGTAGAGATGGCTAATCTGCTGAACTATCTCGCAGCAGATATGGTACATGTCAACAAATACTACAAAGCAGACTCCATGCTCATCATCATGAAGGAATACGGCCAGACGGGGCTCTGACTCATTTCTATTGATGTTTCTCCTTTTACAATTAAAATTTCGAGTTATATTTATAGCTGAAATTTACCTCTACTATGAAAATAGCTAACGCCTCACTGACCCTGATCTTTCTGTTATTATCCTGTCTCATATCGGCCCAAACCCTGAATGGCCATTTCGATGAATGGGGCAAAGTGTCAATGGATGATCTTAAAATATCAGAATGTTCATTTGATAAAAAAGCAGATGCCATGTTGCTGCTCGATCTTGGGCAGATCTTCTTTCAAAAAGAAGATGCGAGTTTCTATGTGGCTGGCAAATTTCTCATTACCACCAGTTATTATGAGCGATATAAGATACTGAGCGAAAAAGGTTCGGACGAAGCTGATTTTAAGTTTCAATACAATACATACAGCAGAGAGAATATCACAAATATCAAAGCCAGTTGCTATAACCTAGAAGATGGCCAGATAAAGAAGATAGACCTCAAGCCATCAGATATCCATACCAGCAAGCTGTCTGAGCATGTGTCTGAGGTGGCATTTAGTGTGCCCGGTGTCAAAAAAGGCAGTGTGTTTGAGATGAGCTATTCCAAAACGGAATATCTCAGCAATAGCCTCCCTACATGGACATTCACATCCTCCATCCCATCTGTCAAAAGCAGTGTAACGATAGGGTTTCTGGATGCTATCGACTACTATATTGACAGACACATTCTGACCAAAAATCTGGATGAAAAATCAGTGGCTTACAGTTCTGATATTTATATAGTTCCATCTCAGGAATCAGGCAGAGTAGAATTGATAGGCAAGGCCGTGACTTATACATCTCACGACCTTCCGGCATTTAAGACTGATGATTTCACTAACAGCAGCCTGAACTATACCAGCTGGATCGGATTTCAGCTGCGCTCGATAGGCTATCCGCTCAACCGTCACTTAAACGCTTATGATGATCGTATCGACTCCTATATCTTAAACAGTTTCGACAAACTGAATGAATATTTTTATGGCAATCCGTTTTTCACCGGCAATCTCCAATCCGAACCAATATCAAAAAAACTATGGGAGCCACTGATCAATGACAGTATGAGCGAAGAACATAAAACGAGCGCTATCTTTGATCTGATACGCTCTAATATGGCATGTACATCCTCCTATGCATTCGTGCCTGCCAGCGGCAATAATCAGATATGGAAAAACAAAACTGGCAGTAGTACAGAGATAAATATCCTGCTCATAAACACGCTTCACAGGGCCGGTATCAAGGCATACCCTATGCTGGTAGGTTCCAGATCCAGTGGTTATATAAACAGGTTATATCCCATCACTGATAAATTCAGAGAGATAGTGGCACTGGTCGAACTAGACAATGGCAAAAAGAAGATAGTACTGGATGCCAGCGATAAATTCCTGCCACTCGGCGTCACAAAATTTGATCTGCTCAATACATACGGTCTGGTGCTGAAAGCCAGAGGAGATTCATACTGGTATCCCATATTTGACAAATGCGCCAATAGCGTCAATGTGCTGATCAATGCCTCTATAGACGAAAACAGCAGGATAAGCGGTGAGATCACAATAGCCAGCAGCAACTATAGCGCAAACAGGTTGAGACGCTACAAGGCTAATAACAAAGAAGGCCGTATCTCAGATATACTGAAAAAGGAAATCCCCAATGCCACTATCGAATCGGTGACTGATACAGTGAATTTCGCCAATAGCCGGTTCACGCAGAAGGTTAAATTTTCGGCACAGCCCCTGACCGACAACGATGGCAATATTTACATTTCGATACCGATGATATACGGAGACCCGACCAATCCGTTTGTAAATTCGGAAAGAACAAGTGATATAGACTTTGGATTCATCGAGAAAGAAAATGTAGTCATGAACCTGAGTCTACCATCAGGTTATCAGGTGGACTCACTCGTCCCACCCATCAAGCTGATCATGCCGGATACTTCCATTTCATTCGTCTATCAGACCGGGAAGTCGGAAACCAACATTACTCTTACCCAAAAAATTCAATACAACTCTTCTTATTACAAACGTGAAAACTATCCATCCTTTTATGATTTTCACCAGAAGTATTATGATCTGAGACAGAAACCCATAATACTAAAAAAGAAAGCATAAGCCCTGTATGATTTGATCTTAACACATCTGAACATTATCTATATTTATCAATAAAACAATTCCAGCTCCATGAAACTATACGGCATTTTCCCTGCACTGATCTTCATATTATCATCCTGCCTACTTAGGGCTCAGGCTCCTGACGGAAAGTTTGAAGATTGGGGCAAAGTCACAATGGACGAAATGAAAATGACCGAATGCAGTTTTGACAAAAATGCTGATGCCATATTGCTCCTCGATCTGGCAGAAGTATATTACATAAAGGAAGAAGCTGGCTTTTATACTACCGGCAAGTTTCGTATCACAACTGCATACTATCAAAGATTCAAAGTGCTGACCGAAAAAGGTACGGATAGGGCTGATTTTACGACACGATTCAACTCTAAAAGCAGAGAAGACATAAAAAACATAAAAGCATATAGCTACAATCTGGAAAATGGAGAAATAAAGAAAATGGCACTCCAGCCTACCGATATCCATTATAGCAGGGTCAATGAGTATGAGACTCAGGTTTCCTTTAGTGTACCATCAGTCAAAAAGGGATCGGTCTTTGAGATCGGTTACGACAAGACACAATACCTATCCTCTACGCTCCCCAACTGGTATTTCACTTCCAGTGTGGCAAGCCTCAAAAGCAGCATCACTGTGGGATTTCTGGATGCTATAGATTACTATGTGAATAAGCATATCCAAACCAATAATTATGAGGAGAGAACGACTCCTTTCACATCACAGATCGACGTGCCGACCACCGGAGGACAAATGAGCCAGGAATTGACCGGTAATGCGATCACCTATACCACATACAATCTCCCGGGATTTGCTGCAGACCCATATTTCAACAGCACTAAAAACTGTGAGAGTTGGATGGGCTTTCAATTGCGCGGATTAAAATTCCCGCTGAAAGACAACCATACCCTTTCTACTTTCGAAAAACTCCAGGACTATCTGTATGCCAGTCCTAATTTTGAAAAAACCATGGATATAGGCGGTCTTCCAAAAAAAGTATGGAAATCGATACTGACCGATGGGATGACCGAAGAGCAAAAAGTAGATGCGATCTATAAATTCATTTCTTCTAACATCACAGCATCAGGTAGCGGTATCTATCCTATCGAAAACACCAGTGACAATGTCTGGCTCACTAAGACAGGAACGATCTCTGAGGTAAACATGCTGCTCATCAACACCCTCCGCAAAGCAGATATCGTCGCATATCCTATGCTGGTAGGTACCCGTACCAACGGATATATGAATACGGATTTCCCGATCCTAGACCAGTTCAAAAAGATCGTGGTACTGGTGAGTCTCGACTATGGAAAGAAACGATTGGTACTGGATGCATCAGAAAGCTACCCTCTGCTCGGGGTTACAGAATTTGAACTGCTCAACACCGAAGGATTGGTATTCAAAAACAAGTCCGACCTATTTTGGTATCACATTTCAGACCAAAGTCTTAATAACAACACATCTGTACTGATAGATGCCGCTCTCGATAATAGCGGTAGAATGACCGGCGAGATCATCATCAGCAATGATTATTACATCTCAGATTATTTTAAATCGCTCAAAGCCCACAACAAAGATGGAGTGATATCTGACCACCTAAAAAAGACATACCCAATGTGACGATTGAATCGGTTTCTGATACGACAGATCCTACCACACACAAGTTTGTTCAAAAGATCAGATTTTCAACTCAGACCCCTTCGGATAATGAGGGCAACATATATATATCCATTCCTGCCATATACGGAGACCCTGTCAATGTTTTTGTGAGCCGTGAACGTACCAGTGATATTGATTTCGGCTATATCCAAAAGGAAAATATCACAATGAAGCTCGCCATACCTTCAGAATACATGGTAGATTCCCTTGCCAGACCCGTTAAACTAGCGATGCCCGACACCTCAATTGAATTTAACTATCAAACGGAGAAAGCAGACAATTCGGTCACCCTCAGGCAAAATTTAGAATACGCAAGATCATTTTATAAAAAGGACGTCTATCCAGGCTTCTATGATTTCCAGCAGAAATATTACGACCTGAAACAAAGGCCTATCATACTAAAAAAGAAATCGTGAAAAGAAAACATCTCTTATTTTTCCTCTTATTCTTCGCATGCTCTATAATGAGGGCCGGTACCAACCGGGATGAACTGTCTGTGGGTCTGATACCTGACTCTCTGATCATCGGGGCCAATAGTGTAGTAAGAAATCACCAGGTGACCCTTGATATCAAGAGTCCGAGTGAGACAGAGCTCACCTATCACAAAGTAGTAACGGTACTAAACGAAAAAGCAGCCGGAGAGCTTTCTTTATACCTGTTTTACAATTCCTTCCTTCATGTAGGAACAATGACGGCCAGTGTATATGACAAAAACGGCAAACTGATGAACAAACATAACAGAAGCGATATGACAGACTATGCTGCTTCAGATGGATTTTCATTGTATCAGGATGCCCGAGTGAAATTCATACATATGAGCGGCGGCCAGTATCCGGTGACCATCGACTATACATATACACTTGAATCAAACGGCACATTACACTATCCTGACTTCTGGATACAGGACCCTCACGAATCGATTGAAAATGAAACATTCAAAGTGAACGTATCTCCTGGCCTCGGCATTAATTACAAAGCATATAATATCAATCTGGAGCCGAGTATATCTCATGAGAAGGACAATGACATTTATACATGGACAGTGAAAGGCCGAAAAGCGATCTCAGTACCAACGGGTTCTTATTCTGCCAGTTATTATCTACCGCGAATCGATCTCAGCCCCAAAAAATTTGAAATAGCCGGATATAAAGGATCACTCAACACATGGAAGGAATTTGGCGCATCATTATGCAATGCATATAAGGATAAAAGAAAACTAACCGAGACTGAGAAAAGTGAAGTGAAAAAACTGGTGAAGGATGCCCGCACCGATCAGGAGAAAGCTGAAATACTATACTCCTACCTGCAGCACAATTTCAGATATGTCAGTATTCAGATCGGGATAGGCGGACAGATACCGTTCTCTGCCGGTTCGGTAGACAGTTCTAAATACGGAGATTGCAAAGCACTGAGCAATTATATGTGCGCCATGCTTAATACGGTCGGGATCGAGGCCTACCCTACCCTCATCAATGCAGGCTCTGATCTTCACCCCATTGATACCACTTTCCCATCGAGCCGCTTCAACCATTGTATCCTGTATGCGCAGATCGATAACAAACCTACATGGATGGAATGTACTAGCAATTCAATGCCCTTTGGTGAGTTGAGCAGTTTCACCGAAAACCGCTACGGACTGATGCTGACTGATGATGGAGGCAAAATAATTAACACCCCGAGATCAAAAGCAGAATTGAATACTATGAATGTCTATAACGAGGTCAATATATCGGCTGATTCAAAAGCTAAAATATCAGGCAGCATAGACCTGAGCGGAGAGTATCGACATGGAGCAAAATCAGAGGTCATACTCGGTGCAAAAAAGGAACAGGAAAATTACATCTTCAACCATCTCAATCTGAAACAATCAGAAAATATCGAAGTCCTGCACACTAAAGATACGGCTAAAGTGATAAGCTTTGATATGACAGGAGAATCATCTAAAGTTTATGACTTTAATACCGGCGGGAAATCATTTCTCTCATCAACTTACCTGAAAAAATGGTATGACAATATCTCGGCAGACTCAAGTCGCAAGCATGATCTATTGCTAGGCTTTCCTCATATACAGAACGAGAAGCTGGTGTATATCCTGAATGATAGCGGCAAGATCAGCCTGCCCTCAGATTTCGAACTGGAGAATCCCCTGATCTCCTTTCATCGCAAAAGCACAAAAACAAGCGACAATAGAATTGTAATTGAAACTGCTTTTGTTCAGAAAAAACATATCATTGCTCCCGGGGAGATAAATCTTTTGAAAGAATCACTACAGAAGATCAACAAGTATATTCAACAGAAATTGATAATAGAGCGATAGAATAGCTGGAGATTTTATCAAAACAAATGTTAAACACCGATGTTGTCTTAAACCTGGAACTTAAATTGCAATCACACTACTAAACAAAATCAAAATGAAAAGAATGCTTATCGCAGTTGCCGCACTGCTTTTCTCTGTGGCCACTTTCGCTCAAACGAATGATGCTCCGCCACCGCCACCATCAGGACAGGCAAGACCTGCCAGAACTCCTATGAGCCCCGAACAAAAAGCTAAACATGAGACCGATAAGATCAATGCGCTGGTAGCTTTAGGTAATGCTTATCCTAAAGTGCTCGAACTGAATACAAAGACTGAGACCCAGAGAGAAAGTATCATGCATGGTGTCAAAAGAAGTGATCTGTCTGAAGATCAAAAAGCACAACTGAAAACCCTAAGAGAGAACCACAAAAAGGGCCTCGAAGCAGCAATGGGCGCTGATCTGTATGGCAAATATCAGGCTGCAGAAAAAGCAAAAAGAGAAGAAAGAAAAAGTCAGGGTGGACCTGAGGACAACAAATAATCGCTAACAACTAACAACAAGAAAGCCCCGAAATGGGGCTTTTTTTATGGCTTGAAATGAGATCGAATCAATAATTTTGCCCCATCACTATCTGAAAGAGTTTTCTAAAGTCAGTTTCCTTGTCTGACATTTTTTTCAGAAATGATAGTTCTATGAAATAGCTTATAAGCTCCGCTATGATTGTTTTGTCAGAAGCCGGACTGAAATAGCGGGCATCTGTATCTATCTTCATTTTTTCGAGATACTCCTTTATTTCATTGCGAGAGAAAAGTGAGCCGCGATTGACAGGATTGATATAAAACATGATCTCGTGCTCCAGTTCTGCTGCGTCACTAAAGTCAGTGATGGTCCTCTTGCAAAAACAAACCACATAATATTTGATCAGTGGGACTCCATATACAGGCAGATTGAGTTCTCTGGCTATGATCTGATACAGAATACCCAGACCAATAGAAGTACCATGCTTGGTCTGTAGCAGGTGATCGAGATTGTAATGTTCAAATTTCTCCGAGATCTGGATGCCGTTGAATCCATGATAACCATAAAAAACCTGATTGAATATCTGGATCTGCTCAAGCGGTGTCTGATTATAATTCAGCTCCAGCCAGATAGATTGTTTGATCTTAAAGACCTGCTTTTGGATCTCATCGAATTTCAGATCTGGAGAAAAATATTTAGAAAGAATATAAAAGCCCCGGAGCAGGTTGTTTTCATTTTCTTCTGACTCGACCCAGACACTTAGTTCATCACTGACTATTTCAAACTGTATGTCATGGATGATCTCTTCGAGCCGGTCATGCTGCAGCGGGTTCAGCTCTGTGGTCCAGGCACTCTCCAGACTGGGTATTATTTCCGGTCCGAAGCTTTTGATCTTAGTGTACACAAGGTCAAGGACCTCTTTGTCATCATCATCCAGCAGTCGGACCAGCGCTTGTATTTCAGATTCAGGAAGCAAGGAGCTATGATTTTTTGGCTCCTCTGCGAGGCGATTTCTTGCTCGGTCCTGCACTGACTATCTCCAGACATTCAGCTTCGGTCAGCAGATCAGCCTGTTTGCCCTTAGGTATCTTATAGTTGTCTTTGCCTTTTTTGATATAGGCTCCATAACGCCCGTTGAGTACCTGAATATCATGGTCTTTAAACTCCATGATGAACTTATTGATATCGGCTTCACGCTTGGCTTTGATCAGTTCTATAGTTTCATCGAGTGTGATGGTATACGGGTCCTGTTCTTTTTTCAGCGAAATGAATTTGCTGTCGTGCTGTGCATATGGTCCGAAGCGGCCTATGCTGACCTTGATATCCTTATCCTCAAACTGGCCGACCACACGTGGCAGTTTAAACAGTTCCATCGCCTCATCGAATGTGATCGTCTCTATGGATTGATTAGCACGCAGTTTTGCGAAGCGAGGTTTCTTCTCATCTTCCGTAGCACCTATCTGTATCATAGCACCATAGCGACCCATTTTGGCCAGTACGGGCTCGCCGGTAGTGGCATCCACACCCAGTTGGCGTTCGCCGGTCACCTTCTTGGATTCCTTAGTGGTGGTTTCTATGGTCTGGTGAAATGGTTTGTAGAAATCGTCGATCATCTTGGTCCACACCTTATGACCTTCAGCGATCTCATCAAACTGTTTCTCTACATCTGCGGTAAAACCGAAGTCAAGCACCGCGCCGAAATTCTCCACCAGAAAGTCATTGACCAGGTTTCCGATATCGGTAGGGAATAGCTTTGCTTTCTCCGCACCCGTGATCTCGGTCTTCTCTATTTTAGTGATATTATCTTTGGCTAAGGTCAGCACACGGTAGGCACGCTCTGTCCCATCCCTGCTTTCTTTGACCACATATTGACGCTTTTGGATCGTACTGATGGTTGGCGCATAGGTAGACGGACGGCCTATACCGAGTTCCTCCAGTTTCTTCACCAGACTTGCTTCCGTGTATCTTGGCAGTGGCTTAGTGAATTTTTCTGTGGCTATCATTTCTTTCAGGTCGAGATTATCTCCGGTCTTGAGCGGCGGCAATAGAGTTGCACTTTCTTCTTCGTTATCCACTTCTTCCTCATCTGTAGATTCGGTATAGACGGTTAGAAAACCATCAAATACTACGATCTCACCAGTAGCCTGCAGTTGGTCTGTATTTTTATTATTGCCTATAGTGATGATCGTTTTCTCCAGTTCCGCATCACTCATTTGCGATGCTATACTGCGCTTCCAGATCAGTTCATATAGTCTCTGCTCGTCGCGCTCGCCTTCTACGTTTTGATTCTCTATGTAAGAAGGACGTATGGCCTCATGCGCTTCCTGTGCACTGGCATTCTTTGTAGCAAATTGCCTCTTCTTATGATAGCGCTCGCCGTATTTAGATTTTATCTCTGTGGCGATGGCTGCCTGAGCTGTTTCTGAAAGGTTAGTTGAGTCAGTTCTCATATAAGTGATATGACCTGCTTCATAGAGCTTCTGTGCTACGAGCATGGTCTTTGCCACCGAGAATCCCAGCTTGCGGCTGGCCTCCTGCTGCAATGTCGATGTAGTAAACGGTGCAGATGGTGTGCGCTTAGTCGGTTTTTTCTCGATGTCTTTCACCGAAAAAGTAGCGCCGACCAGATTGCTCAGGTACTTTTCCGCATCACCTTCTGTACTGAATTTAGATGTACTTTCTGCTTTCAGCACGACCACTTTACCTGTCTTTTCATCCTTTACAAAGAACTGAGCGGTGATCTTAAATGAAGAAGTGCTGTTGAATTTCTTGATATCGCGTTCCCTGTCTACTATGATTCTTACTGCTACTGACTGCACACGACCGGCAGATAGCGATGGGCGCACCTTGCGCCACAGCACAGGTGATAGTTCATATCCTACCAGTCTGTCGAGCACACGGCGGGCTTGCTGAGCATTGACCAGATCGAGGTTGATAGTGCGGGGATTAGCCACCGCATTCTTAACTGCTTTCTCTGTGATCTCTGTATATGTGATACGTTTTGCTTTCTTAGGGTCCAGATCGAGTACGTGACAAAGATGCCATGCTATGGCCTCTCCTTCCCGGTCTTCATC
>CAIXBT010000032.1 GCA_903917755.1 uncultured Bacteroidota bacterium
GTCAGCTATACTGAGCAGATGGGGCATCGGCCCGAATGGTTTTCCCTCATAGTCCATATCCAGGCCCGCCACGATCACACGGGTGCCGTTTTGGGCGAGCTTTTCGCAGACATGGGGCAGCTCCATATCCAGAAACTGGGCCTCATCGATACCCACCACGCTCACACCTTTGGCATCAGGAGGATATTCTCTGAGTGTGCGACAGGAGTGGAGTGGATGCTATTGGCATCATGGGATACGACCCTCTGCTCATGATAGCGTATGTCCAGCGCCGGTTTGAATATTTCTACGGTCTGGTTTGCTATCTGGGCACGCTTCAGCCGGCGGATCAGTTCCTCGGTTTTGCCCGAAAACATCGACCCGCAGATCACTTCTATCCATCCTTTGCCTTCTGAATTCCTACCCGGTTCTATAAACATTTCCAATAATTTGCACAGTACATAATAAAAAGTGAAAATATACATTTTAGACTATAGGGCAATCACCGTAAGTTTGTAATGTAAATTAACCATAAATAATCAGTCATGGATATTCGCGAAATAGCAAACAGGATCAATGAGAATAGTAAACTACTGGCCGATGGCAGTATATCTGAGTTGGATCGTGATATCCTGCTCGATGACCTGCGCAAGTTATATTTAATGGTGAAAAATATTGCCGCTGCGCCTGTCAGTTTTGAGCAGACAAGGGTCGCTAGGGTCGAAGTGCCGCCTGTAGTAGTGATACCTGTGAAAGAAGAACCTGTCATCATTCCCATAGTGCCTGTGGCAGAACAGAAACCTGTAGAGCAGGAAGTGGTCCTGCCAAAACAGGAGCCCCCCATAGCAAGCCCGATCATAGAACAAAAACCTGTGGAAGTAGCCGCTGTAATAATTCCTAAAGAAGAGCCCAAGCAAGTGGTCATCCCTATAGAATCTGAGCCGCTCAAAGCAGTGGAAGAACTAATGCAGGTGGTGAAAAAGGAAGAAATAAAAGTAAAGCAGACATCACTGAATGATATTTTTGCCGGAGAAGAGAGGTCGCTGAATGACCTGCTGAGCGGCGAAAAAAGACCTGCACTCAATGATCAGGCGGGCCGTAAAGATCTGAAGAGCATGATCGATTTCAACAAACAATATGTGTTGACAAATGAACTTTTCAAAGGAGATAGTCAGGCTTATCAGGCTGCTATAGCCTATATCAATGAATCTCCAAGCATAGAAGCTGCATTTGAATATATCAAAACGAATCTTCTCCCAAAATACCAATGGAGTGGCGAAATGCAGTCTACGAGGCTGTTTGACAAACTCGTGAGACAGAAATTCGGCATGTGATCCTTAATTGATCAATGTGATACTGCCTTTTTTGCTTATGCTGATATTATCATCGAAGGTCACACCGAGTGTATAGATATATACACCGGGTTCCTGCATCTGGCCTTTGTATGTACCATCCCAACCTTTGCCCGGATCAAGGGTTTCGAATACCTTTTCACCCCATCTGTTGAATATACTCAGGCTGATATACCGTATACCTCCTCTCGGATACACCATATATACATCATTGGTACCATTTCCATTAGGAGTAAAAGCATTAGGCACGTATATAAAGTGCTGACTCACTACGATCACATTGACAGAATCTGTGACCTGACATCCCTGATTGTAATCGATAACCAGCGAATAGCTATAATAGCCCGACACAGAGCTAAACACCGGCTGGGCACAATCTGTACAGCTCAAACCTAATGCCGGAGACCAGTTGTAGGATACAATACTTGACTGCGGATATGGCCCGAAGACAGGGTACAATACCATTAGCGAATCTTCTATGACCGTCGAGTCATTAGGCATGATGCTGAGTGTAGCCGGTGCCGGATCTGCGATGGTATAAGATGCCGTAGATGTACAGCCGTTCTGATCGGTGACTTTCAGGATATATGTACCGGGAGCGAGACTGCTGTCTATGGTACCGTTCATACCATTACTCCATTGATAGGTACAGTTGTTGCAATTGGGCACAGATATCGATATTGCGCCATTATGCAATCCATGACAGGTAATATCTGTGATCGTATTTGCAATCGGAAGGGGGGTGATACTATCTGCTACCATTCCCGAGGTAGTCGTAGTACAATGATTGATGTCGTTCACAGTGACGGAATAGTTACTGTTCGCTACTAATCCCGACAATGTACTCGCAGTCGTATGCGATGGGTCATTCCACAGGTAGGTATATGGAGCTGTGCCTGCACTGGCCAGCGCTATTTCCTGACCATCAGATGCAGTACAGATAGCATTGATAATGGATATAGATACAAAAGGTAGAGGCGGGATAGTCACTGTACCGCTATCTGTGACAGGAGCACAATTAGCAAAAGTATAAGCCACGGTATAAGTGCTCGTGGTAGCAGGAGTTACGGTGATATTTTGAGTCACCTGTGCACCCGGAGACCAGATGTATGAACCA
>CAIXBT010000033.1 GCA_903917755.1 uncultured Bacteroidota bacterium
CGACCATGACATTCAAGGTAGGTCCGGCATATACATCTGCTAATGCAACCATCGATACTGCTGCATCTATTCTGATCGGATTTTCTGCTACGAAAAATACATCTATCATGCGCTATCTGCAGGTCACCAGAGCTATCGATACGCTCAGGCCGGCACTGCTCAATACATATATACTCATCGACTCAGAAGCCAACTCGATCAACAGGGATTTTTCTTTCAAAGCCGGTAAATATCTGACAAACACTACTGAAACTTATACCTTCAAAATATCTGATGATGAGGGCTATACTTTTCAAAAGGCCATTTCATTTACCGTACATCCTTAATTGAAACAAACATGGGCTCAGGATTGAAAAATAAAATCGGATTGCTGGGTGCGGTAGGCATAGTGATAGGCGGAGTGATAGGTATGGGTACCTTTGTGCTGATACCGGCCATAGCAGGCAAGGCCGGCCCCGCTGCATGGCTGGCCATCACGATCGCATTGGTCGTGTCCATAATGAGCATATTGCCCACCATCCAGCTGTCGAGTGCCATGCCCATAGCCGGTGGCGGATTTGAATACTGTCGCAGGCTGCTCAGTCCATTTGCGGGCTTTCTCGTATCATGGCTGGCGGTGATAGGTGGTGCTTGCACACTTTCGCTTATATCCACCGGATTGATGGAGCAGTTCAAAGAATTTCTGCCATCGTTTCTCCCTCCGCACATCGCGGCTATGTGTTTTGTGGCGGCCTTCTACCTTTTTTACCTTCTGGGGCTACAGATAGTGACGATGGTGCAGGTAGTGCTCTGCCTGCAGCTACTCATCTCCCTCTTTATGTATTTCATACCTATCATATCTTCCCGAAATTTTGTCCTGCACGCTACACTGCCGGAGACACCTAATTTCATTCTTGCGGTCATCTTTTCTTTCAATATTTGTCTGGGTTTCCAGATCATCATCGAGCTGGGCGAGGAAATGGAAAATCCGAAAAGGAATATTCCCCTTGCACTTCTGATCGGTGGCAGCATGGTATTACTGGTGTATCTCTCTGTGACCTTTGCCTATATCTCCAGTGTGGGGCTGATGCATACCAGCGAGAAGATCAATCTGATCAGTACGGCGCTGCCATATTACGGCGTAGCGGGTATGGCATTTATTAAATTGGGCATGATCAGTTCGGGGCTGGCATCGTATAGCGGAGGCGCAGTGGCACTCCCCCGGGAGCTATATGCTATGGCTCGCGCCAAAGCCCTGCCGGAATACTTCGAGCAGGTAGATACGGGTGGCAATCCCTCACGCGCAGTGGGTTTATTCTTTGGCATTGTGTTGGTCATCTTAGGTATTGGAAATGCGCTCGAATACGCAGGTTTCATCGAGAACTATTTCGGCCCGGATATTATAGAGTTTTATGCGTTCCTCGCCATCTTTGGTATCATGATCATGACCATCGTGATGTCAGTAGCGGCATTCAGACTGCCGACTAAAATGGCATCTGAATATGCATCTGCCTATATCCATCTACCGAAGTGGCTGCTGTATAGCCTCTGTGTGCTATCAGTGCTGTCGTCCAGCCTTCTCATTGCTGTGATCTGTAGCAAGATCATAGTGCTGTGGATATATCTCGTCATACTGGGATTGGTGACGGCTCTGTACTTTGCGTATAGCAAAAGTAGACTTGAGATGTGAGACATTAGACTTGAGACGAGGAAAATCTTTTACACAAACAATTACTTGCCTGCACAATTATTAATTATTCATTATTAATTATCAATTAGTTTATCCCCACTTGATCTCTTCATCATCGCCTATGCCTGATGAAGATTTGTAGTCTGTGTCCTTTTCGCCGCTAGGCTTAGGGCCTTCGTGAGAATCCGGTTCAGCGCCTTCTTCTTTCTCGCCTCTCGGCTGTCTTTCTGACTCATAGTCATAGTCAGGCATCAACTCGGTCTTGACATGGTCAAGGGTCTCATTCAATGCTTCGACAAATTTTTTGAAGTCCTCTTTGTAAAGGAAAATTTTGTGGCTTTCGTAGCCATCGCTGTCAAATTTCTTTTTGCTTTCGGTGATGGTGATAAAGTAATCACCTTGTTTGGTACTTCTTACATCAAAGAAATACGTCCTCCTCTTTCCCGCACGCAATTTCTTACTAAAAAAACCACTGTACTTCCCCCCGTTATTTTCCACCTGTTTTTTGTTTAGTTAAAAACGAATTAGACAAATCTATGTTAATGTTTTGAATATAGCATAATTAAAAATGCTAAATTTTATACCTAACATTAATTTAACCTCAGTTAAGACGCACCTTCCTCCATTTCCGTTGCAGCTTGTTTGGCATAAAGTTCAGCGTAAATTCCGCCCGAAGCTATCAACTGTTCGTGTGTACCTGATTCTGCTATCGCCCCATCATCCAGCACGAGTATATTATCAAAATACATCAATGAAAATATGCGGTGAGTAATAATGAGACTTGTCTTTTCTGTCAACACTTTATTGAGATTGCTCTCTATCCTTTTTTCAGTCGCTGCATCTACGGCAGACAGACAGTCATCGAGTATGAGGATATTGGGTTCTTTGGCCAATGCACGAGCTATCGAAATGCGCTGTTTCTGTCCGCCCGAGAGTGTGACACCCCTCTCTCCTACCACCGTATCATAGCCCTGCGGAAACTGTTTGATCTCTTCATGAATGGATGCATGATCTGCATATATAGCAGCACGCTCTAATGTAGATGTCGCTGCTCCGAAATTGATATTATCCTGGATGGTCTCTGAGAAAAGGAATATATCTTGCGGCACGAATCCGATCTGGTTTCTCAGCTGCCCGGTATTCCATTCACGAATATCAATATCATCTATTCTCACCTCGCCTTTAGTGGCATCATACATCCGTATGCAGAGATCTGCGAGTGTGGTCTTGCCGGAACCGGTCTTGCCCACCACTGCCCAGCGCTGGCCGGCAGGGATCTTGAACGATACATTTCTCAAAGCATGTATCCCTGTATCTGCATATACGAAGTCTACATTTCTGAACTCAATACTACCTGTCACTTTAGTGTTTACCCCTTTTTCATTCAGCACGGTAGGCTGCACATCCATAAACTGATTGATGCGCTCCATAGAGACTGCAGCACGCTGTGTGAGTGATACTGCCCAGCCCAAAGCACTGACAGGGAAAGTCAGCATATTGAGATACATGATGAACTCGGCGATATTGCCCATCGTTACTTTGCCATTGCCTACATAGATGCCGCCGATATACACGATGATCGAGAGGCTCATTCCGACTATCAGAGTGATCAGTGGAAAATAAAGCGATTCGACTTTCGCCAACTTCATCGACAAAAATTTATAATCATCACTCTCCTTCTCGAAAAACCCAAGCATGGCTTTCTCCTGCACATATGCCTGTATGACCCTGATGCCGGAATATGATTCCTGTGCATTGGTCGTGATATCGGAGAGTTTGGACTGTAGCTCCTCGCTGCCTTTGTTGATGCGGTTATTCAGCATATAGACCAGCATAGACAGAAAGGGCATCGGTATCAAAACAAATAATGCCAATTGCCAGTTGACATGTATCATCGCTACCGCGCAGAGCAGAAACATACATACGAGATTGGCCGAATACATCAGCGAAGGCCCTACGAACATCCTGACCCTCGCCACATCTTCGGTAATACGATTCATCAGGTCACCTGTGTTATTTTTTCTGTAAAAGGCCAGATCCAGTTTCTGATAATGGGCATACATATCATTCTTCATATCGGCTTCGATGAGCCTTGACACGACGATGATGGTCTGCCTCATCATGAAAGTGAAAAAACCTTCCAGCAGTGCTACGATCACATAGGTGGCGAGAAATATAAGCAGGGTGATACTAAGCTGAGCCAAGAGATAGTCTTTGCCATTCACGACTGATTGAATATTGCATAAGTTCTCGACCACATTATTCACCGCGCCTCTGACCACAGAGGGGTTGTATGTCTTGAATACATTCGCCAAAATAATAAACAGAAATCCCGACAGCACCCGCCATTTATGCTGCGCAAAGTATTTCCATAGTGATAAAAGATGCTTCATATATGCTTAATACCCTTCATTTGATCTACCGATTTCTGAAGAGTTCATTTATAATTTAATTTTTTTCTCTCATATTTCCCCCAAAAGGTACTAATTGTCTGATACTACATAATTAGAGCAGCCATGTTATTTTATAATATATCGTAGCCGACAGAAAAAGCAGGTCGGGTTTACCGTTTTACCCTTTGCCGAAACAAATATTTCATTTAGGTTTGACCACGTTTTTTGAATTGCAAAGCTATTAAAAATAAAAAGAATGAGTGTTGTAACAACCGAAGCAAAAGCAGAATCAAATATTCTCGCGCTCATGGAGCAAATGGAGCATGAGAATCTGCTTTTCTTCAATGATAAAGAAACTGGCCTGAAAGGGGTCATTGCAGTTCATGATACTACACTCGGACCCTCTCTCGGAGGCTGTCGTATATGGAATTACAAAAATGAAAGTGATGCAATATGGGATGTGCTGAGGCTGTCGCGCGGTATGACCTTCAAATCATCTATCAGCGGCATAGACCTGGGTGGTGGCAAAGCAGTGATAATCAGCAATAATAAAGAGCAAAGAACAGAGAAATACTGGCGCAAATTTGGTCACTTCGTAGAGACGCTGGGAGGCAAATATATCACTGCGGAAGATGTGGGTACTTCGACCCAGGAAATTTCCTATATCATGCAGGAGACCAAGCACGTAGCAGGCAAGCCAATGGAAGCAGGCGGTACGGGCGACCCATCGCCTTTCACAGCATACGGGGTATTTTTAGGATTGAAAGCCAGTGCTAAGGAAGCTTTCGGTACGGATGACCTGTCTGGCAGGAAGGTAGCAGTCCAGGGCATCGGGCACGTAGGCAAATATCTAGTCGGCCACCTGACCAAGCCGGAGCTAAGGTCTCGATCACCGATATCAATCAGGAAAATCTCAAAGCTGTAGCAAAAGAATATGGTGCCACTATGGTAGGTATCGATGAGATCTATGATCTCGATGTTGACATCTATGCTCCATGTGCACTCGGAGCCACAGTGAATACAGACACCATCAGAAGGCTGAAATGCGCTGTAATAGCCGGTGCAGCCAATAACCAACTGGCTGATGAACAGCTACATGGTCAGATGCTCGTAGACAGAGGAATCGTCTATGCGCCGGACTTTCTGATCAATGCCGGCGGAGTGATAAACTGCTATCGCGAGGTCAAAAACCTGACCGAACAGGAAACAACAAAATATATTGACGATATTTACAACAAAACATTGCAGATATTCGCACGTGCTAAAGAAGAGAAAGTGCCTACACAAGAGGCAGCGATCAGAATGGCAAAAGAAAGGATATTACACGCTAAAAATTGATCGCGTTCATTGATTTATATTTAAGAAGGAGAAGTAAAAAATGCTCGGAAGAAGGAGTTTGAGAACAAAGGTAATGCAGGTGCTATTCAGCCTGGAGATGAATCCGGACCAGCCTTTGTCTGTATTAGAAAGTTTATTGGAGAAAAACATTGACATCTCCGTCACGCTGTATCTGACAGATCTGGCTTACATGATCGAGGTCTGCAAATACTCTATGGTAGATGCAGCCAGACGTATGGCCAAATACATCAAGACCGAAGAGGATGAGAATGTCAGTACACAGATAGCGGCCAACAGGATCACGACTTTCTTAGAAAATCACAAGACATATCAGCAGCTGTATAAGAAACATCACATCCATAACTATATAGATCAGGAGGTGGTCAAAGCTATGTTTAACGTGCTGAAGGATAAGTATTCCTACAAGCAATATATCGCTATCAAGTCCCCAACTCTCGATGATGACAAAGAAGTAATGGGAATAGTATGCAAGAAGATACTTCAGAAAAACAAAGAATTTGAAGTTCATATCGAGGATCTCTTTACTAATTTCGAAGATGACCAGCTATTGCTCACTCACCTCATTCTGAAGTTTGTGGAAGGTTTTAACGAAGAGGATGCAGAGGCGTTCATCGGTTGTATCGCAGTATGGGATGAGGAGAAAAAATTCGGTGTCGACCTGCTCAAAAAGTGTTACAGACACAATGAAGAGCTGATAAAAGATATCGAGCCCAACCTCAAGAACTGGGAAATGGACCGCATAGCTGCACTTGATCTTGTATTGATGAAAATGGCTGTATGCGAGCTGAAATATTTCCCTACAGTACCTATCAAGGTCTCTATCAACGAATATATCGACATCTCAAAAATATACAGTACCCCCAAAAGCAAAGACTTCGTGAATGGTGTACTGGACAAAACCAAGCTGCAACTGATCGAGCTGGGTCTGGTCAATAAACAGGGTCGAGGATTGGTGGATTCTTAATATCTGACCGGCATCCTTATTTTTTTAAATTAATTATCAAAAAAACCTTTATTTGCATCAGATGACAGGTTTTAAACTATTAAATCTTTTTTGTGACCCGCCAGACAAAAACCAAGCTCATTATGCCGGAAACAATACAGGTAAAGGTGAAATAGCTGCGGATGCAAAAATATCTACTTAAAAGTTGGGGTTAAAACCCTATTCCGGAGTCTGGGGCAGCGAGCAGTTGTTACACCTGTTGAGGAGAACTTTATTTGGCGTAAGCTGTGCACGGTCCGATGAGGTTCAGTATGAAATAAGTGGCCATAGAAAAATGCAAAAAAACAAAGCCTATTCAACACCATATTTAGATGCTGATAAACAATCAAACATCAGCTACTCAGAAGAGAAGCCCAATGCTACTGCTATTACCTTTGAACTTGCTACGCCATACACGGTGATCAATGATGGAAAGAACCGAGCCGTAGATCTGAAACAGGAAGATATCCCTGCCATATTTGAATACTTCGGCGTACCAAAACTTGACAAGAATATTTATCTCATCGGGCATATACCAAACTGGATAGATTACAACCTGATGGAGGGCGAGGTGAATCTCTATTATGAAGGCACTTATCTCGGCAAAACCTTGTTCAGTCTCTCAAATGCAGAAGATACTCTGCATCTATCTCTGGGCCATGCCAAAGGAATATCTACCGTCAGAAACAAGGTCAAGGAGTTTAGCAAGCGTCAGATACTCTCTGACAAGAAGACCGCCTCATCAGCATTTGAGATCAATATCAGGAATAATAAAAAATTCCCGATCAATCTAGTGCTGGAAGATCAGCTACCGATCAGTGCTGAGAAGGAGATCACGATCGAGAACCCACTATACGAGGGCGCACAACTCGAAGAAGGTACCGGCAAACTAACATGGAAATTCAACCTCGATGCGGGCAAGGATAAAAAACTGAAATTATCATATACGGTGAAATACCCCAAGACATACAGAGTGCAAATAGATTAAGGCCGAATGAATATGGAGACTGATAAAAAAGTAAGACTTGATAAGTATCTATGGGCCATCAGGCTGTATAAGACCCGTACTCAGGCAGCTACAGCTATCGATGCAGGCAAGGTAAAATATAACGGAGACTCTGTCAAAGCCTCTCGGATAGTGGGTATCGGTGATACATATGAAGTCAAGACCGAAGCACGGAGATGGGTGATAGAAGTGACAGGGATACTTGATGCACGTGTTCAATATTCAGAAGCCATCAAATTTTATATTGACAAAACACCACCTGAGATCATAGAGGCACAAAAGTCTTCATTCAGCTTCAATAGCGGTAAGCGCATGAACAAATCAGGAAGGCCAACAAAAAAATACAGAAGGGATATGGAAGATTTTCTGTAGAAAAAAGATGCGGAATAATAGTAAAATTGCATTTCAAATTAATTAAACCATGACCAGACATTTTCTCATAGCTATCCTTGCTACACTTCTCCTAGCTTCCTGCTCGCCATCTGCTAAAGAGAAAGCAACAGTGATAGACAAACTCGAAGCCGAACTGAAAGAAAGCAGTCAAAAGAACATAGCAGATACCGCCAAAGTGAAGGTGCTACTGAGCGATTACAGCGCATATATCAAGTCCTTTCCTACAGATAGCCTGACACCCATTTACCTTATGAAATCAGCTAAGTTCTATGACCTGATCCTGCTCAGAGACAGCGCGATCTATTGCTACAATGAGGTTTACACAAAATTTCCCGGCTATCCCAAGGCCCATCTGGCGCTATTTTCAGAAGCCTTCATTTACGCTAATGAAAAGCATGATCTGGCTAAAGCAGAAACGCTGTACAAGGAATACATGACCAAATTTCCCAAGACAAAACTTGCTGCCAGTGCAGCATTAGAGCTTCACAATCTGGGCAAAACCCCTGATCAGATCATGGCAGAGATGGATAGCCTGAGACAATTGAGAAAAGATAGTACTATGGCGAAACATTGATCAGAACGAAAGAAGTTCGATCACTTCGTACTGATGCAGTACACTTTTGATATCAAAGTCTTTTTTGCAGAAGCCAAGTATAAAACCGCCGCCGCCTGCGCCACATATTTTCAGATAAAATTCATTATTGATGAGGCCCTGTTTCCACAATGGTTTGAATCCATCAGGAATGAACTCAGACAGATGGTCATATTGTATCTGCGATATGAGTTTGAGTGATTTCCAGAATGTGCGATAGCCCGGTGCCAGAAAAGATCTGATGCACATGTCATTTGCTTTGATCAATGATTCCTTCAGCATCTCATCAAACTTCGGCTCTTTGCATTTCTGCAGAAACAGTTTCACATAAGGGCCGGTCTTTCGGGGTTTATTAGTGTTCAATAAGAAGACTGTGAAATAAGTTTTCTCTGAAATCTGCAGGTCGAAAGTTTCCGTCACTTCTCCCCTATCTATCAGCACAGATTTATTCAGAAAACAAACTAACGGGTCAAGACCAGAACTCTTGCCATGAAAATAACTTTCCAGTTTCGCCAATTCCTGTTTCACAGCCGTGAGGTCTTTTTTGTTGATGGGCTTGAGACGATAATTGCTGCAAAGCGCCGCCACAAGGGCCCCTGAACTACCCAATCCATACCCTTGTGGTATATCGGAATGAAAGTAGAGTCCATGTTCGAGGTCTTCCAGTAGGCGATTGGTATCGTATAGCGGGGCCAGTTCATCATCATATATGATATGCTCTGCCAGTCCCTGTATAGCGCGGTTGGACAGGACGGCATCTTCATTCCATTCTTCTTTGATGAAGTCAAAAGCCCCTATGAAATGATCCGTAGGTATCGCAAGACCTTTAGCACCTCTGTTGATTATGTGCTCACCAAATAAAAGCAATTTGGAGTGGAAGTATTTTTGGGATACTTTTTTTTTAGCCACGATGTATTGACAGAATTAAGGTTAACAGAATTATTTGATCGCAGTCGGCCCCTTGCCTATCTGATCCCAGATGATACGTCCATTCTCGCAGTACTCGCTCAGCTCTGACTGGATGAATGGGATCACTTTTGACTTTATATTCTCGGGATACAACAAGTGAATGTTAGGGCCTGCATCTAAAGTGAAATATAGCGGCAGCTTCGATGCCTCTCTGAAAGTTTTGATCTTAGTGATCATCGCCACGGTCGAAGGGTTCATCAGCATGAAATTCGGTGAAGAGCACATCATCAGCGCGTGGAGCGTCATAGCTTCTGTCTCAGTGATAGTGCCAAACTTTTCAAGATCGCCACTCCTGAGAGCACTGATCATCTCAGCCATATTCTGGTTAGCCTGTTTGAAACGGGCTTTTGCAAAAGGATTGGTTTTCATCAGTGCATGTCCTACTCTGCTGGATACTTTTTTCTCTGCACTACTGGCTATGAGTATCGAGTTTTGATATTTCTTAAATGATTTGTGCACCTCATCTTCGAATGGTATAGCATATTCATCTGACGATGCCTTCACCCCCGCAGTCTCGCCCCAGAGCGATGCTACAGGGTACACAGAGCGAGATGCACTGCCCGAACCGATGCGTGCGTAGTATGAGGCTTTTTTCAGAAACTTATCATTGTCCGTTTTATTCTTGTCTGACTTCAGCTTTGCCTCCATATCGCAGAGGCAGAGCGCCAGTGCACTCATGGCTGATGCAGAGGAAGCGATACCCGATGAGTGGGGAAATGAGTTAGTAGAGTGAATGGCTAATGCATATTTAGACAAAAATGGAAAGTCCTTTGCGATACCTTCAAAGAAACTGAGTATCTTAATACGGAATGCCAGATTTTCTTTTTTGTCAAAATAGAATTTGAGTTGTACATCCTTGTCTTTTGCGTCTTTCTCCGATACAGAGAGAGATGTCTCTGAGTAGCATTTGTCCAGTGTAAAACTGATCGATGGATTGCTTGGCAATTGATTGCCGTGTTTGCCCCAGTACTTGACCAATGCGATATTTGACGGGCTGCGCCATGAGACCTTTTTCAATTCCTTCATAATTGTTTTTTGATGTTTTTCCGCAGAACAAGAATTGCTTTACCTGCGAGAGTATTTATTTGCTTAGTTACAAAAATGCACAAAACTTACTTAGTATGGTATGATAAATATTCCCGACTCAAAATTCTCTAAAACAAATAAAAAAACCCACCTGTTCGAGGTGGGTCTTATTAATATATTGTTATGTACTTATTTCAGTTCTACTGAACCCTTGCCAACCAGATATCCTGACTGATATACTTCTACCTTGTAGGTGCCCGGATCTTTGATATTCTGAGACCATTCTATTGATTTCTTTTGGCTGGTCTGATCCCAATCCATATCTACCTCACGGCTAAACTGGACATCACCACCGCCATCGGCCAGCTTGATAGTACCCGAACCCTGATCTGCCAGAGCTATCGTCTCACCCTTAGGATTCACTATACGCAGATATAGTTTGACAGTACCCTTCTCGAGTACTTTATTGTCTCCTGTTTCAAAAGCGATCTTGATAAAGTCGATCTTCTTCGCGCTTTTCTGAACTACTTCCTTACCATTCTTCTTTTTCTTCTCACCTGTCACAGTCAGGTTCTGAAGGTGAAGAAGTGATCCGAGTTCTACCTTTTTAGAAAGGGTCTTTTTGTCTTCAGTCAGCGATGCTGTTGTATTCTTTTCCAATTCCAAACTGTGGTTCACCTCCAAATTTTTGGCAGTCAGTTCTTCATTTTTGGATGTCAGTTCCTGTATCTTCTTTTGCAGATCGGCGTTGTCAGTCTCATATTTAGCTGCCAGTTCTTTATATTTCTTCAACTCTGCAGCACTCATGTTGCCACGCTTTCTTGTCACTTCGATCTCAGCTTTGGTCTTTTCGATCTCCGCTTTCTTTTCAGCTATTATACTGTCAAGTTCTGAATTTTTGCCTTGCAGTGCATCATATGCATGACTCGACGAGTCAAGCTTTTGTGTCAGGGCTTTGATCTCCGTGTCGTTCTGCTGTACTAAAACTATTTTTTCCTCTTTTTGCTTGTTCTCATTATATAGCAGATATCCGGCCACCCCGTTTATCAAAAGTAATAATGCGATGATCGCTAAATAGATCCTCTTGCTTCCGTTGCCTTGATTATTCTCTTCCATGTTAGATTTGCGTGATTTGTTTATGTAAAAATATAATTAAAACTAGTATTACGACCATATTTAAATGTAGAATTTGTTGATTTCATCGGTTAGAG
>CAIXBT010000034.1 GCA_903917755.1 uncultured Bacteroidota bacterium
GGGATTACTCACAATTTCAATAAGCCGGCAGAAGGAATTACTGTTGCTTATCACAGAGATAGAGGCGAGAAATTCCACACATCATATTTTATATCGAGTGAAGATTTTCTTGGAGGTTTAAGTTATCTTTTTACTAAACCAGTTCTTCAAGAATAAAGGATTGGATGTAAAAGGCCGCAAGGGAGGCATGACCATTCAGAAAAAGAAACTTGAGATCAAATCCAAGAACGTAAATGTCCATTTAGGCAAGTAACCGAGCCGATTTGGCCCCTTACAGAATAAAGTTTTTTTTTAGAAAGTGTATTATTACTTTCGTTCGCTTTTTTTCATACTAAACCAAATACCCAAATGCGAATGAAATTCATCGCCGCTCTTCTGTTAGGACTAGCTCTTTGTTCTGCAGATATGCTTTCTGCTCAGGTAGACAGCACAACTGCCAAGAAATCAACAGATCCCAATTCACTCAGTTGGAGAAAAAATAAAAAGACAGCCAAGAAACTATTGAAGAAGGGTAAAACAGAAACTGCGATCCCATATCTCGAGGCCGGGGTGCAGAAAAAACCGAAGAAGGCATATTTTGCCAAACAACTTGCGCCGGCTGATCTTGCCGTACGCGACTACAAATCTTCCAATAAATGGTATAAAGTTTTAGTTGATAAGGACTCACTGAAACATAAAAAACCGGCTTACATATTTGAGTATGCACTGACCCAGAAGTATCTCGGCCAGTATGAAGATGCCATGGTCACTTTTGCGAAATACAAGAAAATAGCAGGAGATGATGATGAATCTGTTGATATGAAAAAGCGTGCCACCAGAGAGATAATGGGATGTCAGAAAGGTATTTTCTTTCGCGATAGCGTGCCTGCACCGGCATTCAAAGTGAAACATCTTGACGCCAATATCAATCAACCTTATGCTGATTTTGCTCCAAGACTGAAAGACAATGCGCTTTATTATAGCTCTGTGAAAGGAGACAATTCTTTCTCCAGAATATATAAAGCTCCTAAGCAAGGCAAAACCTATGGTACGGCTGAGGCAATATCAGATAATGTAAATGCAGCTAATCAGCAGGTCGGCAATGGCTCATTCAGTAATGACGGCAATACGCTCTACTACAGTCAATGTCAGACTGACAATATGAATAAGCTGAAGTGTCAGTTATATAAGAGTGCATTGGTAAATGGCTCATGGGACAAAGGTGTTTCTGTAGGAGCCTCTGTGAATGACCCTTTGTATAACAATACTCAACCAGCAGTAGGTTTGAATAAGGATGGTGAAGATGTACTCTACTTCGTCAGCGACCGCAATGCAGGAAAAGGTCTTGATATATTCTATTCAAAGATAAATGCAGATGGTACTCTGGGCAAACCGCGTTCCGCAGGCCCACAGATCAACTCAAAGGGTGATGAGATGTCACCATATTTTGACTTCAAGTCCAAGACCCTTTATTTTAGTTCTAATGGCTGGATCAATATAGGTGGCATGGATGTATACAAAACTACATGGGATGCTAATGGAGACTGGACTGAGCCGGAAAATCTTGGCATGCCTATCAACTCCAGTGCCGACGATGTCGACTTTTCTATAAATGATAAGAGCACATTAGGGTTTGTAGTATCTAACCGTCCGGGTGGATTCGGTTTGAAGAGTGAGACTTGCTGCGATGATATCTATCAGGTGGAGACCACTAAATTATTCCTTGCTGCCCGTGGCAATGTGATCGAAGAAAAAGATAGCTCAAGAGGATTGGCCGAGCATGGTATCGTACTGCTGTATGATGAAAAAAACGGTACTGAGCTGGGGTCTTATAATCTGATAAGCGGAGGATATTTCTTCGATCTGCAACCTAAAGTTTCCTACAAACTGGTGACCAGAAAAGATGGATATTATGATGGCACATCTTCATTCAATACAAATGACAATGTAGATAATGACACTATGAAGTATGACCTCTTTCTGAAAAAGAAACCGGATCTGACCAATCCCCTGATGGGTAGGATAATCGGAAAGATATACTACGATTATGATCAGGCAAGATTAAGGCCGGACTCGCGCGATACACTCCGTGCAGTAATGGACATCATGAATCAGTTTCCGACTTATGTGATAGAAGTAGGGGCGCACACAGATGGTAAGGGTACCGAAGAGTATAACCTGAACCTCTCCAAAAAGAGAGCTGAAGCTGTGATCAACTATTATATCTATGACAAAAAGGTCAATAAGGACAGATTAGTGCCTATGTCATACGGCACATCTAAACCTGCTGCGTCTAACGTAACTGCTGATGGAAAAGATAATCCGGAAGGACGTGCTCTCAACCGCCGTACAGAGTTTAAAATAATTGGCGAACTCAAACCTGAGGAGAAGCCTAAGAAGACTGATAAAAAAGAAGAAGAGGTAGTAGCGCCTAAAAAAGACAATGTAACAGTAGCAAAGGTGATCAAAAAGGAGATCACCAGCGGAAAGGCGATCGTAGCACCTAAGGTGGCTCCTCTACCTAAGAAAGAAGTATTGACAGGCACAACGGGTGAATACAAGACCACTCCTAAAGAACCGGTAGTAGTGACTGGTATGGTATATATGGAAAAAGCCGGAAAACGATCTCTGGTCAATCAGGCCGCAGTTTTCCTTACCAGCAATGAAAATGGTTTTCAGCAAAAGGTATTTTATGTCAAAGCAGATGGAACATATAGTTTTGATCTTAGTCGCGCGGCATCTGATACCTTTAAATTGGTAGCCAGAAAATACCAGTTCGAAAGCAATGAAGTGGTCTTTACCGCTGATGAAATCAGAACATCGACCAAACCGGTCGATCTGGTCATAAAAATGAAATAATTGCAAAGGCTGCCATATGGCGGCCTTTTTTTATGGTTAAATCCATTTGAGATAAACAACCTTAGTGTTTATAAGACACTTAGGCTATTGTCGGTTTAATTTCCTTATTTTGAGGATAAATAATGATGATGAATATCAAGATCAATAAGACAAAGATAGTGGCCACATGGGGGCCCGCCTGCGAAGATGAAAATGTGATGCTCAATATGATCAAATCAGGGGTAGATGTTTTTCGTTTCAACTTCTCACATGGCAAACATGAGAAACATCTCGAGGGTTTTCATAAGGTAAAGAAACTATGTGCGGAGCATAATCTGAATATCGCCATACTCGCCGATCTGCAGGGACCCAAGATCAGACTTGGGCTGGTAAGGGATAATCTGGAAGTGTTGGAGACAGGCAGCACCATCGAGATCACCACCGAGAGCTGCCTGAGCACATACAAAAAAATATTCGTGAGCTATGCCAATCTCGCTAAAGAAGCAGTACCGGGTGACGCTATCCTGATCGATGATGGACGTGTGGAGTTGAAGGTGCTAACCACAGACAATAAGTCCCTGCTCACGGCTAAGGTCGTGATAGGAGGCAAGATCAGCAATAATAAAGGTGTGAACCTGCCAGATACCAAGACTACCGTTCCGGCACTGACCGAAAAGGATAGAAGAGACCTTGAATTTGCCTTAGAGAATGGCGCCAACTGGATAGCGCTGTCTTTTGTACGATCTGCCAAAGATGTAATGGAGCTCAAGGAGATAATCGGCGAACGAAACAGCTACATAAAAGTGATGGCCAAGATCGAAAAACCCGAGGCTCTCAAAGAGATAGATGCGATCATAGAAGCAGCAGACGGCATCATGATAGCACGCGGTGACCTGGCTGTCGAAGTACCACAGGAGAAGATGCCATTGATTCAGAAGGACATCATAAAGAGATGTATACGCAAAGCAAAGCCGGTCATAGTAGCCA
>CAIXBT010000035.1 GCA_903917755.1 uncultured Bacteroidota bacterium
GCTCAAAGAAGTAGCTACAGAAATGGGAAGAGGCGCTACATATGGCCATGTGGACTATGTGGGTGTGTATTTCGGCGACACCGAGAAAGAGGCGGATCCATACTTTAAAGGTTTGGGGCCGAAACGTAAGGGCTGCACAGAGTGTGCAGCATGTATGGTAGGCTGCAGGCATAATGCAAAAAATACACTCGACAAAAATTATCTGTGGTTTGCAGAGAATATGTTTGGCGCACAGGTACTGCCGGAGACACTTGTGACCAAAGTGGAGTATGTGAATGGCGGATATCTGATCCACACCGAATGCAGTACATCCTGGTTTAATAAAAAACGGAAGACATATCGTTCCAAAGGGCTTGTAATGAGTGGGGGAGTGCTGGGTACGATGGATCTGCTTCTCAAAATGAAGTATGAGACCAAAACGCTGGATATCTCAGACCAGCTGGGTTATAACATTCTCACTAATTCAGAAATGCTGAGTGGTGTGGTGGCCGGCGACAGAAAACTCAACAATGGTATTGCTATCAACTCGATGTTCGA
This sequence comes from uncultured Bacteroidota bacterium, assembly GCA_903917755.1. Lineage (GTDB taxonomy): Bacteria > Bacteroidota > Bacteroidia > Chitinophagales > LD1 > UBA1941. Next base: position 538 of record CAIXBT010000035.1, read on the forward strand.
TCCGGATGATAGTACACACTTAGAATTGGTCAAGTTTCCTGACGGTTCAGGTGCCATGCAGAAACTAGGTGTGATGGCTGCCGGCAATGGATCCGCACCCGTACGCACCGCAAAAATGATCGGCAATATCATTACACATCCCTGGCAATTTCTCAGATCAATTTTCACCTTCAATAGCCCGAGAACGGGAGTGATCTTTCTCATCATGCAGGAACTCGAAAATTCAATGAGAATGATATGGCATGGCGGAAAGTTGAAAATGCAGAATGACACCGGCAAGAAAGTACCAAGTTTCATTCCGATAGGCCAGGAGGCTTTATATCGCTATGCCAAGAAAGTGAATGGAGTACCTCAGAATGCATTCAGTGAGATATTGTTTTCACTGGCTTCGACTGCACACATACTCGGAGGCTGCCCTATGGGAAAAACCAAAGACCAAGGTGTGGTGGATGAGAACTTCAAAGTGCATGGCTATGAAAACTTTTATGTGCTCGATGGTTCTATCATGCCATGTAATCTAGGTGTGAACCCCTCGCTCACGATCACAGCCCTCAGTGAGTATGCTATGGACAAAATACCGCACAAATCAAATGCCTCTGTAAAAACCTTATCGGATAGGATGGCAGAAGTAACAAACTAAAGTCCCTTGATTGGGAATGCCATAAATTACAATTCAGTTGTATGTGAGTATTTAATAACATTTGAAGGTCAAAGATTAACATTTCATTAAATTTTCGTTTCTAATAGGCGGGAACCCTAGTAAAATAGAGCCTTTTACACACATTACAATAATCACATATTCCATCGGTTATATTTGCGACTACCTTTGCAGCTTCCAAAATGCCTGCAATGAAGCAATCTACCCTAAAGTTTTTTTTCTCTTTTTTATTGATGATTTTATCACTGCTGGGATCGGCACAGTTGATCAGTTGGAATGCCAGCAGCGCTACAGGAGGAAGTGACGGTACGTCAGGCAATTTCGGGACAAGCCCTTGGCCTACCTCCACACTCAATTCAAATCTCACACTCAGTACCGGTTTCACCAGAGGCAGTAGTGTGACAGCTTCAGGTACACCTGCTGCAAGTTGCTGGGGAGGCAGCGGTGGATGGTCCAGTACAGGTGCTGCCGATGCCAATGCTTTCTATTTTGTCTTTACGGCAAACAGCGGATATACAGTTTCTTTATCCAGCATCACGGGATACACCAGGCACTCATCAGCAGGCCCTACCGGCTGCAATATAGACTACTCAGTAAATGGTGTAGCCTACACTACCGCAGGCACATGGACCACGAGCTCTACGAGCGGTACAACGGGCACAACGGGCACAGTGACCCTCAGCGGTATATCGGCCCTGCAGAATGTGGCGGCAGGCACTACCATCAAGATCAGGATCGCACCGACAGGCGCTACGGCAGGTACCTGGTACCTGACCAATACATCAAGTGTGGTTTTGAATGGATCGGTATCGGTAGTGGCTTCAAATACCATTACGACCACCGCTACATCTTTAGGGCCTTTTTGCAATAGCGGCAGCAATGTGATCAATGTACCTTTTACGAGTACGGGTACTTTCACGGGAGCATATACAGTGCAGCTCTCGAATGCATCAGGTAGTTTCAGCAGCCCGACATCACTCACCACGACGGGTTCATCGTCTCCTTTGTCAGCTACTATACCTTCGGCTACTGTAGCCGGCACAGGATACAGGGTGAGAGTGGTCAACAGCACCCCATCTACCGTGAGCAGCAATGACAACGGATCAAATATTGTGATCAACTCAGTGCCTGCTACACCGGTATGCTCTACCCCCGCAGCAGTATGCCAGGGAGTAGCGGCTACGATCACAGGTGCAGGCAGCACGGGAGCTACGACTTATACATACTGGACGGCATCGACAGGCGGCAGCGCCATTACCACCTCTACCACACCTCCCGGCACGGTCGCATCCGGCAACCTTACCACACCTACCACACTTGCCGCAGGCTCTGATATATATTATGTGCAGGGAGAAAACAGCAGCTGTGTGAGTGCTGCCAGACAGGCTGTGACGGTCACTATCAATGCCACCCCTGCTACACCGGCAGGCACCGTGACACCGGCTGCCAATCCCGCCTGTACGTCTACTACGGTGAGCTATAGTTCACCCAGTGCTTCTATCTATTGGGAAACATCATCATCCGGTACAGCTACTACGAATCCTACGACTTCGGCATATACGGTCAGCAGCACAGCGACGATCTATGCACGTGCATACAACGGATCATGCTGGTCAAGCGGCACTGCCAACTCAGGTTCTGTCACTATAAACACAGCTCCTTCGATCACAAGCCAACCGGCTAACTCAACTATTTACTCAGGTGCCAATACTACTTTTTCGGTCACAGCTACCAATGCTGCGAGCTATCAGTGGCAGGTGAATACCGGAAGCGGTTTTTCCAATATCACCAATACGGGAGTCTATACAGGTGCTACGACCAGCACACTGACCATCACAGGTGCTACCCTGAGCATGAGTGGCTATACCTATCAGGTGGTAATAGGTGGCAATAGCCCCTGTGCGGGTGTGACATCTAGCCCTGCAGCTACATTGACGGTGAATACTGGTCCATGTGTGAGCGAGTCATTTGCTAATCTCTGCACGAGTTCATGTACTCCTACCAATAGTTCATATGGTACACGCACATGGACAGGTGATAACAGCTTCACCTGGACGGCTACTGATTCACGATCTGACCAGACCATCAGCTCCGCCACTGCCATATGTCTTCGCAACGGTTCACTGACCAGTGCCAGTGTATCGGGCGGCATCAGCAGCATTACAATGACCACACAGCTTGATTTTGCGAGTCAGGGAGGAACTGACCTCACTGTCTCAGTCAATGGGACTAATGTAGGCACGATACCATTCAGTAGCAGCGTACAGACCACGACCATATCAGGTATCAATGTCAGTGGCAGTGTGATCATATCAATTACCACACCCGGTACAGGCGACAGGGTCAGTATCAATAACCTGAGCTGGGTATGCTACTCAGGCTGCAGCAGCCCGAATGCGATAGCCTTTGTATCTCAACCAGCCAATGTGATACAGGATGCCACTATGTCGACCGTGACTGTAAAAGCTTATTGTACATCAGGCGGCGCTACGGCTACTTCTTATACAGGTGCTGTGACACTGACTGCATCGGGCGGAGGCTGTGGCTATGTGAGCCAGACAGTGAATGCCGTGGCCGGTATAGCTACATTCAGCGGTATCGTATTTGATCGTTCCGTACAGACAGGCATCAGCCTTACAGCTTCGGCATCGGGGTTTTCAACTGTCACGAGCAATACATTCAATGTCACTGCACCATCGGGTACTGCCAGTATCACAACTATCATCGATGAGGATTTTGATGGCAGCACTCCGACATGGAGTTATACATCATCACTGGTCTCAGACAATACATCTTTGGGTACACCATATGTAGGACTGAAAGATTACACAACAAATCCTTATGGAAATTCATCGTTCAAAAAATCTTTGGTCAAATCCCATTCTGCTAATAACAATGCCAGTCAGGGTGAAAGCACCAATCAGATCCTGTTTAGCAATGTGACCGGATTAGGTTCATACAACTCTGTGCAGGTTTCATTTTTGTTGGGTTCACTGCCTTCGCAGTCTTCAGGTGCATCAGGCAATGGAGTAGATGGCAATGAGAATATGAAAATAGAGACAAGTCTGGATGGGGGCACCACCTGGAATACATTGCTTACCTATTATGGTTTCAGCAATTACCTTTTGCCCCTTTCGGCTTCCGGCCCCGCTACACTGGCTTATAATGCAAATGCATCGTATAATTCAAATCATGCCAATACCAGTACGCAGAGTGCCTTTGTGATAAACCTGCCGAGTGGTACATCGCAGTTTCGCATGCGAGTGACCGCCACTGACAATAGGGAAGAAGAAAACTGGGCTATAGACAACATACAGATCATCGGCACTACCACAGGCACAGGCGTTCAAAAGCCCCTGCCTACAGCCTCAGGCGGCAGCTACAATTCCTGCACATCGACGAGTTTGGCTATAGGAGTGGCACTGACCAATACACAAGGTACCACTACCTATCAATGGTCGCCTGCTACTAATATCAGCAGTACGACATCGGCAGGGCCTATGGTGACCGTATCATCAAACACTAATTATACAGTCACTGCCACAGACGCAGACGGATGTACAGCCTCAGCTACGGATGCTATCACTATCACTACTCCATCAGGAAATATTTCACTGGCCGGTGCTACCGTATCGGCTATCGAACCATCATGTCCCGATGCTACAGGCTGGACATACTATACTGATCCGAGCGATGCTACCAAATGGCTTTTGGGTATCTATAAGAATGGCAATACTTTCACTGCGAATGTAGATCTGACACTTGAGACCTCTCCGACTTATGATTTAAAATCTAACAGCACCCTCAAGAAAGCTGTTTATACCATGGGAAGGTACTGGAATGTGACACTGGCTACAGGCAGTATCAACGGTAGCACCAATCCTGTCAAAGTCAGGTTCTTCTATAACCCGGCCGATATTACCACTATCAATACAGCAGCCCTCACACTAGCTCAGGCTTGGGGACTTGGGTCATCAAATATCCATAATGTAGAGTGGTTTAAAACCAACACCGGTATTATATACAATCCCTCCAATAATACCTATTCGGATGTGCCCAATAAACTAAGCGAGAGCAGCTATACTACCAGCTTTGGTACTATCAATAGTATCTCTTATGCGGAGTATGATGGATTGCAGGGATTCTCGGGCGGCGGGGCAGGTGTACGTGTCTCACCGGGAGGATATGCACTGCCTGTGGAGATGATCTACCTGAGAGCCATTGCTATGGACAATAGCTATATAAGGCTCGACTGGGTCACGGCTTCTGAGACAGATAACGATGGATTTGAGGTAGAGCGCAGCACCAATGGTGTGGATTTTGAGAAAATAGGTTTTGTAAAAGGACAGAATAACAGCAGCGCCGAAACTCAATATGTATTTGATGACAGGAATGCATCTCCCAATGCGGTTTATTACTATCGTTTGAAGCAGATCGACAATGATGGAGACTATGATATGACGACCATCGTGTCTGCTATGCTGCTGAGCCAGCAGGGCTTCGTGTTGGAAGAGTTAAAACCAAATCCGGCATCCGGCCATGTGGTGGTAAACGCAGTAGCAGCCGTTGTGCAAACAGCCGATGTAAATGTGTCAGATATGCTGGGTAGGGTAGTGCTATCTCAGCCATGGGAGCTCAGCCCCGGCCTGAATGGCACTCAACTGGATATCAGTGGCCTTGCTTCAGGTACTTATAATGTGACCGTTAGATCTGTAAATGGAGTTTTCTCAAAAAGATTAGCTGTCACTAAATAAACTATAGATCCTACTTTATAAAATTATCTAAAGACCCGGAACTTCCTGCCCGGGTTCTTTTTTTTCTGCGAAATGCATCACCACCAGTTTTGCTTTACTCTCGCCGATCACGCTGGCTATTTCTTCTTCGCCAGCTTCCTTGAGTTTTTTGACAGATTTAAAATGTTGCAATAACTTTTCAAAGGTCTTACCACCTATACCTTTGATAGCTGTGAGTTCTGAGGTGGTTTGGCCTTTACTTCTTTTTTTGCGGTGAGCAGTGATACCAAACCTGTGAGCCTCATCACGTATACGCTGTATAAGTTTCAGGCTTTCAGATTTTTTATTGATATAAAGCGGCAATGTATCTTCGGGAAAATATATTTCCTCCAGCCTTTTTGCGATACCCACTATCGGAACCTGACCATATATTCCCAACCTTTTCAAGCTATTGACAGATGAACTCAATTGCCCTTTGCCTCCATCTATCACGATCAGATTCGGGAGTGTATTTCCCTCATCTATCATCCGTCTGTAGCGACGATAAACCGCTTCTTCCATAGTGGCAAAATCATCCGGTCCTTCTACGGTTTGTACATTAAAGAACCTGTAATCCTTTTTCGAAGGCTTGGCATCTCTGAAGACCACGATCGAAGACACAGCATTCGTACCTTGCAGGTTTGAGTTGTCAAAACACTCAATGTGCCTCGGCATATCTTTCAGTTTGAGGTCCTCTTTGAGCGTTTTCATGATGCGGAAGGAAGGATTTTTTTCTTCAGAAGTCTGATGCTGTTTGACCC
>CAIXBT010000036.1 GCA_903917755.1 uncultured Bacteroidota bacterium
AGGAGCTTTGACTACAGGCTTATCAAGTGACGGCTGGATGACGAGAGCTGTGACTAGACGAGGGGAGCTGGCCACATCAAGCTTAAAGCAGATATCGTTCTATAAGAACGCTGAGATGGGATCAGAGCAGATAGACTACTCTATGAGCACCGAACTCGTATCAAGCGATGTAGTGGGCAATAGCCATGCCTGTGAGATAGACAGCAATGCTACCATCGTATCAGAAGACGGCCAGAACGTAGTGATTTATGCCTGGTATGATAATGAATATGGCTACACAAATCAGGTCGTACGCCTCGCCAAGCACCTCGCCGGTGTCAGAAGGTTGATCTATTATTAAAAAGCTCCCGGATCGGGAGAATTAATACAATACAGAAAAGGTTGGTAGGAGTGCCAACCTTTTGTATTTTCGCAATCCAAGATTAATAATTAGTGCCCTATGATTTAGGGATTAAGAGAGGTCAATTATGTTTGAGAATTTACAGGAACGGCTGGAGGGAGCCTTTAAAACCCTCAAAGGGCAGGGACGTATCACCGAGATCAACGTCGCCGAGACTATCAAAGAGATACGCCGCGCGCTGGTAGACGCCGATGTGAACTATAAGATCGCAAAGGATTTTACCGATAAGGTACGTGAAACGGCGATGGGTCAGGGGGTGCTTACGGCAGTATCGCCGGGACAGATGATCACCAAGATCATGCACGACCAGTTGACAGAACTGATGGGTGGCAAGGAATCAGATTTTAATATCAAAGGAAACCCTGCGGTGATCCTCATAGCGGGTCTGCAAGGTTCCGGTAAGACGACATTCACACATAAGCTTGCCCATTTTCTAAAAACAAAGAAATTCAAACGCCCTCTGATGGTAGCGGGCGACGTTTATCGTCCGGCGGCTGTCGATCAGCTCATCGTACTCGGAGAGAAGATCAATGTGCCCGTGTATTTTGATAAAGGAAGCAAAGACCCCGTGGCCATCGCTCTCGCTGGTATCGCTAAGGCTAAAGCTGACGGCTGCGATGTGGTGATCATAGATACGGCAGGTCGTCTGGCAGTAGATGAGGAGATGATGAAAGAGATCACTCAGGTCAAGGCCAAGACCAATCCGAACGAGATACTCTTTGTAGTGGATTCGATGACAGGTCAGGATGCGGTCAATACTGCCAAGGCATTCAACGACAAGCTGAACTTCGATGGCGTGGTACTGACCAAACTCGATGGTGATACACGCGGTGGTGCAGCATTGACGATCACATACACGGTGGGCAAGCCCATCAAGTTCATGTCGAGCGGTGAGAAAGTAGATACACTGGATATCTTCTACCCTGAGCGTATGGCGACACGTATCCTCGGTATGGGTGATATCGTGACCTTCGTAGAGAAAGCACAGGAACAGTATGACGAGAAAAAAGCCCGTGAGATCGAGGCTAAGATCAGCAAGAACCAGTTTAACTTTAATGACTTTCTCTATCAGCTGGCCCAGATCAAAAAGATGGGAAATATGAAAGACCTGCTCGGTATGATACCGGGTATGGGCAAAGCGCTGAAAGATGTGGACATCAAGGACGATTCATTCAAAAAGATCGAAGCTATCATACTTTCTATGACTCCCACAGAGCGTGAAAAACCGGATCTGCTCGATGGTAAACGTCGTCAGCGTATAGCCAAGGGTAGCGGAAATACTATACAGGAGGTCAATGCATTCATCAAGCAGTTTGATGAGATGAAGAAGATGATGAAGAGTATGCAGAAGATGAGCACCGCAGGCCGCATGGTCAAAGGGCTACCTGGCAGATAAATTCGGCAAGACAAAATAATTTTTATGGAACCACATCTGCACCGCCTCTCGGTTGATGATTGGCAAGTATTCAAAGCTATTCGGCTTGAGGCACTTCAGACAGAATCATATTTTTTTGGTGGCAGGCATATCTTGGAGATCGGACTATCAGATGATGAATGGGAAGACCGGCTTTCAGACCCCGCTGAGGGTAGCTATTGGGGATTGTATGATGGCGATGAATGTATCGGCCTCACTGGTATAAAAAAGCATCCGAATTATCCTGACTCGATGGTATTGTCCTCGTCATTTATTCGTAAGGAATACCGTGGACTAGGTCTCTCGGCATTGTATTATCAGACACGTATAGACTGGGCGCGCGAGCAGGGATATAAGGATGTCCACGTAGCTCACCGCAGTGGCAACGATGCATCCAAGGCTGCCAATCAGAAGTTTGGTTTCGTCTATACGCATACAGAGCCTACCACATGGCCGGATGGCACAATGAACGATAAGCTTTGGTATCGGTTGGAATTATAAGGGGTCAATTGGCTTTCACTTCGATAGTCTTCTGTTTCCCCTGTATCTTCTGATGTGCTTTTTGCATCAGTCGTATCCTTAATTGATCCTGTGTCTCATCATAATTTTCACTGCGTATATACAGATACAGAAAGAAGATGGCCATGCCGTTGAATATATGCCATAGACTATGAGGACTGATGCGGCCCAAATCATTGCAAAACATTTTTCGGATATCCATTTCAAATAATGCACCTGCCAGTAAAATGGAAACGATGCAGGCTATCAGATAGTCCTTGTTAGTATGTCCGGGTTGTTTGCGCTCCAGATATATGCCGGCGATGATGATAAGAAAAACTATAGATGCTACAGCGGGATGTACGATACTCATATCCAGATTGAATGTAAGTATGGCATAAATGAAACCGAATATCGCGATCATAAGTAATCTCTCTTTTGAGCGCCTGGTATTGGTTGGTTTATTTTGAATGGTAAGTATGACCCGGTGTGTAAAATACATGGCTGGAAAGAGAGTGATGCTGTATACTGCCGAGAAATCCATTTTAGAGAAAAACTCTATCAGTGATGAGTGAAAGAGTGTGCTGCCGATGAATGTATACATCAGGATAGCAGATAGTGTGAATGAATAAAAACGGTTGGCGGTGATGAGGTTGTAGGCACGCTTTTTTTTGATATCTTCCATTCCTTTGGTGAAGCAGTATATGGCGATCACAAAATAAATGAAGTTAGTAAACGTATTGACCGGCTGGCGTATCAACCTGCCCATATCAGTATACTCACAGAAGAATCGATTGATGTCACCTTCGGTATAGAACCGTTCCCATATCACGTGGCCGTAAAAGATCTTGTTTAAAATGGATATTAACGAGGCAAACAATATGGTGGCGACTATAGACAGCAGCATCCTCTCTCTGTAAGCTTCCCAAAATAAATGCCGCAGAAATACCAAATGCCTCCGTAATCTGAATCGCCAAGTCATATAACCTAGACGAAAATAAGACACTAAATGTTATATCAGCACGAAAGTTTTGCAAAACTTAAGACAAAACGAATTTTGGAAAATAAAAAAGGCGACAGGAGCCGCCTTTAATGATATATAGATTTTATTATTTACCGGCATCTTTGATGCCAAGCATCTCAACTTCGAATACAAGATCTGCATTAGGAGGGATCACGCCACCGGCACCTCTTATACCATAACCCAGTTTAGAAGGAATGATGAGTTTGCCTTTAGAGCCAACTTTGAGCAAGGCGAAGCCTTCATCCCAACCGGCTATTACTCTGTGCTGTCCTATCGGAAATTCAAAAGGAGCACCGCGATCTACAGAGGAATCAAATTTCTTACCATCTTCAAACAGGGTGCCTGTATAGTGTGCTACTACTGTCTGTCCCGGCTGAGCCTGAGCACCGTTGCCTTCCACGTCTATGACATAATATAGACCGGAAGCTGTTCTGAGTGCTGATGGGTATTTTGCTAAAACTCTTGCATCCCAGGTAGCTTCGGCTACTTTAGCTGCTTCCTGAGCCTTTTGGAGCTCTTCTTCAGCCTTCTTTCTTGCTTCTTCTGCTTTTTTGAGGCCTTCTTCCTGACCTTTCGTGAAGGCTTTTACCGCATCAAATTCTTTTGCAGCTTTGCCTACGCGCACTATACGCACTGTTTTCATGGTATCGTTAGTCACGATGGCATTCACCACACTTTGTCCTTCCACTACATGACCGAAAATTGTATGCTTTCCGTCAAGCCAAGGTGTAGCCACGTGTGTGATAAAAAATTGTGAGCCATTGGTACCGGGACCGGCATTAGCCATAGACAATGTACCCGGTCCGGTGTGCTTGAGAGACGGGTCGAATTCGTCAGAAAACTTATAACCCGGATCGCCCATACCGCTACCCATCGGGTCGCCACCTTGTATCATAAAATTAGGGATGACTCTGTGGAATTTCAGATTATCATAAAATGGCTTGCCCTGATTGACCTTAGTCTGAGGGTTTTTGCCTTCGCAAAGTGACACGAAGTTACCGACGGTCATGGGTATCTTTTGGTATTCCAGCTGACACACTATTTTCCCTTTTCCGGTAGTGAAGACAGCATATACGCCATCTGTTTTTGCCCAGTTAGGGTTTTCGGTACTTGCGGCTGCGGGAGCAGCGGGCTTAACGGGTGCCTGTGCGAAGCTCAGCGTCTGAGTGAGTATGGCTAACACAAAAAGCGAAATGCTTTTGAATGATCTGATCATGTTTATTTTAATTTTAAATGAAAATACTCTTTTGTTTAAAAATTATTTGACACCTATCATTTCGACATCGAAAATAAGGTCGGCCTTCGCAGGGATTCCACCCGGGCTGCCTCTTTCGCCATAGGCCAGATAGTATGGAATGATCAATTTGCCTTTGGTTCCTACTTTCAGCAGTCCGAATCCTTCATCCCAACCTTCGATGACCTGATGCTGACCCAGCGGGAACGTGAATGGCTGTCCGCGATCTACTGAGGAATCAAATTTTTTGCCATCCCAGAATGTTCCTGTGTAATGTGCCACAACTGTCTGACCTTTTTTGGCGAGTGGGCCATTGCCCGGTTTGTCGATCACATAATAGAGACCTGATTGAGTCTTAATCGCATTGGGAAATTTAGCTTTGACCTTGGAATCCCACAGACCTTTCTCTGCTTCCAGCGCGTCAGATAGTTTTTTCTTGGATGCTACGAATGTGGTGGTGAAAGCCTTGACTGCATCAAATGCCTGTGCATCCTTGCCATTGCGAACGATCCTCAGAGAGTCTATTTTATCTCCCTTAGTTATTGAGTTGGCGATGCTTTGGCCTGACACTACATATCCGAATACATTATATCCCCCATCTAGCATCGGTGTGGGAGCCAATGTGATGTATATCTGACATCCGTTTGTGTTTGGGCCTGCATTGGCCATAGCCAGAGTACCTGCTTTGGAATGTCTGAGGGTTGAATCTACTTCATTTGCGAACTGATAACCCGGGCCTCCTGAGCCGTTGCCATTCGGGTCGCCGCCCTGTATCACAAAACCCGGCTCCACTCTGTGAAATGTCAATCCGTCATAGAAGGGTTTACCTTTATTGACATTGCACATCGGTTGTTTGCCCTCTGCCAGTGCTACGAAATTGCCTACAGACATTGGGGCTTTTGCGTATTCCAGTTTGCATACTATTTTACCCTTAGCAGTGTTGAATACGGCATAGAGTCCGTCTTCCTGTGGCCAGTTTGTGTCGTCCTGTATGGGAGCGGGTTGAGCAGTTTGAGGTGGATTGTCAGCGCTCGCGGTTACATCGCTGTTGTTTGATTTGTTGTTACAAGAGCTGAACAGTCCTGCAAAAACGATCATAAACAAGAGTAGTGATCTTTTAAATAGCTTCATGCTTTTGGGGTTTGTAATGAATTATATTTTAAAAAAGTTCTTTGACCAATTCTATGAATTTCTTTTCGGTTTCTTCCATTCCGATGGTACTCTTACCTCCGGATGCATTTTTATGTCCGCCACCTTCGAAATATTTTCTCGCAAAAGTATTCATATCTATATCTCCTTTTGAGCGAAAAGAAATTTTGACCTTTTCACGTTCTTCTGAAAACAGAACTGCTACCTGTACGCCCTGTATCTTAAACGGATAGTTCACCAAGCCCTCATTATCGCCCAGTTGCAAATTAAATCTTCTGGCCTCAGATTGACCAATAGAAATATAGGCCACCTTGCCGCCGTTTACAACTTTTAACTTTTCGAGCAATGCAAATCCGAAATAGTGCAGCCTGCGCTCATCAAATATATTATTTACCTTATCACTTACATAGTCCGGAGATGCCCCCTTTGCTATCAGTGCACCTGCCACTTTGTGTACATTGGGTGTGGTATTGGGGTGCTGAAAGAAACCGGTATCGGCCACCAGTCCTGCGTAGAGATTTTCGGCTATAGTGGCATCTATGAGGTCTGTATCTCCCAGACAGTCTATGATGTCATATATCATCTCGCAGGTAGCGGCATAAGTAGTGTTGCTAAAAGAGATATCAAAGGGCTCGGGCTGGAGGTGGTGGTCTATCATTACCTTGACGGCTTTAGAGGCAGCCACTGTGTCACCTGGTTTTTCGAGGCGGTTGATATTGTTAAAGTCAAGGAAGAAGATCACATCTGCGGCAGCGATTTTTTCTTTGGCGATCTTGACTCCCTTTTCATCCTCATAGTCCACGATCGCTACTGAGCCTTTGATCCATGAGAGATTTGCGGTATAGTGAGTAGGAGAGATGAAGGTCGCTTCATGCCCTTTTTTCTCCAGATAATGCTTCCAGCCGAGGCTTGAGCCTATTGCATCGGCATCGGGTCTTGGATGCGTGACAATGACACACTTTTTAGGTGTCTGAAGAAGTTCTCTAAGGGCTTGAACAGATGCTTGGTTTATCATTTCGTCGCAAATGTGCCTAAATTAATCGCTTATTCAAAATCGATACAGTAAACAGATTTTCAGATTCTATTGAGCGTATGGGTTTTTATCATAAAAGAAGAGGAATGTATTTCTTTCTTTTGCCCTTTACAAAAATTCAAAATATGCGTTCCACATCGAAAATGATCGTCCAAAGGGCATTTATCATTGTCTTTTTATTTTCTCTGGCTTCAATTACTATATTTTACAAAACATTGCTGGGCACCGAAACGAAGAATACCACAGGCTTTTTGGTGACATTGGATCGACTGATGGAAGGCAATGCCCGGTTCGTAAATGGCAAAATGCAGCATCCTGACGGTAGTGTCGAGAGGAGAGTGGCCATTTCTACAGCTCAGCATCCTGTGGCTGTCGTACTGAGCTGCTCAGATTCAAGAGTTCCGCCCGAACTGGTATTTGATCAGGGACTAGGGGATCTGTTTGTGATACGGACAGCCGGCAATCTGGTGGATAGTATCGAAATAGCCAGTATAGAGTATGCGGTAGAGCATCTGGGTGTGAATCTGGTCATCGTTTTGGGTCATGAAAAATGCGGAGTGATAAAGGCCTTTCTGAAAAACGAACCACAGGAAAATCACATCAAAAAGCTGATGGATGATGTGGCCAAAGAGCCCGAAATACAAAGCGCACTAAAGGAAAAAGGCGACACAACGGATAATTGTGTGCGGGCAAATATCCGACATATCACAAAATCGCTGAGAAATAGTGGACCGATACTGATGGAAAAGAAACAAGCCGGAGAACTGAACATCGTGGGTGCACGTTATGATCTGGCTACCGGCAGGGTAGAAATGATAGAATAAGCTATTCAGTAGCATTGATCCCATTCCAAAATATGAGGAAGAAAATAACGCTGAGATATATCCAAAGCAGAGTGAATATTATATGGATAGTCGTCTCAAAGTTTTTGCCTTTCCATAGTTCTGATGAGTATCCAAAAAATTGAATAAAAAGCCGGAATACCCAGAAGATGAAGAGGCCGAAAGCTATCCTATTCCCTAAATTTGTTTCGATCAATTCCGAGTATGAAGTGAGACAAAGGACTCCCATCAGAAAAACAGTCAGGGCTATAAAAAATGTGTGTACCTGCATCATTTGGCGGTTGATGGCAGACAAGCTTTTTAAATCATTTTTCCAATCAAAATAGTGTGGAAAAATAAAATGGGCAAATGCCAGAATGATCAGTAGCAGCCCGATTATTTTAAGTTGAAGTTCCATGTTTTTCGAGTATGAATGTCGTAATAAATGGTGTGATCCTGATCTCCCGGGAAATATAAAGCTGATTGTCTTCAAAGGTAGTAAGCCATGCAGACTTTGGTATGAAATGAAAGGATCCGATGTTGTAGGCTATAAAATTGGGCAGGTCTCTTAAATGTTCCGTAACAATGATTTTGCCAGTAGGATTTATTATGCGCTTTAACTCTGCGAAAAATACATTTCGCTCATTTTGATCTCTGATCTCATGTGCAGATAATATGACAAAAATTAGATCAGCTTCATTATCTACTACCGGAATGTGAGATGTAGGCACCTGCATTGTGTTTATATAAGGAGGAACTGACTTTCTTGCACGCTTGATAGAAATCTCAGTGTGTTTAGCGGGATCGTAAAAATCAAAGACCTTTAGGTCTGAATCAGGATATTTAGCTTTAATCAAGATACTTGTTTCGTCAAAACCCGCATGGATATTGATGATAATGGTTTGCGACGCAATCGTGATCCCATCTAGCCATGTGAGCCGGTAAAGTTCGGAAAGATCATAAACATAATAGGTAACTATGAGCGAAAGCATGGTTGAGAACATAACAAGCAGGCACAAAACACCTATACACACTCGATAAAGTTCAGGCAAATAATAACTGAGAGATAACAGAAGCGGAATACTAAAGCAGGATAATAAATAGAAATGCCAATTAAACCGGATCACATTCCATAAGCCCTGATAGGGTGTTCTTATTTGGTCCATTTCTCTATTCTCCCCTTTTCCCATTGGTATGGAACATTGCGGATGATAAATGCATTCGCTAAGACAGGTGCTTTGAGACCTAACTGTTGTAAAAATGGAATTTGATAATTTATTACTTTTACCGGGCTTGGTCTCCAGTTTTGGCGGATCCCTTCGATGATAAGGACCTCTCTTTTAGCTTTATCATAAGTGAATGTATGTGGCAGAGGGCCTGCATATTTTCTCGCTTCTTTCCAATCGGGAAAAGGAGAATTTTCGGGTAGAGTATAGTCTTCGCTGCCTGTCTCGATTTCTATTTTTAATCCGGATTGAACAGAATTTATCACCATTCTATTGTCCTTCTGTCCTTGCTCAATATCAGTAGTGACATATGCATAATGAGTGAAAATATTCCCAAGAAGCTCCATCTTTTTTTTATCCGTTTCTGATCTTAGGATGTATAAACCTCTCAGGCTTTTGTCAGCAGTGTTTGTATATCTTACAAAGATACGGTAACCTATTAAAAAGAAATCATTGCCGAGCATTTCGGGAAAACCTTTAGGTCTCAGGTTTCTGGTTTGGACCAGTGCAATGGCCACAAATCCCCACTTATCATTGTATGTGTCGGGTGTAAGGCATTCGGGAATAAGCGGAAGCAATTCTTCTTTGGGTATAGCGAATGTCAGTATCAGTGAGCTTTCAAAAAACGCATTAACCGCAAAGGGGTGGTTTTTGAGGAAAGAGATCATGCTGCTTTTTTATTAAGCACAAACTCATTGAATAATACCAAAAGGATAAACAGAAAGGCGAAGAATATGTTAGCTCTTCCCCACAGCAGGAGGTCCGGTACGAGCAGAAATTCAAGTACATTCATTGTGGCAATGATGAGTACCTGTGTCCATGTATTGAAGCGCGGTTTGATCCCGCTCAATATCCATACTGCCATCAATATCTCAGACACGCCGATGGTTCTGGTTAAGAGCATTGCGTGATCGCTGCCTAATATTCTTGCTACGATCTGCAGGTGGCGGGGCACAAGGTTCAATACCTTACAGAATAATCCATTCCCGACCCAAACTATTGCGATGAAGAAAGTAAATATTCTATGAATGGTTTGGTTAGACATCTAGGATATTTGTCGGTGTAAATTAGAAACAGGTTGCGCGGTCTTTTAGCTAGCAGTATTGGTCACTTTTTCGGAAACTTCATCTTGTAGCTCACATCCACATCCCCCTTTGATATTTTTTCCAGTCTGCCTTTCAGTAGGCTGCGTTTGAGAGGTTTGATATGGTCGATGAATAGTTTGCCCTCTATGTGATCGTATTCGTGCTGAATGACGCGGGCATTCATATCGTCAAACTCTCTTTCGTGCTTTTTGAACTCACGGTCATAGTATCTGATCTTGATCTTAGGCTTGCGATATACATCCTCTCGTATGTTCGGGATGCTCAGACAGCCTTCTTCATATTTCCATTCATCGCCGAGTTCTTTGATCATCTCCGCATTGATGAATACCTCACGAAAGCCCTTGTCTTTCTCTTCATCATCATACATTTTCGTACTGTCGATTATGAACAAGCGGATTGCCTTATTGATCTGCGGGGCAGCGAGACTCACACCCTTGCTTTTCTCCATGGTTTCAAACATATCCTCTATGAGTTTCTCAAGGTTGGGAAAGTCTTTGTTGATTTCCACTCCTTTCTTTCTCAGAACCGGATCACCATATGCTACTATCGGAAGGACCATTTTTTATTTGAGATTTATGATTTAAGATTTTCTGACAAGGTTGCTCAATAACCATTTACCTTGTTTCCATATAATTTTGCAAGATAATAGTTGCGCTTATTTTATCTAAATTTTCTTTTTTACGGCGTTCCTTTTTGCTTACACCACTCATCACCATTGTTTCCATAGCCATTCTGGAGGTGAAGCTTTCATCTACTTTCACTACAGGAATGGCGGGGTAGGTCTTTTCCAGCCGGGCTATGAATTTCTTCACATGAGGCAGTACTGAATTTTCTTTGAACCCATCATTGTATGGGTAGCCGACCACGAAAGTCTCCACCTGTTCTTTGGTCAGATAGGTTTTTATGAAATCGAATATCAGTTTTGTCTCTATAGTGTCCACAGCATTGGCTATGATCTGCAGCGGATCTGTAGCCGCCACCCCTACACGTTTTTGTCCATAGTCAAATGCCAATATTCTTGCCATTACTTTGTTTTTAGATACAGCGTAGTGTGTAATGTAAGAGTATTCTTATTCGGGTCCGTATTGGTCGTCACGGTCACTGTTTTGAGCTGTTCTCCCGTTCTCCCTTTTGAGTCAAACTCTACCGATATTTCGCCGGATTCTCCCGGTTTGATAGCATCTTTGGTCCACTTAGGTACGGTGCATCCGCATGAAGCCTCAGCTGCGCTGATGAATAGATTTGCATTGCCTGTATTTTTATACTTAAAACTGGCAGTGTAGGTCGGTCCTGATTCTACCCGACCGAAATCATGTGCGGTATGCTCGAAACTGATCGTGGTAAGGTCTGCTACGGGTGGTTTCTGAGGGCTTTGCAGCTGGTTGCTCGGTGTTTTGTCGAATGGACTCGGCTCAGCATCCTTAGTCGGGGCCGCTATGGCTGTTTCGAGTTTGGCTCTGTATGCTAGATCTCTCTGATGATCA
>CAIXBT010000037.1 GCA_903917755.1 uncultured Bacteroidota bacterium
CGAACAGCAGGTCCTGAGACTCGAGAAGTTTGAGGGTATTCATGACCTTGATAGGAGAGTACTCGTGTTTTTTTGAATAGACGGATATGTCAAAATCAAACTGCCGTCCCACTCCGGTGTTGTATGGTATGTTTGCCTCTCCGCAAATACTGTCGTACATCTCTTTGAGCTCTTTGTATGTGGGAATATGTTCTGTCTTGCTTTTCAGCAGGTCCTCGTCATCTGCGGCAGTGGTCAGCTGAATGGCATAAGCTTTCTGTTCATCACGGCCTGCGCGCCCAGCTTCCTGAAAGTAGGCCTCAATGCTTTCTGTGGGTTCCACATGTATGACAGATCGCACATCAGGTTTGTCTATCCCCATACCGAAAGCATTGGTACAGACTATCACTTGTATCATATTGTTAAGCCATGCAGATTGTCGTTTGCTGCGTTCATCATTGTCCAGACCTGCATGATAGAAATCTGCACTGATGCGGTTTCTGCGGAGGAAGTCGGCTATCTCTTTGGTCTTGCGGCGGCTTCGCACATAGACTATAGCAGAGCCTTTTACTTTTTTCAGAATGTCGAGGAGCTGGCGGTTTTTGTCATCCACTTTTCTTACCACATAGCTGAGGTTATGCCGGACGAAACTTTTCTGAAAGACCTTGCCGTCTTTGAAAAGCAATTTCTCCTGAATGTCTTTTACGACCGGTATGGTGGCCGTGGCGGTCAGGGCTATGACAGGGATCTTGGGCAGCAAGTCCCGCAGTTCAAGGATCTTGAGATAGGCCGGCCTGAAATCATAGCCCCACTGTGAAATGCAATGCGCTTCATCTATTGCGATCAGGTTTACCTTCATGTCTTTGACTCGCACCTTAAACTCTTCGGTGCCCAGCCTCTCGGGAGAGACATACAGGAATTTAATATCACCGAAGACGGCATTATTCAGCAGACGGTCTATTTCTCCTTTGGGCAAGCCCGTGTGTATAGCTATCGCTTTGATGCCTCTCTGATTGAGGTTCATGACCTGATCGCGCATCAGGGCGATGAGCGGAGAGACGACGATACAAATACCCTCCATGCACATGGCCGGCACCTGAAAGCAGAGTGATTTGCCGCCGCCTGTAGGGAGCAGCGCCAGTGTGTCGTGGCCATCGAGCACTGACTGCACGATATCTTCCTGCATGGGTCTGAACTGATCAAAACCCCAGTATTGCTTTAATATTTCGTGCGGAGAGTTCATTGGCCCCAAAACCCCCAGAAGGGGGCTTGATATATTATGTATTATTAAATAACCTTTCCGTCTTTCATGACGATCATTCTGTCGGCCATTTTGGCTAGGTCTTCATTATGAGTCACGATGATAAATGTCTGCCCCAAGCGATCTCGGAGATCAAAGAATAATTTATGAAGATCACGGGCATTATCCGAGTCTAGATTGCCGGATGGTTCGTCTGCCATCACTATCGCGGGGTTATTCATCAATGCCCTTGCTACAGCTACACGCTGCTGCTCACCGCCCGATAGTTCTGAGGGCTTGTGATTTACCCGCTGCTCTAATTTCAAAAGCGATAAAAGCTCTTTGGCTCGTTTTTCTGATTCCCCTTTCTTCTTGCCACCAATGAATGCTGGTATGCAGACATTCTCCAGGGCCGTAAACTCGGGTAGGAGATGGTGAAACTGAAAGATGAAACCCAGTCTGGCATTGCGGAAAGAAGCGAGGCTCTTATCTTTTTTAGCGAAAATATTATCTCCGTCTATGCTCACCTCGCCGCTATCGGGCCTGTCGAGTGTGCCTAATATATGCAGTAGGGTGCTTTTGCCGGCACCAGATGCACCGACTATAGAGATGATCTCACCTTTCTGTACAGTCAGGGAGACTCCGTTCAGCACACGCAGTGATTCGTAGCTTTTTATAATGTCTTTTGCATTCAGTATCATATTGCAATAATAATCTCTTATTTCTGCAATTTAAGGATTTTGAGGGAGGTTCTTAGTCGCCAGTCTATATCCCGCACTTCTAACTAAGAACAACATGAATAGGCTGGGGCTTTAGAGCAGTTTCAACTCTGCTATCAGGTCAGCCAGTACCGATTTGGCATCGCCGAAGAGCATTGAGGTCTTAGGTCGGGAGAATAGATCATTCTCAATATCAGCATAACCGCGATTCATACTGCGTTTATTGACTATCACGTGCTCGGCCTTTTCTACTTCCAGTATCGGCATTCCATAGATAGGGCTGGCCGGATTGTCCTTGGCTGCCGGATTGACCACATCGTTAGCACCGAGTATCAGTACGACATTGATACTGCTCATCAGATCGTTGGCATCTTCCATTTCGAGCAGTTTTTCGTAAGGCACATTGGCCTCGGCCAGCAGTACGTTCATGTGGCCCGGCATTCTACCCGCTACCGGGTGTATACCGTAATAAACCTCTACGCCTTTTTCTGCGAGCATAGTCTCCAACTGATGACAGGTGTGCTGAGCCTGCGCTACTGCCAGACCATAGCCCGGCACGATCATTACCTTCTGTGCATATGCCATCAGGACAGCTGCATCATTGATGGGTATTTCCTTATAAGTGCCTTTTTCTTTAGGTGCACCTGCCGCCGCCGCCTTCTGACCACCGAATGAGCCTATCAACACATTTTTCAGAGACCTGTTCATGGCTTTGCACATCAGCATGGTGAGGATAGTACCAGCAGATCCTACCAGGATACCACCGGTGAGCATGACAGGGTTATTATATAAGAACCCGCCGAATGCCGCCGCTACGCCTGTGAAAGAGTTGAGCAGGGAGATCACTACGGGCATATCTGCACCACCGATAGGCATGACGAATAAAGCACCATATATGGCAGCCAGCATCAAAAGACCGTAGAAATAATAAGCAGGCGCTTCTACATAACCACCTACTACCAATATGGCCAGTGTAGCTATGCCCGCGAATAAGATAAAGTTGATGATCTGAGCGCCGGGTATCGTTCTGTCTTTGATCCTGCCGTTGAGTTTGCCCCAGGCTATCATACTACCTACGAATGATACCGTACCTATCATCGCGCCGAGTACTATGACCAGCATTTTGATAAGCGGTGGTACTCCATCAGATTGAAATTCGACGACAGAGATGAGCATGGCACAGGCACCGCCCATACCGTTAAAGAGGCTGACCATCTCGGGCATGGCAGTCATCTTAACCGTCCGTGCTGCATAGGTTCCTAATATGGTACCAACTATCAATCCTCCGAATATCCAGAGATAGTTGTGCAGGTGCTCATGGTTCTCAGGGTTGATATATAGAAATATGGTGGCAAGAATGGCGATAGACATACCCGCTGCAGCTATCATGTTTCCCCGGCGTGCAGATTCGGGTTTGGAGAGCATTCTAAGACCGAGGATGAAAGTGATGGAACCTATGAGATAACTAAGTAGAAGTAAAGACTGTGACATGTGTTATTTATTTTAGAAAAGATGCAAGTGCAGCATACATCTATATGGTTTCAAATTTTTAAATGAATTAAGCGCTCTTTTTCTTTTTGCTGAACATCTCCAGCATACGATCTGTGACCACGAATCCTCCCACTACATTGAGTGTACCGAGTATCACTGCCATAAATCCTAAAGCGAGAGCTAAATAATCCGAAGGACCGGCTTTGCCCATCACGATGATGGCTCCGATGATCACTACGCCGTGTATCGCATTGGCGCCGCTCATGAGTGGTGTATGGAGTACGGATGGTACGTTTGATATGAGTTCAATACCGAGAAAAATAGATAACATGACGATAGTGATGAGCCTGTATGTAGCCTCGTTCGTAAAAATGATTGTTAGATGTTCCATGATATATTAAGCTTTGATTGGTTGTGGTTTGAGAAGTCCTTGAATTCTTTCGTTTACGATCTTTCCATCATTTACGATACATGTTCCTTTTACGATGTCATCCTCGAAATTCAGGTTCAGGCTACCTTCTTTGGTGATGATGAGTTTGAGGAAATTCAGGACGTTTTTGCCGTATAATTTGCTGGCATCAGATGGCATACTGGATGCCAGTGCTGAGTTGCCAATGATTGTTACATCATTATGCAGAATAGTTTTATTGTCCTGTGTGAGGTCGGTATTGCCTCCGGTCGAAGCAGCGATATCTACTATCACCGAACCCGGGCGCATATCGTTGATCATTTCGGTCTTGATCAGTATAGGGGCTTTGCGACCTGCTATCTGAGCAGTGGTGATCACGATGTCAGATTTTTTGATGTGCTCGTGTATCTTCTCTCTCTGCCGTCTCTGAAAGTCTTCGTTCTGCTCTACGGCATATCCTCCGGCTTTAGAAGCATCTGCGGCGCCTTCTACTTCTACGAATTTCGCACCGAGACTCATCACTTCTTCTTTCACACTCGGACGAGTATCAAATACTTCTACCACTGCGCCGAGCCTGCGCGCGGTAGCCACTGCCTGAAGGCCTGCCACACCGGCACCGAGGATTAATACTTTAGCGGGGGCTATGCTACCTGCCGCAGTCATGAACATCGGGAAGTAGCGGCTGTACTGAAGGGCTGCGATCAGTACCGCTTTGTATCCGGCTATATTAGCCTGCGAGCTGAGTACGTCCATGGCCTGAGCGCGAGTGGTACGTGGTATGGTATCGAGACTGAATACAACATGCCCCTTGTCTGCCCAAGTCTGCATCAGTTCCGGATTGAACAATGGCTGATATACTCCCATAATTACCGTTTCCGCTTTTGTGTTTGCAGGGACATTGTCAGCATGTATAGTGAGTATGATGGAAGCTTCATTTACGATAGCTTCTTTGTCTTTGATCTGAGCGCCAGCAGATACATAAGCGTTATCATTAAAGAAGGCCGTAGCACCTGCATTTGATTCTACCCAAACTGTAATGTTTAACTTGATTAATGCAGAGACTATTTCAGGTACTAGTGACACTCTGGTCTCAGGAGAAGACTCCTTTAAAACACCTATGATCATCGTTGTAATTTTAATTTCAAGCTGCAATATAATTATGCGTTGTGACAAACAAACAACTAAGTCAATATATTAACATATGCCTCTTTAGCACCATGTAAATTTGTTGCTGAATTGAGCATTTTTCTGTGGTTTTTATTACCAAAATGGCAAAATACAAGTGGTGATTTGTGGCTTACTGCGGGTTGATTTAAGCCACAATAGTTTCATTGTTTTATACAAAGTGTAAAGTCCATCGAACAGTGGTTTTATGCCGTAAACGGTATCAAAATCTTGTGAAATGAAACCACTAGTACTCTTAACCCTGATATTAATTTCTCTTTCTTCTTTTGCTTCTTCGGTCCATTCTTCTTTCACCTGTAGCGATGTGAAAGGTTGCTCTCCACTAGTGATCAATCTGACAGACCATTCTACCGGAAACGTCACTAACTGGCACTGGGATCTGGGAAACGGAAATACTTCTACTCAAAAAAATCCATCAGCCACCTATTTGACTCCCGGCATCTATAATGTCAAGCTGACCGTATCTGATGGCACTCATAAAGATTCTTCTACTCATGCCATTACCGTATATAGCCCTCCTACAGCAAACTTCGTAAGTGACAGAAGTACAGCTTGTCCTAATGATTCAATTCAGTTTACCAATCTGGCTACCGGAGGATCTGCACCCATCAATCAGTATGCATGGGATTTTGGAAATGGAATCGGAAGCAGCACTACAAATGCACCATATCATTATCCGCAGTCAGGTGTTTTTAATGTAACACTTGTAGTACAAGATTCAAATGGATGCAATGGACATGTCACCAAAACAGGTTTTATAACAGTTTGGCCAAAACCAACTTCAATATTTGCTACATCACCTATATTAGCCTGTGCAGCATCTCAGGTAGTGAATTTCACGGATCAATCTACCGGATCAGGATTGACTTATAACTGGGAATTCGGTGATAGTACAAACTCTTCAAACGCCAATCCGGCTCACCATTATTCATATGGCAAATTCTACGCCACACAAATCGTTACCAATAGTAATGGATGTATTGACTCATCAAAACAATTCGTTCAGGTAATAGATCTGAAGGCAAATTTCATGGCATCTAAGACTATCGTATGTGCGGGCGAAACAGTTCACTTCTCTGATATGTCACCTATGCCTGGTACCGCCTGGAATTGGAATTTCGGAGATGGAACTCAGTCAAGCAGAACAAATCCGGCTAAGGTTTATTCTCATCCCGGTGTATATTCTGTTACTTTCAAAGTGAGTGATCAGATCTGTCATGATTCTGCTACTAAGGTTGCATACATCACAGTCAATCAGGGTTTCTCGATCGGCTTTTCAGCTGACAATCAATTTTCATGCTCAGTTCCATTTCCGGTTCACTTTACCAGCCATGCACCAAGCGGAGTTTCTCTTACATGGAATCTCGGCAATGGTGTATTCTCTGATTCAATCAACCCCAACAACGTTTATACTACATCAGGTGCATTTGCTGTCACTCTGACTGCTGTAGACAGCTCAGGATGTACTGTAGTTTCAACAGCTCCGGGATTTATCAATACATCTAAACCTTATACTAAGTTCATTTCAGATTCTATGTTTTGCCCTGGCATTGGGGTTTTGTTTACCAACAAAACGATCAATGGCACCAGATATCTGTGGAATTTCGGAGATGGCGATACTTCTACTCAATATAGTCCTACACACGTTTATAATAACTATGGTCGCTATACTGTAAGCCTCACAGCATGGGATAGTATCGGGTGCGATTCTACCTACACCAGACATTCTTATATCAATGTAGACTCTACGGTAGTAGATTTCAATGTAGATGAAAAATTCTCAATGTGCCCCCCACTGGTTTCTGTATTCAGGAGCCATACTAATCGTAACGACCTGACCTATCAGTGGGATTTCGGTGACGGAAATACTGACACGGCTGCTAATCCTACTCACGTATACTTTCACCCGGGTGTTTACAATGTCAAACTATTTGTCACGAACAAATACGGATGCAGCAATAGAATAGTCTATAACAGTCTGATAACTGTGCAAGGACCATCAGGCATCTTCACGATGACACCAAATACAGGTTGTGTACCGGTAGATGTAAACTTCACAGCTACTACCTCAGCCAATACCAGAAGTATCATCTGCGATCTGGGTGACGGAACTCTTTATAATGACTCGGCAAACTTTAGCTATATCTATAATTCAGTGAATATTTTTCACCCTAAATTCATACTCACTGACCAGGTGGGTTGCTCTGTACCTTATGAGTTGGATTCTATCATTACACACGGACAACCGGTTATCAACTTCAAAGATACCTCTATATGTGCAGGTAGTACCGTGAGTGTAAATGCTGGAAGCGGACATTTTCACTGGAATGAACATATTCTTCCACTATGTGATACTTGCGTTCAGAATCTGACAGTTTGCGATACTTGCAATATAGTAGTCGTTCACCCGATGGATACTACAGAATATATCGCTACCGTATCTAACGATTTCGGATGCTCTGCTACAGGCAGGTTCAAAGTAATGGTTGATCCGCTTCCTATACTCAGCACTCAGGATACTATCAAGCTTTGCAAAAATGCAAGCATCACCTTGGATGTTGTGAAACATGCAGACAATGTAAGCTGGGCACCGGCTACCTTCCTTAATAGCCCAACTGCTCTCCAGCCTACCTGCACACCGACTCTGGATGTTGACTATGTGGTCACAGCATCAAATAAACTCGGCTGCACAGTGACCAGAAATATTCCAGTAAAGGTTTATGATAAGATGCCTCTTACTCTTACTAATGATACAGCAGTATGTGGTGGCACCAAAGTACAACTCAATGCTTCAATAACTGATACTTTCTTCCATAATGTCAATTATGCTTGGTCAGGTACCGGTTATTTGAATCACTATAATACTGCTGATCCGATCGCTACAGTCTTCTCTCAGGGAGAGACATTCCACGTCACAGCTACCAGTGGTGTATGCCCTGCTGTGACTGCTTCAGTGACCCTGGATGTGCATCCTTCAGCCAGTGTCAAATTGCCTGAGACCATTGTCACTACTCCATATACAGAGGTGTCTATCGCTCCTGTCTCCGGAGATCTGGTTTCATACAACTGGTCAGCTAAGGATTCGCTTTCATGTACTGAGTGCGCTGTTACCACACTCTCTGCTATCGAATCTCAGGTGGTATATGTGGAAGGTAAAAATCAATACGGATGCGCTGCAAAAGACTCCATGAAGATCCATATCCTGAACTGCGATCCTGCTTCAATATTCGTTCCGAACACATTTACGCCAAACAATGACGGCACTAATGATAAACTATATGTACGCTCAAGGACTTTGTCTCAGTTAGAATATTTCAGATTGTTCAACAGGTGGGGAGCTATCGTTTTTGAAACCAAGAATGTATCAGAAGGCTGGGATGGCAATATAAACGGAAGAGTAGCTGAACAAGGTGTCTATGTGTATCAGATCAGCGGCAAATGTGAGAATGGCTACGATGTAGCTACCAGTGGAACAGTAACATTAATCAGATAAATAACCCTTTAAATAAAACCATAAATCAATTGTAATGAAGAATCTTAAATTTATCCTTTTTCTTATCGCCTTTAACTCTCTATGGAGCATCAAGGCTCAGGACATACACTTCTCTCAGTTCGCTATGTCACCACTACTTCTGAATCCGGCATTATCGGGCTTTAGCAACGGAGATATTCGTGGTTATGCAAACTTCAGGACCCAGTGGAATACAATAGCCGGTGGCAATGCCTACAGGACACTGGCAGGTGGAGTCGATATGGCAGTGGGCAAGGCTACTCGCTACAGCAGTTTCGCTGGTATCGGTGTATCATTCTTTTCTGATCAGTCCGGAGTGGCTGGTTTTCAGACTAACAGAGTAGATATCACTGCTGCATATCACATCATTTTGAACAAAAGAAGAAACATGTCTCTCTCTATCGGTCTTCAGGGAGCATTTAATACCAGGGGTTTCGATCCGAGCAAGGCTACTTATGACTTCAACTATGATCAATCTACCGGTGGTATCAATAATACCCAAAGGGAAACTTTCACCAGAACTAAAGTGTATTACGGAGATGTTGGCGCGGGTGCTTTCTATAGCGCAACACTCAAAAGCGGAACCGATGTATATCTGGGAGCCAGCTTCAGCCATATGAATCAACCACAGATCTCATTTTTCTCAGGTTCTACCACCAATGGTCTATTTAATGAGAAACTCTATATGAAATTCACCGCTCACGGAGGTGCAACTGTGGTACTCAATCCTAAACTGTGGATCATCCCTAATTTCTTTGTGATGCTCCAGGGACCTGCCAGTCAATACAACGCTGGTGCCATGTTGAAAATCCAAATAGGTAATAAAGTATTGACCAGAAATTTCCTCTATCTGGGTGCACAGCTTCGTATAGCAAACGCTATAGCAGATGCACCAATGGCTGATGCGTTCATCCTTCATTGCCGTTTTGACTACAAAAACTTTACACTTGGTTTGTCATATGATGTGAATGTTTCGAAGTTGGCTGTTTCAACATCTACATTCGGAGCTCCTGAGATCGGTTTGATGTATGTTGTTAACACAAAACACAGAAACAGACAAGGATATTGCCCTGTGATGATGTAAGTTGGTCATACTGACAATGCTTTCTTTGATTCTTTCTATTTTATTCATTACAAACCCATAATATAATCTTTTTAATTAAAACAAAAATCACTACAAAGGTGGATTTATTTGTGAAAGAGATTTTTTATGTTTGTGACTAGATGAATAATACTGTCCTCATAATTGACGACGATAAAGCGCTTCAAACCCTGCTGACCCGGATCATTTCAAAAGAAGGGTTTAATGTTTTAGCTGTGGGTGATGCCAACTCCGGGCTGAAAATACTCGAAAGAGAACGTGTAGCAGTAGTCATGAGCGATGTCAACCTGCCTGATGCCAACGGGATAGAACTGGTGGAGACCATTAAATCAAAACACCCCCTGACGGAAATAATAGTGATCACAGGCTATGGTACTATAGCTGATGGTGTCATGGCTATCAAGAATGGTGCATTTGATTATCTGGTCAAAGGCGATGACAACACAAAGATCATACCTCTGATCAGCAAGGCCATTGAAAAGTCGCAACTGCAAAACCGGATCAATCAGCTCGAGAACAAGATATCTGACAAGTATAGTTTTGAAAATATAGTCGGCACTTCTGCTCCACTACAGGACGCAAAAAACCTCGCTGGCAAAGTAGCTCAGACCGATGCCACAGTACTATTGCTCGGAGAGACCGGCACCGGCA
>CAIXBT010000038.1 GCA_903917755.1 uncultured Bacteroidota bacterium
ATTCATGGAATAGCCGCAAACGCCTGACTCAGGAAGTGGGTATGGACCTGGTGAATGTGACAGGTCAAAAAAACATTCTGAGGCTGCAATATATCAATGCATCAACCCAACCTCAGGTCGTATATCAGCTTGGGTTCCTGCCGCTTTTCTACTACAGGATCGATTTTGGCCTCGGAAAGAAACGCATGTGATATGAATCCGGAAACCTTGCCAACGATCAGCAGAACTGATCTCGATGCTGTCATCGATAAGCCATTGGAGTTTATTTTTCTTTTTGTAGAAAAGTACTATCACCTTATCTCTTCAGACCCAAGCGGGCAGATACAGCAGCAGTTTACCCTCGACCAAAATATCCTGATGGCCTTTAGTGCTTTCGACGATCAGGTCAGCAACGGAGGCTTCATACAGTTGATAGAAAATGGATATGGCACTTATATTTTTGATTCGCCACTGTCTGAATATCTCAATGAATGGGGTGCTATAGAAACTGCCCGGATCATAGACGAAGCAAGAGTGATCTATCATCACAAAAAAGAAATTCTGGAAAGAGAAAAAACACTTGAGGAGTTTGCCAAACTATATCAGGAGCACAAGGACTTCGAAGTACTCGAAGATCAGTACGATAAAATTATAACAGCAGAAAGAGCGATCATCAAAGATCATATCAAGCAAAACATTAACCGCTTTGCAATAATTTCATAGACCATTTTTACTCGCTTGCCTTTACGAACTTCTCCGTCACTATGTCTCTGCCATTTTGCAGGCTAATGAAATATACACCAGAAGCCAAGGAAGATATATCAAAGCTGAATTGATTCTGACCGTTCATAATATTGATGTCAGTGGTGAGTTCATTTTGACCAAGTATATTATTGATCTTGATCTGGCAGTCGCTGATCTGTTTAGCACTGGTGAGGTTCATGTTTATATGATCTTTGACCGGATTGGGGAATACCGAGAAAGCCGAGAATGAACTCAGATCACTAATACCCAGTTGTCTGGTGGAAATACTTTTAGAGGTAGTATCCGAACATGTATCATTTGAAACGATCAGTTGAATAGTATACACTCCACCAGCAGCATAAGTATGTGTCGGATATTCCTGTGTAGATGTAGCTCCATCACCGAAACTCCATGCATAGGTAGTGGCATTGGTATCAGACGGAGCAAAATTAACCGTAGGAGAACCGGTACCTGATGCCACGATAGAACCACCACCGGTACCAAGTACATATACAGTGACCGGGGTCAGAGGCGTACTGCAGGATTGCTTTTCGACCTGCCAGTTATAGCAGTAATAGTAACTTGCATCTCCGCTTGTGTTGCCGATTATCTGCAGACTGCCATCTCCGGAATTATAAGGATAAACTGCACCAGCACTATTGTAATACAGATTAGGAGTACCCAAGACAGTAAGCTGAAGATTGTTTCCCACAGGTATGGAGAGTGTGAGTGGTACTGTCTGCTTGCCACTGATCAGAGTAACTGTCATTGAGTCCAATACATGTCTCTGCTGATCTTCGATGACGAAAGTTCTGGCTCCTGCACCAGATGCATATACATCCACAGCCATCAGATACTGGGCTGCGCTGGAGTTGAATGTCAGTCCTGAAGGATAGTTGTTAGTATAACTGCCTGCGCCTATCATATTGGAAAGAGGTCCTGCAGCTACTATAGGAGGTGTGATAGTGGATCCCACATAATAAGTGATAGTGGAAGATAATGGAGGTGCGGCATAAGTATTGCCTGTAGCCATCAGGTCCACCTGAGATGGCGCATACCATGATAGTGTGCCTGCTCCGCTTGCATACAGATTCACAGATTCTCCCGGGCAAATATTCTGACATGATGATACAGGAGGGCCACCTTGTATAGTTACCGCCTGATTTCTGACCAATGAATCAACACCGCAGCTATTGCTGGTAGTTAATTTGATAGAATAAGTTCCTCGGGTACTATAGGAATGAACAGGATTGGCAGCTGTACTGGTAACCCCATCGCCAAAATCCCACAGATAGTTTGTTGCATACATACTGTTATCTACGAAACCAACATTTTCAGGAAGGGTACAATATGGAGCTGCAGTCGCAGTGAAACTGGCCGATACCAGCGGCTTGACCAATACAGCCACAGATCGGGCGCTTGTCACACCATTGCTGTCTACTGTCACTGTGTATAAGGTACTGGTAGCAGGACTGGCCTGAGGAGATGCGCAATTGGCACAACTCAATCCGGTAGTAGGCGACCATGCGTAAGTAGCACCTGCTGGTCCATGAGCTGTGAGAGTGGTATTGGTGCCGGGGCAAATAGTAGTATTCGA
>CAIXBT010000039.1 GCA_903917755.1 uncultured Bacteroidota bacterium
TAACGTCAAATAGGCCAGTTGAGGCGAGCGTTTCAACGAACTCCCAGTCGATTCTTTTATCCAATGCTCCGACATACACAGCTGATATTTTCTTTTTCTCCAATGGCGGTAAATTCAATACGCTTTGATCAAACAAAATGCTGTCGCTGTCCAAACCATTTACTCTCACAAAAATTGGCTTTTGATTTTTTCGATAAAATCTTTCACTAAAGTATCTTCTGCTAGTTACTACGGTTGAGGTAGCAAATCTATGGAGCAATAAGGCCAGTATTTTTAGATCAAAACGTTTGAAAGTATCAGTGGGCCGAAACACTATACGTGCTCCTGTGTGCCTTTTAAGACTCAAAGCAGACAACAAGAAAATTGGTTGATCTACAACAATCAAATCAAATTTCGGTATGGGATACTTAATTAATACTTGATCTTGATTCAGTTGATAGAAATGTGGTAAGAGTCGGACTCTTGGTATGTAAGTTTGCACACCATCGACATTACGAACTTGACCAGATTGCTTTAACTTTTTTTTGACTCTTCATTTAATCTTAATGTACTTAGCAAACCGATTGGTGTGCTTATGTGCCAAACTTCCCTACACAAAGTTGACATTTCTTTTGCTGTCTTGTGGCTTCCTACAACAAAAGTACTGCCATAAAATGTATGTGAAAGGAATAGTACCTTCATGACTTTTCCTTTCGGATGTAACTGCCCAAAAGCTCGAAGTAACAACCACAAATAAATGCAAAACTATTCAGGAATCCGAGTTGATTATTCCGTTGCCTCCGTTGTACTGGCACTAACTTGTTAATGGTCTTAAAAGCCCGATAAACTGCATTAACATTTCCGCCAATAATTTTACAAACATGAATATACCCGCGGCCATATTTGAAATCTACAGACTTAGAGTGTTTAGCTTTGGGTCGTAAGTCTGTACCTGCAGTTGCAGTTATTCGAAGTACTTTAAACCCACATTCGTCAAGACGATGAAGCAATTCGGTACCCTCACCGGACCATCTTTTAGACTGTAGATTTCCAGTACCTAACGCTTCATTAAACTTGATTGAACTGTATTTCAAAGCATCACCTCTAATTGCGAGGGTAGGTTCATATGCCAGGAAAAGGTCGTGGCCTTGTAATTTTCCAGATACTCCATGACCAAAATCTTGACCCTTAAACATATAGCTACCAGATATCGCCCCAAGGGATCTGTCTAATGAAAATAGTCTCAGCACATTTTCGACGTAATCAGAGTCGAATTGTGTAGACAGATTAGGGAAAAAAAATATAGTCTGAGTATAACCAACTGACTCCATGCCCCGATTTCTTGCCGCAGAGATTCCTCTTTGTGAAGGGAAACAGATTATAGAAAACTTCTCACTTTTTCTCACACTAGCCCATTGGGGTTCTTCTTGTGTTGAGAATACTATATGACTAAACAACTTCTCATTAGAATTCATAAAAAGAGTGAAGTCCGTCAAACTTAATGTCCGACAGGGAACAATTGCGATTGTTCTTTGGCAATTAAATTTCGGAACTATCATTCTGCTCCTTATTTAATTTCGAGAAATAAATAACAAGAAGCACGAGGTACACCGGAATACTTCGAGTTGCAGTCCACCAACCCACGCGGGGCAGATCGGCGAGAGCAATTACTGTACTTGCGTAAGCCACAAGTGCCATCAAGTTATTTCGTTGAACTTCCTTAACCAATTTTCCTAGTAAGATCCCGACTAAAGTAAACCAAAAAACTGCTCCAATATATGACAAATCCGTGAAGGCAATAATCAGATAATTTGGGTTATTAAACTCGGCTGTGCCGGTGGCTGAACTTAATGTGTTAAACCATCTTCCAAAAGCATCGCCCTCACTTGAGGCACTACTTAAAATCGCCTGTAATGGAGGGAATTGCCAAACGAAGGCAAAAAATGCATGTCCGCTACTTCCTAGCTGGCGCCAGTAATTTGAGTAAACAACACCGTTATTCCAAGAAGATAGATAATAAAGTCCAATTCGATCATTAA
>CAIXBT010000040.1 GCA_903917755.1 uncultured Bacteroidota bacterium
GACATGGCAGGTGTGGCACTGGTCCTGGATGGAGATGGCAAAGCACTGACGAAAGATGAAGGACCAGTCTGGGGCGTCGCAGGAACATCCATTTTTAGTATACATAGGGCAGTTTGTAGCAGCAAGTTTTCCACCATTTTATGATTATAGAATTAATTTCTTAACTTTGTATGACCGAAGTTGGTGAGCAACGAGCTTTCCATTCTTTAATTTCTCTCCGGGACTCAGTTTCCTCCATCTTTAGTCACCTTTTTTACAGAAAACCAATCAACATGGCTAAGTATATATTTGTGACCGGAGGGGTAACCTCTTCGTTAGGTAAAGGTATTTTTGCAGCATCGCTGGCTAAACTACTTCAAGGGCGTGGGTACAGAGTGACCATCCAAAAATTTGACCCCTATATAAATGTAGATCCGGGTACACTCAATCCCTATGAGCATGGCGAATGCTATGTGACCGAAGACGGTGCGGAGACCGATCTTGATCTCGGGCACTATGAGCGTTTTCTGAATGTGCCGACCTCTCAGGCTAACAACGTGACAACAGGTCGCGTGTATCAGTATGTGATAAATAAAGAGCGCGAGGGAGCCTATCTGGGCAAAACCGTGCAGGTGATCCCTCATATCACTGATGAGATCAAACGCAGGATGCTTTTGCTCGGTCAGACGGGTGAATTTGATATTGTGATAACCGAGATAGGAGGTACTGTGGGTGATATAGAGGCGCAGCCATATGTCGAAACGGTACGTCAGATCATTTGGGAGTTGGGGCATAGCAATGTGCTTGTGTGCCATCTCACGCTTATCCCATATCTCAAATCTGCCAAAGAACTCAAAACAAAACCAACTCAGCACTCGGTGAAAGAGCTTCAGTCATACGGACTTCAACCGGATATTCTCGTTTGCCGTACAGAGCATGACCTTTCTGAAGATCTCAAAAGGAAGCTAGCTCTTTTTTGCAATGTGGACAGTGACTCAGTGATACAGGCCTCTGACATGGAGACTATATATGACGTACCCCTAGAATTACAAAAGGAAAACCTTGACAAGACCGTACTCAGGAAACTGCAACTACCCGTAGAAGGAGAAGCTAACCTCGACAAATGGAAAAGCTTTCTGACCCGTCTGAAAGCTCCTACCAGTGAGGTGAGGATAGGCCTCGTAGGTAAATATATAGAGCTTCAGGATGCTTATAAATCAATATTTGAATCCTTCATTCATGCCGGGGTAGCTAATAACTGCAAGGTAGAGGTCGAGTGTATCCATTCAGAGGATATCGATGAAACTAACGCAGCCGAATATCTCGGGCATCTAGATGGGTTGTTGGTAGCTCCCGGATTTGGAAGCAGGGGTATAGAGGGTAAGATCAATGCCATCAAGTACGTACGTGAGAATAACATACCTTTCCTCGGTATATGCCTCGGTATGCAGATGGCAGTGATAGAGTGGGGCAGGAATGTACTCGGGTTCAAGGATGCTCACTCCACAGAGATGGATCCGACATGTCAGCATGCAGTGATAGCCATGATGGAAGAGCAAAAGAAGATCGTAAACAAAGGCGGCACCATGCGTCTCGGGGCATATCAGTGTGAGATCAAGTCAGGCACCAAGGCCTTTGAAATATATGGCAAGAACTCCATCTCTGAGCGCCACCGCCACCGCTATGAGTTTAACAATCAATACATGAAAGACTACGAGAAGTCAGGTATGCTAGCCTCCGGTATCAATCCTGAGAATAACCTCGTAGAGATAGTCGAGATACCTTCACACCCATGGTTCGTAGGGGTGCAGTTTCACCCGGAACTGAAATCGACCGTAGAGAATCCACATCCCCTTTTCATTGGCTTGGTAAAAGCATCAATGGAACGTAAACGCAATCCTGTGCAGAGGAAGATGCAGGAAGCATGATCTAATGTGCTGATTCGGTGATTTGAAAATGATTGAAGAACCGAATTTCGACAACATCAATTACGACTCATTGATGAAGAGCAAATGATGTATTATCGTTTGCCATGACCTCCTCCGCTATGACTGCCACTGCTATGCCCGCCGCTACTATGACTTCCGCTGCTATGGCTACCACCACTACTGCGTGTATGTGATGCACTGGCATGACTTCCGCTACTGTGAGATGATGATGGTCTGCCGGTAGATCTGGTGGAGCTTTTCGCTCTGCTCTCAGATCTAGGTTTTGTAGTTTTGGTCGCTCTTGACTTCGTGGCTTTGGGCTCACTCGTTTTCGGAGTCTTGGTGGCAGCTGATTTAGAGCTCTTTTTCTCTTTAGGAGATGCACTTGATTCGCTTTTACCTTTTGCTCCTTTTGCTGCACTCATAGCTGCAGTAGCGGGCTTACCTTTATTGACAGAGGCAAACTGTTTTTTGTCCTTACTTGCTGCCTGCTGATGTGCCTGCTGCTCAGACGTAGCGGGAACGTGTTTTTCACTCATGGCTTTCTGCTCTGCCGGAGTCGGATCAGCAGCTATGCCACCCTGCCCGTTGAAACTGGCACTACTGCCTGTTGAATGATTGACCACTGAGTTATTGACATAGGTATTGTGTATGACAGTGGTGTTGACATTGCATACTGCTGTGTTATAGTGGAATGAATTTCCTCTCCACTCGCCTCCGAAAAAGCCTGAACCCCAATATCCATGACCATATCGAACGCCGCCGTAGTATCCAATATGCGAGCCCCAATATCCATGATGCCATCCATAGTATCCACCCAGAAATCCCCAGTACCCAGGAGTCCACAAATAACCCGGTTGCGGAGGACTGACCCAAACTCCCGGAACCCAGTAATACCCTTCTGGAGAATATGCCCAATATCCCGGTGACCATAGATAACCTTCTACAGGGCAGGGAGGTTGTACGTATTCGGGTATCTCTGGTGGTGCCAAGGTGATATGCGCACTGACATCCGCATCGACCTGAGCGAATGCTCTGTTTGTCGAAAGTGTGAATAGAAACAAAGTGATAAGGAGGATGGTTTTTCTCATGTTTTTGGTTTGCAATATATTCTTTATGAATAATTTATGATTCAAAGATAAATAGATTTTCAGGATTAGGTAATTGGCGGTGGCGGCGGTGGCAATTGCTGGAAATAAGGAGCCAGATCATTGAGGGTTGAAGCCTTATCCCATACCGACATTCCCGGTTTCCATACGTATGAATCTTTGTGAAGTTTTTGTTGCAATATCAGATCTCCGATCGTAGCCAGATCTATGGGGCCTATCTGTTTATCATTGATAAGCGCATGATATAAAGTGACTACCGGTGGTGGTGGTGGCGATGCAGTTGGTTCATTTCTTACTACCTGATGATGCAATTGATCATCCTGTTTAATCCTGACAGGATTATGCTTGATCTCTTTCCCCTCACGGAAACCCGCACTATGCAATGTCTCTACAGTATCATAGGTACTAAGTGATGTGAATTCTAACTGCGTGATCTCTGCGCCGGTCAGTTGGACAGCACCGTTCATATGTGGCAATAGAGAAGCAGACAATGCCTCTGTATCATCATCCAGTAATTCTACGACAGATGTATTAGACTCATTTGACAATTTCTCCAATGCCAATTGTAAAACCTGTATGAAACACTCTTTGACTTTTGCGATGATCTTATCCTTCGCCCAATCTGAATATGGGTGATGGAGATAAAAGTACCAGGGCTGCGCTATCCTGAAGCTAAAAGTGCCCATCGCAGATACCTTGCTTATATATTGATAAATGGGTTCATGTACGAGCATATCTATCTGACTAAACTGGATATTGTCTATCGGGAGTCTGCTCGCAAACCACAACTCGGCCTTTATCGGGCCCTGATAGTCGTCAGGATATCCGCGTTTCATAAAAAGGGTCATCAGATTGGAATGGCTGAATCTATCGGATCGCGCACTGAAGGTATCCATGGTTTCCTTACTATCAACTACTATCAAGCTTTGGTCGGGATTTACTATGAACAGATCACCAAGATCGAAGCTGGAAACGGGCCACTTCCACATTAGTTCACCGCTCATTGGTTTATGCCAGATAGCACCTGCGATGGTAGCAGGATCAATGATGGAATCACCGGTGACTGCCTGTTTGGGATTGATAGTTGTAACAGATATTTCGGTTTTTTTACCAAGCGGATTATCAATTTGATTTTTTCGAAGGTCGTCTAAGGTCTCGACAGTTTTGATTGATCTTAAGTTCAGATTGCTTAGTTCTAGTCCCATGATATCAGGCATTAGGCCTAGCAGTTCAAGACTAAAAGCAGCTAGTTTTTCAGGTGACATACAGCTCAATTCTACGATTGAGTTTTTTTCTTTACTTAATTTATCTGTAAGTGTTTTTTGAATTGTTTTTACTACTTCCTCTTGGATCAGATTTGCTATTTTTTCATTGATCTGTGCAGATAAAACTGTCTCGTCCGGTTTTGAATTCGACTTCTCAGACAGCAACCCGAAAATACTTGACTTGGCTGATTTGGACTGAGACGACTGAATTTCTTTGATCAGATCTAGCCCATAGAGGTTCATAAAAGAATAAGGAGAACATATTCGGAAACTATAGCTGCCGGAGAGCATGGCGCATATATCGTATTCATATTTTTTGTCGGTCATGAGCAGCGGCATAGCTGCAGGAAGTTCACTGTCATGTATTGCTGTATTAATAAACCAAAGGTCAGCAGCCAGAGGGCCAATATGAGTATCAGACAGATGCTGTGACTGATAGAGCATAATGAAATTGTTGAAGTTCATTGAGTGTGTGCCCTGGCTTATCTGATCGGTGAGTGTATCATTGTATACGGACACTACAGCCTGATCAGCAGCGACTAATACCTGGTCGTCAGATTCTAAAAGACTGTTTGGATTTTTCCATAAAAACTCATCTTTTGAGAATTCATGCTTTATTGCATTCAGTTTTATGAATTCGCCATTGGCATCCAGATAGCCGGATGTGTCGATTGCCGGTTTAGTGTCTTGCACCGAGTTTATATAAAAAGGAGAATCCTTATTCACCTGAGCCGGGGTTACAAAATTTCTATTCTCTGCAGCGATATCGAGAATATTGAATTCACTTATTTGGAAATCGCTGATCTCTATTCCCATTACTGACATATACATTGGGAATTTAGCAATACACAAGGTTGTGAGGAACTTTCGGTCAAGAGATATAAGTTCTGCAAGCGATTTCTTCTGATCCTTGCCGACGGCGCACAGCACATCGATCATATTTTTGTTGAGCTCCTTGTTGACCAGTTGCATTGTTCTCTCCTGTGTCCATTTCGGCAGCAGATATTCCTGCATGAAAGTATCTTTAGCCAATTTGAGAACACTCAGGAAGCCACTTTTTACTTTGCTGACACTAGTGGTACTTTTATTCCTGTCAGATTCCATGATCAGATTCCTTAGGAAGGAACCACTGTTTGAGATACGATAGCTGATCGAACCGTTGGCTGTGAGTTTTAGCACATCTTTTAATGTCTGATCGAATACTAGTTCCTCTGTCTCCGAGGCCCATTTGTAGTCTCTGCTTTCTTTGTCTACGAAGCATATTTCGGCTTGAATCTTGCCGCTGTGGCTGTCTGAATATTTTAATGTGTAAAAGGTGGTACACAACGAAGCGGATCCTAAAAGATGTGTGCCTGGCCCAAAGTTTTCATTTGTTTGATTATTACAAACTATCACCACTTCCTGCCCGTCATATACTATGATCTGATCGCCGGCCTGAAAACCAGCCTGAGGGTAAAGCCAGAAGATCTCATCGGGATCGAAGTCGTGGGAGATGATATTCATATTTCTTGCCTGTGGTCTCGTTTGTGATTATAATGCTACAAAATATATCAAAAAACGGTACAGGCAAATTTTTCATCTGATATCTGCTAAGATGAGTATCAGAATACAGTACTTAGACATTGAATCTGAAGTGCATGATGTCGCCGTCATTCACTACATATTCTTTGCCTTCTACACGTAGTCTTCCTACCTCGCGGCAGGCTGCCTCTGAGCCGTATTTGACGAAGTCGTCATACGACATGACCTCTGCACGGATGAAGCCTTTCTCAAAGTCTGTATGTATCACTCCGGCTGCCTGTGGGGCTTTCATGCCGTGTTTGATGGTCCATGCGCGAACCTCTTTCACACCTGCGGTGAAATAGGTCTCGAGGCCGAGTACTTTATATGCAGCTCTGATCAGTTTGTTGAGACCTGATTCTTTCAGACCCATATCAGCGAGAAATGCTTCTCTGTCTTCTTTCGTTTCTAGTTGTGCTATGTCAGATTCGATGGCTGCGGAGATGATGATCACTTCTGCATTTTCTCCTACTACATTTTTCCTCACATCTTCTACCCATTGGTTGCCGGTGTTGACATCAGATTCGGCTACGTTGCAGACATAGATCACGGGTTTGGCAGTGAGTAGCTGCAGGTCCTCGATGAAACGTTTATCATCTTCATGCACAGGTGCCGTACGGATAGATTGGCCAGATTCTAAATGGCTTTTGTACATGCCCAGAACTTCGATGCTTTTGAGCACCTCCTTATCTGCGGTTTTGATCAGTTTTTTCTGCTTGTCCAGCTTTTTGTCTACAGATTCCAGATCTTTCAGTTGCAGTTCGGTATCGATCACTTCTTTGTCTCTCACAGGGTTGACAGAGCCATCTACGTGTATGATATTCGGATCGTCGAAGCAGCGGATCACATGCACGATGGCATCTACAGAGCGGATATTACCGAGAAACTGATTGCCGAGGCCCTCGCCCTTGCTGGCGCCCTTGACCAGACCTGCTATATCTACAAACTCCACCGTGGTGGGCAGTACACGCTGCGGCAGTACCAGTTCTTCGAGCTTGGTGAGGCGCTCATCGGGCACCACTACCATACCGATATTCGGGTCTATGGTACAGAAAGGGAAATTGGCAGCCTGTGCCTTGCCCGAACTGATCGCATTAAATAAAGTTGATTTTCCTACATTCGGTA
>CAIXBT010000041.1 GCA_903917755.1 uncultured Bacteroidota bacterium
AAGGCTTCTGTGGGTTCGCCTCCTATGTCTGTACCGCATCTGGATACCCGTGTCATAGATGGACAAAAGGCGCTGCTCTTTGGTCCTTATGCAGGTTTTTCGACACGTTTTCTCAAGCAGGGTTCACTGCTCGATCTTCCTTTGTCCATTCACCTCGATAACATCATTTCAATGATCGGTGCAGGAGCGCATAATCTGCCGCTCACCAAGTATCTCATAGATCAGGTTCGCCAATCGCCGGAAGACAGATTCAAGACGCTGCTTGACTATTTTCCGGAGGCCCGAATTGAGGACTGGGAACTGGCTACTGCCGGTCAACGCGTTCAGGTCATCAAGTCTGACCAGAAAGAAGGCGGTGTCCTGGAGTTCGGTACCGAAGTGGTGCATGCTGCAGATGGTTCTATTGCTGCATTGCTTGGAGCTTCACCGGGTGCTTCTACTTCTGTCTCTATCATGCTGGGTCTGATCGAACAATGTTTTGCATCTCGTGTCAAAACTCCTGAGTGGCAGGCCAAACTTCGTGAAATGATACCCTCTTATGGTCAGTCACTCTCTCATGATGAAGCGCTGGCTATGGCTACCCGCAAACGCACACATGAGGTGCTCGGGCTCACTCAACTGGTCTGATCAGTAGGTCGAAAACCGATATACACAGGTGGAATGATAGGTCTGACCGGGTTCCAGCACTGTAGACGGAAACGAAACTTGATTTGGTGAATCAGGGAAATGCTGACTCTCTAAACAAAATGCCGAGCGGAAATGATAGGGCCTGCCTGATTTTCCCACATCTTTCCCGTTCAGGAAATTTCCACCGTAAAACTGCAATCCCGGCTCATTGGTCCATACCTCCATCACTCTTCCGCTGTTTGATTCTTCGACCCGAGCAGCCTGTGTCAGCCCATTCTCAGTTTTACTTTTATTCAACACAAAATTATGGTCATAGCCTTTTCCATATTCCAGTTGTTGGTTTGGTGCATACAGGTCCCGCTGAATGGTTTTAGCTTTTCTGAAATCAAAAGCAGTTCCTTCCACTGCTGCCAGTTCACCTGTCGGTATCAGGCCGTCATTCACCGGCGTATATCTGTCTGCGTTTATCATCAGCATATGGTCATTGATGGTGCCATTGCCTTCACCCTGCAGATTGAAGAATGAATGATGCGTGAGATTGATAAAAGTGCTTTTGTCAGTAGTGGCTTCGTAGCTGATCTTCAGTTCGTTATTGTCAGTGAGTTGATAGGTCACTTTGATGCTCAGATCGCCCGGATATCCCTCTTCACCATCTTTGGAGAGATAGCTCAGTTCGAGTGTCTGAGCATCGATCTGTCTGGCATCCCATACCACTGCATTGTAGCCCTTTTTGCCGCCGTGGAGGTGGTTATTTCCGTTATTGGTCTCCAGTTGGATCTGCTGACCATTCAGTGTGCAGCGACCATTTGCTATGCGGTTTCCGTACCTGCCTATCAGCGCACCGAAATAGGGTTCCTTTGTTTTTAAATAATCCTGAATGTGTGAAAATCCGAGCACGATATCTGCCATGTTTCCGCTTCTGTCGGGCACCATCAGCGATACGACCTTGCCGCCATAATTGGTAATGGAGGCTTCCAGTCCGTTTTTGTTTTTCAGAATATAAAGTGCTGTTTTCTTACCATCGATGGTAGTATCAAAGTCTGACATTTTTAATTTAGTTTTTACATCCATGATGAATGTATTCTTTTTGAAAGTATTTATCTCATCTGCTATGTAGGGGCTGCCATCGGGATGCAGCAGGTCATGAAACCAAAACTTTGGCTGCTCCATAGATGGTTTTGAGCCCCATGGGTAAATGGTCTGCGTTTTGCCGGACACAAATCCCCAGTTCATGCAGCCCACATTTTCTGATCTGAAAACGGACAGATGTGTCTGGCAGATACTGCCTTTGGTCCTGGCCATCCACTCGGTGCAGATCAGGGGACGGCCTGATCTTTTCAGGGTTTCGATCTGCTTTTTGAGGCTTGCCGTATCTCCGTAATTGTGAAAAGTGATGATGTCTGAATGTTCGGTTTGAAAACTGCTGAGTTTTTTATTCCCGAACCAGATACCAGCTGTAATCGGTTGAGATGTGTGAGCAGTTCTCGCCCATTCGAATACTTTGGTGAGAAGCGGTAGCGTGCGCTCACCCTGCGATGAATTACCCGGTTCGTTATACAGGTCCCAAAACAGAATGCGCTGATCGGCAGAGAATGTGCCTAAAATATCTTTGACATAGAGCTCCAGACGCCCCCATTCGGCTGGATTATTGACTACATCCTTGCCGGGGCTCTGCACCCATCCGGAATTATGTACTCCCGGCTGCGGCTGTGGCTGAGTGCCGATCTTGGGGTGCTCATTCCAGCAGTCATCGAATATCACAAAGGCGACTCGGATGCCGTGTTTGTCTGCTATTTCCAGTACTTTATTCATCCTGCTTTTCATCCCCGCAGGGTCGGACTGATAGGCCAGATCATGCAGAAAGATACGCACACAGTTCATGCCCATGCCCGATGCCCACTCCATTTCGCGGTCTATGGTCTTCGGGTCAAAGGTCTCTTGCTGCCACATCTCCAGTTGATTGATGGCAGTGCTGGGTGTGAAGTTGCAGCCCACGCGCCAGCCCCACAAGGCCTCGGGCGCAAGGGCGATCAAC
>CAIXBT010000042.1 GCA_903917755.1 uncultured Bacteroidota bacterium
ATTATCCACAAAAAATATATTTATTTTAAATGTAAATTATTTGTTAATCAACCCTGAAACTAATCACGCAAAGATCATTTACTAAATAGAAACACTTAAAATACCACTAAAATCAATACTATTTAAGGGATGATTTTGTTTCGGAAATTAATTTCATTAAGCCTATTTAGCAAATATTATCTAACAAAATAAATACCCAATAGCTGTTTAAGCCTCCCCTTTGGGGAGGGCAGGGTGGGGCCGATCATGACAGAATCAAAACATAAAGAACTAAAAGACCGCGCCTTTAAGGTACGTGAGCACATACTTCGTATGTCTACAGATGGCGGTTGTTTCACGGGGGCATCGCTCTCTTGTGCAGACCTGGTAGTGTATCTCTACTCAGGTTTTCTCAACGTGAATAAGGACAATCTGCAGGATCCCAACCGTGATTTTCTATTGCTGTCCAAAGGGCATGATGTGCCGGCACTCTATGGCACATTCGTGGAGCTGGGATGGATGGAAAAAGAACGTCTGAACAATCACCTCAAAAGCAATGACAGTATCTACTGGCACCCGAATAGGAATATACCGGGCATTGAGTTTCACTCGGGATCTCTGGGACACCTGCCGGCAGTAGGTCTGGGTATAGCGATGGACAATAAGATCAAGGGGCTGAACAATCGCGTGGTGGTGATCACCGGCGATGGTGAGCTGGATGAAGGCTCTGTGTGGGAGACACTGCATGTGGCTTCGGCATACAAGATGAACAACTTTACGATAGTGGTGGACAGAAACCATTTTCAGGCAAATATGAGGACGGAAGATCTGATCCCTCTGGAGCCATTGGCAGATAAGTTTGAAGCATTCGGATGTGCGGTGCAGCGAATAGACGGTCATGATTTTGAAGCGCTGGATAAGGCTTTTTCGGCTTTGCCCTTTCACTCCGAAAAGCCAAGTGTGATCATAGCTGATACTGTGCGCGGCAAAGGTCTGCCGAGCATCGAGGCGCGCGCTGACCGCTGGTTCTGCAACTTCAAACATGAAGAAGTGGATAGCCTGCTGAAAGAACTGTACGGAGAGGCCGAAACCAATTTGACCTCAGAAACTTTAACTGTGAGATAAGGAGATTTTATCACAGAGAGCACAAAGGATTAGAAGAAATACAGAGAGAACACAGAGAAATCAAGGCAAATGACAACTTATCAGGAATTAATAAAACAGACAGCGCTCGCTGACGAAAGATATATAGTAATGACAGCCGAGAACCGTGCAGTGGTGAAAGAACTACCGCCGGTATTGGGCTATAGATTCATCGATACGGGTATCACCGAGCAGACCATGATAGGTATGGCTGCGGGACTGGCGCTGAGAGGCAGAGTGCCTGTGTGCCATGCACTGGCTCCGTTCCTTATTTACAGGGCTTATGAGTTCGTACGTACAGATGTGGGTATCGCTCACCTGCCTGTCAAACTCAGCGCGTGGATAGCGGGTTTCCTTTCGGATGGCAATGGTCCTACACACCAGGCGATAGAAGATGTGGCGCTGATGCGCACCATTCCGGGTATGACCGTGTTCTGCCCTTCGGATAATGATGATATGCTGAAGATGCTGCCTGAGATATGGGCATCGCCGCATCCGGCATATGTTCGTCTCAACGTGCGTCCTGATGTATACGGCAAACATACACCTTTCAAAACGGGTGTGGCTGAGGTGATCAGCGAGGGAACTGATGTGACCATACTGACCTACGGCATGCTGCTCGAAGAAACACTGAAAGCGGTGGAGATATTGAAAAATAAGGGTCTCAGCGTAG
Source organism: uncultured Bacteroidota bacterium (assembly GCA_903917755.1). Taxonomy (GTDB): domain Bacteria; phylum Bacteroidota; class Bacteroidia; order Chitinophagales; family LD1; genus UBA1941. The sequence goes on from CAIXBT010000042.1 coordinate 1,796, forward strand.
GACTGCTCAATATGCGTTCGCTGAAACCGGTGGACGAGCAGGCTATTTTGAAAGTAGCTGCTACATCGAAACTCTTGGTGACTGTAGAAGATCACTTCCTGACGGGAGGGCTATACAGCATCATCGCTGAAGTGCTGCTGAAGAACAGAACAACGGCAGATGTATTGCCGCTGGCACTCGATGAGAAATGGTTCAAGCCGGGTCTGCTTTCAGAGGTCTTGAAATATGAAGGCTTCACAGGTGAGCAGATAGCGGAGAGGATCACGAAGTATCAGACCAAGTAAAAATTAAACGAATAACATCAATATAAAATGCCAAATACACCATCATTAAACGCAAACTATCCGGACATAACAAAGTCGACGGAGATACTCAATAAGGCTAAGAAGATCATGCACCCTGTGAGCCAGACGCTCGCGAAGAGCCCCGGTCAATACAGCAAGGGCGTGGCTCCTGTATATCTCGATCACGGCAAAGGCAGCCACGTGTGGGATGTGGACGGCAACGAATACATCGATTACAACATGGGTATCGGTCCTTTGTCGCTCGGCTATTGCTACGATGTGGTAGACAATGCCATCAAAGCACAACTGGAGAAAGGTATTACCTTTTCACTCATGTCGCCGTTGGAGTATGAGGCTGCAGAACTGATCAAGTCTGTAGTGCCAAATACTGAAAGTGTACGTATATCGAAGACCGGCTGCGATGCTACTTCTATGGCGGTGCGTTTGTCGCGTGCACACACCGGTCGCAAGAAAGTGGTATGCTGCGGCTATCACGGCTGGCATGACTGGTATATCGGTACCACCGTGCGCAATGCAGGTATACCTGAAGAAGTACAGGCACTGACCAAAACTTTTTCATACAATAATATCGATTCACTGAAGGCGGTGCTTGATGCAGATGTGGCATGTGTGATACTGGAGCCATATGTGTTTGAAGCGCCTAAGGATAATTTCCTGCAGGAAGTGGCAAGGCTGGCTAAAGAGAATGGCTCTATGCTCATATTCGACGAGATGTGGAGTGGATTCCGTTTGGCACTGGGAGGTGCGCAGGAGTATTTCGGTGTGAAAGCCGATCTGGCTTGTTTCTCAAAGGCAGTTGCTAACGGAATGCCTATCTCATTCCTTACAGGACGTAAAGATGTGATAGAACATGGCGAGAGCGATGTATTTATCTTCACCACATTCGGCGGAGAGGCGCTATCACTGGCGGCTACTATCGCTACCGTGAATGAATTGAAAGACAAAAATGTACCTGCATATCTGGCTAAAATGGGTGCTAAACTCAAGGCAGGTTATAACGAGCTGGTGGCTAAGTTTGGTATGGAAAGTATCACGAACTGTGGTGGTTTTGACTGCAGAGGTATCATCAATTTCCTGCCGGGTGCAGGCGATGGTCTGGTGATGAAAACACTGATGCAGCAGGAAATGATCAAGCGCGGAATTCTTTGGGGTGGTTTCCACAATATGAGTTTCAGTCACTCTGATGCTGATGTGGCGTATACACTTAAAGCATACGAAGATGTTTTGCCAATCATCAAAAAAGCAGTAGAAGACGGCAATGCCAAAGACCTGCTGAAAGGCGAAGTTTTGGAAATGGTTTTCAGAAAAACAAAATATTAAAATGTAGAGACGCAAAATTTTGCGTCTCTAACAAAAGATCATGGAATTATTCAGTTTAAAAAATAAAACAGCCATCGTGACCGGTGCCTGTGGCCTGATAGGCAAAGAGCACTGCCGTGCTTTGGCGGAGGCTGGTGCGAATGTGGTGGTGGCAGATATCAATGAAGCTGCCTGTGTCGCCTTTGCTGCTGCTTTGGGCGAAAACCATCTGGGTCTTGCAATAAACGTGACGGATAAATCGTCATTAGAGGCGGGTCGTGACAAAATACAGGCAAAGTATGGCAGCATAGATGTGCTGATCAATAATGCCGCTATCAATGATATGTTTGAAAACCCTGCTATGGCTGCTACACAGTCCATGTTTGAGCATTATCCGCTCGATATGTGGCTGAAGTCGCTCGATGTGAATGTGACAGGAGTGTTTCTCTGCTCACAAGTGTTTGGCACAGTGATGGCGCAGCAAGGTAAGGGCAGTATAATCAATGTCGCATCTACATACGGCATCGTAGGCCCCGATCAATCCATCTATCAAAACGCAAAGGGAGAGCAGACCTTCTATAAATCGCCTGCATATCCTGCTACCAAAGGTGCTGTGGTCAATTTCACGCGCTTTCTGGCAGCGTATTGGGGAGAGAAAGGCGTACGCGTGAATACGCTGTCGCCGGGAGGAGTGGAGAACAGTCAGGACGAGTTCTTTGTACAGAACTATAGTAAGAAAACGGCTTTGAAGCGTATGGCAGTGCCTACGGATTATAAAGGTGCTGTGGTATTTCTATCGAGCGA
>CAIXBT010000043.1 GCA_903917755.1 uncultured Bacteroidota bacterium
AACTTTTTCGCGACGGAGAGAGTGAATACAGGCTGAACGATGTGGCCTGCAGATTGAAGGATATCACGACACTCTTCATGGATACAGGTGTCAGTCCCGACTCTTATGCCATCATAGAACTGGGCATGGTAGACGAGATACTCAATGACCGCGACCACTCCAGAAGAAAACTATTCGAGCAGGCTGCAGGTGTGTCAAAATACAAGAAGCGTAAGAAGGAAACAATTGACAAACTCAAGTCAACTGATGCAGACTTAGAAAGAGTGAAAGACCTTCTGTTTGAAATAGAAGGCCAACTTAAAACACTCGAAAAACAAGCAGCCAAAACAAAGAAGTTCTATGAGCTGAAAGATGAATACAAGAACCTGTCATTGATATTGGCTAAGTTCTCACTCCAGGAATATAAACTTAGCTTCAAAGACCTCGAAGCTAAACGTCAGGTAGAAGATGACAAAAAACTGGAGCTCGAAACTGCTATCAAAACAGCAGAAGCAGCCTTGGAAAAAGAGAAGCTGGACAACGTGGACAAAGAGAAGAACCTGATGGAGATCCAGCGCAGGCTCAATACACTGATCAGCGGTGTGAGCGAGCGTGAGAATGAGCGAAACCTGCTCAACTCCTCTTTGAAATTCGCACATGACAAACTCGATACGGCACAAAAGCAGATCATAGATGCCAGCGACCATGTAGAGAAACTGAAAGTCTCGATAGACAAACTCAATATTGACTTTAATGCAGAATCTGGGATACTGGAAGGCAAAAAATCAGAACTGACAGTGCTGGAAACCGCGCTGAATGAGATACGGACCCATCACAACAGCATAAAAGAAAGTCTGAGTGCGGAGCAGAAGGTATATGCCGAAAAAGAAAGGCAGATATTCGAACTCGAAAAGAAACTGGCCGTAAACCGAAGTAATAATGAGTCTCTGCAACTCGAGCTGAGTCAGAGTGAGGAAGATACTGTGTCCAAGCGCAAAGAACTGGAAGAGCTGCAGAAACAACTGGAGCAATACAAATCTGATCAGGAAAAATCGGACTTTACATTAAAACAACTGATAGCCGAGGAGGAAAACCGTAAACAACAGGTAGCCGAACTGGAGCAATCTGTCGAAAAGACCCGCCAGGAACTCACACAAGAGACACGTACCCTCGATGCCAAGAAAAACGAATATGAACTGACCAAGAGTCTGGTGGAAAATCTCGAAGGATTTCCGGAGTCGATCAAGTTTCTGAAGAAAAATGCGAAATGGAGCAAGGAAGCACCTCTCCTGTCAGACATCATATACTGTGCCGAAGAATATAGAGTGGCTATTGAAAATTATCTTGAGCCTTATCTCAACTACTATGTGGTACAGAATATAGAAGAAGCCATCATGGCCGTCAATCTGCTCAAAGATGCATCGATGGGCCGTGCGAATTTCTTTATCCTCGATGATATTGAAAAGTATGAAACCAAATCTGCACTGACCATAGAGAATGCAGTACCTGCCGCGCAACTGGTGGAGCTGGATAAACAATATGGCAAACTCGGTGCCTTCCTTTTGGACAGAGTATTTATGGTGGATGATTCATCCGGGTTCAATAACAATCAGCTCAACACAAACGGACAAAAGATAGTACTACTGACCAAGACAGGACATTTCATACGTCAGGATTTTTCACTAGGCGGTGGTGCAGTGGGTTTATTCGAAGGTAAAAAAATAGGTCGCGCCAAGAACCTCGAAAAGCTGAAAGAAGAGATCGAAAAACTGGAAAGAGTGACCTATCAGCTGCATTCCAAGGTATCTGATGCGGTGATCAAGATCAATCAGCTCAAAGCAGCCACTCAGACAAAACAAATTGATGAACAGAGAAACATTCTCAACCAGTTCAATAATAAGTCTTCAGCTACTCAGGCCAGCATACAGAGTCTTATCAAGTTTCTGGAATCATCCGACACCAAGAGCAAGAATATCACAGAACGTTTGCAGAACCTGAATACAGATGTACTGAATATCAATAGTGAATTGATAAGCCTGCGTGAAGTGCAGACCAGCAGCAAACAATCTCTCGAACAAACCGATAAAGAGTTTATTGAATTCACTAATAAGCTCAGTGAGGCTTCATCTAAATTCAATCAGAAGAACATTGAATTTCACCAGCAGCAAAACCGCGTCAACTCTATATCTCAGGAGCTCAACTTCAAAAACAGCCAGGTCGAAAGTTTCACCTCACAGCTGACCCGCAATAATGAGATCATCACGGAGTGCACTATCACCATCGAAGAAAATCAGGCAAAACTAAAAACGATAGAAAGTACCCTGCTCGAAGGCTATGCAAACAAAGAAGCGATAGAGAAAGAAGTGGCTGAATCTGAAAAGAACTATTATGACTCACGGGGCGGTATCAATGATCTAGATGGCAAGATCCGGGAACTGACACGCAGCCGCGATCAGGTCAATGTGCTGATCAATGATATCACAGAGCGATTTACAGAACTTAAACTCAATCTAACGGGGTTGCGTGAGCGCCTCAGTGTCGAGTTTAATGTAAATGTGAACGACATCATCAATGAAGAACTCGATCCAAAGTGGAACAAGGATGATATCAATGAAGATCATGTGAAGATCAAAAAACGCATCGAAGGTTTCGGAGAGATCAACCCGATGGCGGTCGAAGCATATACTGAAATGAAAGAAAGATATGACTTCATCATCGTGCAGAAGAAAGACCTCGAAGATGCAAAGACATCTCTGCTCGATACGATCAAAGAGATAGACGACACTGCCAGAACACAATTTCTTGAAGCATTCTATAAGGTGCGCGACAGCTTCATCAGAGTATTCAGAACACTATTCAGCGAGGAGGATCAGTGTGACCTGTATCTGGTCAATCCTGAAGATCCGCTAGAGTCTAAGATCGAGATTATAGCTAAACCAAAAGGCAAACGCCCTACAGTGATAGACCAGCTATCAGGGGGAGAAAAAACACTGACAGCCACCGCACTGCTCTTTTCGCTCTACCTGCTCAAACCTGCACCGTTCTGTATCTTTGATGAGGTAGATGCACCACTGGATGACACCAACATCGCTAAGTTCAATAAGATCATACAGGAGTTCTCCGGCGATTCACAATTCATCATTGTGACACATAATAAACAAACTATGTCTGCAGTAGAGGCGATATATGGAGTGACAATGGTAGAGCAGGGAGTTTCTCGCGTCGTACCTGTGAACTTTAGTAGTTTGAATTAAACAGAATCTATTGATATAAAAAAACCCGCTCGAAGTTCAAGCGGGTTTTCTGTTTGAAATACATTGAATATCTGATTATTCTTTCACTGCTTTAGTTACTACAGATGCTGTACCGATCTGGAGTTTCACCAGATATACGCCCTGAGTCAATCCGCTTACATTGAATGCACGATTGAAAGTGCCTTCATTCAGAGATTCCTGAGACATAAAAGTCTTTACTACCTGTCCGTCCATAGAGATAAGAGAAACATTCACACTGGATGCTGTCTTGAGATCAAATGATACGGTGACATTATCGTTCATCGGGGTAGGATAAACATTAAAACCGCTCAGCTTATCAGACAGTTCATTGATACCTACATGAGATACAGCCTCTGTGATGGTAATAGGTGTAGCAGCCTGATAGTAATTCTGATTTGCAATATCATGGCCTGAAGAGCCGTTGAGTACGCCGAATATTTTAACTGAACCAGTACCTGCAGCAGGAGCAGTCCAAGGTATAGAAATACCATATGTAGTGCCTGTTCCTCCTGTACCGCTAGTGGCAGGGATAGTATCGCTATGTTCGATGATAGGAATATTCAGACCTGATCCCGAAGCACCACCTGCTACACTCTGTACATGTGCAGGCAAAGTAGTACCCCATGTTCCTGCCTGTGCTGCGGTATTAGTACCGCCATTAGCCGCAAGTACTGTAGCCAACTGAAAACCAAATACTGGAAGAGTATTAGTAGTTCCGTTTGTTGCGGATATCTTAATAGTATAAGATCCTCCTGCATGATAGCTGGTCACAGAAGTACCGGCAGAGTCGAGTTCTACCACTGTGTTAAAGCTGGTCGTGGCATTGTGACATGTGCTACCAGCACTACAACCCACCGTAGCCGCCCCACCACCAGTGAGCGAACCTGTACCTTCTGCACCTGTACAATCATAACCTGCATTATTAGCAGCACCTATACGATAACTGCTTAGCACTACTGACATCAATGCTGCAAAAACGAAAAAGGATAGAAATTTGATTTTCATATTTTTTTGAGTTTTAATGAATTTAGAATTAATCGATTATATGTTCGGACGGATAATGCTAAAATGTAGATTTATTCGATTGTTAGCAAAGAATTGTCACAGAAATGTCAAATTTTTAACAAATGGGAGAAGTTCACCATATTGCTCAAGATTCAGCTATATGCCTGCTATTCAAACCACTTCAACCCGACGATACCTATCAGGACTACAAATGTGAAGATCAATTGCTGGATATTATAGGCTTCTTTGAATACTAAAATATCAACCGCTTTAGAAAATATCAGTGCCAGCCCCATCCAGACCGCAAATGCTGTAGATGCCTGAATATATTTCATGGATTGAGAGAAGAAGTAAATATTGCCTAGCCCGAAAGCTATATAACCCACCAATGGCAAAAGCGCTTCCCATGGTTTTGCATCGCTGAGGAAAGAAGACAATCTGATCTGGCCTATCTTTTTCATATCAAGCATTTTGAGGCTGAAAATCCAGCAGACCTCAAAGCACGATGCTATGCAAAGATAAACCCATGCTATCATTTTGCGGAATCAGTTTTGACAGGCGTGGCTTCCGAAGAATTCGCCTCTCCTTTATCTAATTTAAGAAACGGTTTCCTCCATTCAATATATGCCTTGACAATACGAAACGGCTTATCCCATTCAAGATAAGTCTTGACCATAGGGATAGACTCAAATTTCTTTACATCAAAACGATAAAAAAGAAACCACTGCTGTTCAAAATAATCGCGTGGATAATCATAAGGCAGACCGAATTTCTGCGGTTTCAAAAACTGATATTTGAACGGCTTCAGCCCGGGCAGAAAAGCTGTTCCAAACAGCCAGTCCCATATTGCGAACTTGGTAGAATAGTTAGAGTAGAAAACCTCTTTGTGATCTGAGTGATGCCACTGGTGCATCTCAGGACCGTTTATCACATATTGCAGTTTGCCTGAGTGTACATCTATATTAGAGTGAATCCACATACCCCATACGGCATCAATCAGTCCTTTGATCACGACCACTATATGGCCTGTATGTGTGTCTAGCAGAAACATGATCGGTGCAAACTCAATGGTCTGGTTGATGATGATCTCCAGAAAATGTGAACGGGATCCGGCCAGCCAATCGACAGTAGTGACAGAGTGATGGGCCTCATGAATACGCCAGATCAGTTTGTTCTCGTGCTGAAGACGATGAAACCAATAGATATAGAAATCATGCACTACCAGAAATATAGGTATCAAAACCCAAACAGGCAGGTTTGACAAGACTCCCGTCTCAGTCAGACCCATCTTAGCCTTGAGCGGAGCAATGATAAAATCAAAAATAAGTATCTGTAGAAAATAACTCTGTACAAGTGTATACCAGAAGAAATCCAACCACCAGCCATCCCTGAAAAACTTCATTCCCTTGGTGTAGGGATACTTTCGCTCGAGCGAGATCATAATGACCGCCCAGACTATAATGATACCAGTTGAAATGACCTCTATGCTCATTGTTTTTTATTTATAAGGGCGCAAAACAAGCATTACTTTTGAAAGTCTCTCTATGATTTTAATCAATGGCAATAATGACAACAATTGCGATGTCATTACTTCACCCTCCTTAGCTTGGCACGTGCACCGAGTTCGCTGTCATAGACCTTCTTGATACCATCACCGAATGCGGCTTCGATATCGCGGATATCCTTGACCATTTTAGCCATACCTACAGGCTCGACAGATGCAGCCTGATCAGATCCCCACATGGCACGATCGAGCGTGAAGTGTCTTTCCACAAAAGTAGCACCCATAGCCACAGCAGCCAGAGTGGTGGCCAGTCCGGTCTCATGTCCGGAATACCCGATCGGTACATTAGGATATGTTTTTGCCAATGTATTTATCATACGCAGATTGAGCTCATTGGCAGGTGCAGGATATGACGAAGTGGAATGAGCTATGAGCAGCTGATCTGTACCTATGAATTCTACCGCATTAGTGATCTCTTCCATAGTCGACATACCGGTAGAAATGATAAGCGGTTTGCCGGTATCTTTTTTCTTTTTGAGCAGAGACATATCAGTCAATGCAGCCGAGGCGGCTTTATATATAGCCGGGTCGAACTGCTCAAGAAAATCAACAGACTCTTCGTCCCAGCATGAGGCGAACCATATGATACCTTTTTCTTTGGCCTTGGCATCTATAGCGCGATATTCATCGGCTCCGAATTCTACTTTGAATCTGTAGTCTATATAACTCATGGTTCCCCATGGTGTCTCACGCATCACATCCCATTGCTCACGCGGAGTAGAAACTTTGGGTGTACGTTTTTGAAATT
>CAIXBT010000044.1 GCA_903917755.1 uncultured Bacteroidota bacterium
AGCACGAAGAACTCGAAGCGGATATTTGTCCCCCCGCTGGCGGGGGCAGGGGGTGGAATCATACGACGCTAAACCGCAAAGAAATTTGATCTGATAAATCCGTGTCATCCGCGTGCTAATGTATTCAAGTCCTCCCTTCAGGGAGGATTTAGGAGGGGAAACAGCCAAATGCATCCTCACCCCGGCCCTCTCCCAAAGGAGAGGGAGAAACAGCCCAATACATGAACCACATAGAAAACAAAATTAACAAGGCCAAAGACGTCGTGCCTTTGGCCTTGTAAATTGTCAATTATCAATTACTCTTCACCATTCTGAATGTCTCTGTGCTGCTCTGTCCTGACACACGCATCAGATAGACACCGGTGCTGAGCTCGGGCATAGTGAGGGAGACATTATCCGAAGGATGATCTATCTCTGTGCTGAAAAACTCACGTCCTGACATGTCATACACCTGCACGGTATATGTCTCGCTGCTCTGTAGACCTGATAGTGTGATGGCGCTGCTGAATGGATTAGGATAGGCACTGATGCTGTGATCTCCCGATGTGGCACTGATACCTGTAGGCGTCGAATAGGTCCACAGTTCATCGCCTATGGAGTTGAAATTAGCATTCATGTATAAGACACCATTATTGATGCATAGAGGCGCATAGGTGTATGTATATATCAGCGGATTGGGATTTGGCGCGATGGCAGGCGCGATGATATGTGTACCTGCGGCGGTACCGTCTGAGGTCCAGAGCTGCACCTTGTTGATACTATCGGTACCAGCCATGAATACCATCTGCCCGTTGTAATTGATCATCGCGACCGGGTATGAATCGAACGGTGTGTATGATGAAAGTACCTTGAACAGTGTGGTGCCGGCAGTGGTGCCATCGCTGGTCCAGAGCTGACTGCCATTGACACTGTCTTTAGCATTGAAATACATTTTTCCGTTGTACACGAATATCCCATAGTCTGCTGCATGCGAACTGCCCGGCCCGGCCCAGATATCCTTGACCATCGTAGTGCCCATACTCGTGCCGTCTGTGGTCCATAGTTCATATCCCGATGCGGATGTGGTGGCGCTGAAGTATAGCTTGCCATTATACAGATTATATCCGCTGTAATCTGCGGGGCTGGATGCGGTGGAACCCGGGTTGATATCTTTGAGCAGTACTGTGCCTGCCGCTGTGCCGTCTGTGGTCCATAGCTCACTGCCATGCAGACTGTCTGCTGCCGTGAAAATGATCGAGCCATTGTATGCTATCATGGCATAAGGATAAGATGCACCCGGACCTGCCCAGATATCTGCCACCATATTGGTGCCGAGCGTGGTGCCATCGCTGCTCCATAGTTCGTAGCCATGCGATCCGTCATCCGCACGGAAGTAAAATTTATTATTGATCACCGAAAATTGACGGATGTAATAACCCGCAGCTCCCGAAAAACCAAAAGGGCTGGAGTTGCCTGCACCGGGGTTGATATCTTTGACCAAAGATGTACCTGCATTGGTACCATCACTGACCCAGAGTTCATAGCCATGTGCGGCATCATTTGCATTGAAATAAACTTTGCCGTTATAAAGGGTCAGCATAGATGGGTACGAGCCCGAAAAGCCCGGATTGATATCAGACACCATCGTAGTACCGGCATTCGTGCCGTCTGTCACCCATAGCTCCACACCATGTGCGCTGTCGTTGGCGGTGAAAAACAATTGAGTGCCTACTGCCAGAAAATTCGTAGGGTTTGCACTACCTCTGCCCGGCCATATATCTTTCACCATATGTGTGCCTGCCTGCGTACCATCAGAGACCCATAGCTCCGAGCCTGTCAAGGTATCGCCAAGTGCCCGAAAATAGACCTGACCGTTGAAGTCTATCATGCCGTAAGGAAGTGAGCCGGCACTGCCGGTATTGATATCGATAGATTTAAAAGTCTGTGCCGAAAGTCCCTGTGCGATCAGAATGAAAGCGCACATCAGAATGTAGTATCTGTTTTTCATATATTGGTATTTTATGTTTAAAAAATGCAATACAAAGCTACTATTTGATAATTGGAAAAATATGACTTTGACCCATGATAAAGCTGCTTTTGATATAATATTCAAAAAAAAACGCGCCACCATCTGGTCGCGCGTTTCTTAGATGAGCTTGTATCTATTGTCTAATTCTTTACCAGTCTGAATGTCTCTGTGCTGCTCTGTCCTGACACACGCATCAGATATACTCCGGTGCTGAGATCAGGCATAGTGAGGGAGACATTATCCGAAGGATGTTCTATCTCTGTGCTGAAAAATTCGCGTCCTGACATGTCATACACCTGTACGGTATATGTCTCGCTGCTGAGCAGTCCTGACAGGCTGAGCGCGCTGCCGAAAGGATTAGGATATGCCCTGATGCTATGATCTCCCGATGTCTCGGTGATAGAGGTCGGAGTCGCATAGATCCACAGCTCGTTGCCGATGGCAGTGAAGCCCGCATTCATGATCAGCTTGCCGTTGGCTACACAGTATGGTATGCCGTTTCCGCCACCCAGTATCAGAGGATCCGGATTTGGTGCCACAGCCGGAGAGATGACATGTGTGCCAGCAGCAGTACCGTCAGAAGTCCAGAGTTCGAACTGATTGATCGTATCTAATGAGGCAGTGAATATCATCTGATTGTTATAAATGATCATGTCTGTTGGGAAACTATTGTATGGCGAATAGCTAGACAGTATCTTGAATAGCGATGTACCTGCGGTGGTGCCATCAGAAGTCCAGAGCTGAAGGCCGTTCACCGAGTCAGCAGTGGCCGCGAAGAACAATTTATTGTTGAACACAAAGATGCTGTACAAATATCCCGGATAGCCACTGCCGGGACCCGACCATATATCTTTGACCAGTCCTGTGCCTGCTGTGGTGCCATCTGTAGACCAGAGCTCATAGCCCGTAGCTGCCTGAGTGGCGCCGAAATACAGCTTGCCGTTGTATGGTATGTAGGCGGTATTATTGGCCGGAGAAGAGCCCGAGATGCCGGGGTTAATGTCCTTGAGCAGTGAGGTGCCTGCTGTCGTGCCGTCAGATATCCATGTCTCCACGCCATGCACAGAATCATTGGCGCTGAAGATCATACTACCGTTAAATGGGGTGATAAAATAGGGGGTCGAAGATCCGGGACCCGACCATATATCTGCCACCATACTAGTGCCGACAGTGGTACCGTCAGACACCCAGAGTTCGGTGCCATGTGTGCCGTCATTAGCCCCGAAATACATCTTGCCGTTCACAATATTGAAAGTATAGCCATAGGAACCCAGCAGGGGCACATATCCCAGGGGAGAAGATGAGGCAGTGCCCGGCGAGATATCTTTGACCAGAGAGGTGCCTCCGGCTGTACCATCGCTGACCCACAGCTCCGCACCATGCACGCTGTCATTAGCATTGAAATACAGTTTGCCATTGTAGGCAGTCAGGCTCACAGGAGTTGAGCCTGTAGAGCCGGGCCATATATCCAGTACCATAGACGTGCCTGCAGTAGTGCCATCGGTGACCCATAGCTCCCTGCCGTGCAGGCTGTCTGCGGCGGTAAAGAACACCTTGCTACCCACAGCGGTGAATCCGCTCGGATAGGAGTTGCCCGGGCCGGGCCATATATCTTTGACCAGCATAGTGCCTGCAGGAGTGCCATCAGATACCCACAGTTCGTATCCGACACTGGTGTCAGATCGTGCTTCGAAATAAGCCTTGTTATTGCAGCTGGTCAGCCCGTATGGGTATCCGCTGCTGGCTCCGGACCATATGTCTACCGGGGTGAATGTCTGCGCAGATAGTCCATACGCTAACAGAAGGAATGCGAACATCATTATGTACCTGTTTTTCATATATTGGTATTTATGTTTAAAAAATGTAATACAAAGCTACTATTTGATATTTAATAAAATATGATTTTACCACATAATTTTATTCGCATGTTATGATCTTCATCTGAAAGCATAGGAATACATTTTCCACCGCGGAGGCGGAGAGACGCAGAAGAATGCACTAACCACAGAGGAACATAGAAGACATAGAAAACAAAAATAACAAGGCCAAAGACTTCGTGCCTTTGGCCTTGTAAATTATCCATTATCAAGTATCAATTACTCTTCATCAGTCTGAATGTCTCGCTGCTGCTCTGTCCTGACACACGCATCAGATACACTCCGGTGCTGAGGTCAGGCATGGATACAGATACATTTTCTGAAGAATTTTCTATCTCCGTGCTGAAAAACTCACGTCCCGACATGTCATACACCTGTATGGTATATCTCTCGCTGCTGAGCAGTCCCGACAGGCTGACCGCCCTGCTGAAAGGATTCGGATATGCTTTGATATTATGTTCGCCCGATGTCTCAGTGATAGAGGTAGGAGTGGTATATACCCACAGTTCGGTACCGATAGAGTTGAAGTTGGCACTGAGGAAGAATTTGCCGTTTGCCACCACAAAATTACCCGTACTCGCCAGTGGACTCGTATTGGGCGCTATGGCGGGCGAGAGACTATGTGTGCCTGCAGCGGTGCCGTCTGTGACCCAGAGTTCCTGACCATTGATGGTATCGACATTGGCCGTAAACATCAATTGATTATTGTAGTCGATGAACAGATGCGGATAAGCCGGAAAAGGACTATAGCTGGAGATCACCTTGAGCAGCGAAGTGCCTGCGGCTGTGCCATCGCTGGTCCAGAGCTGAAAGCTATTCAGCGAGTCAGCTGCAGAGAAATACAACTTGCCACTCCACACTGCGAAACTATAAGAACCGGCATATGATGATCCGGGGCCGGGCCAGATATCCTTGACCAGTGTTGTGCCTGCGCTAGTGCCGTCTGTACTCCACATTTCATAGCCCAGGCCGGCCTGAACCGCATCGAAATAAAGTTTGCCATTATAAGCGGTGAATGCCGAATAGCTGGCCACGCTGCCGCTGGCTGTGCCGGGGTTGATGTCTTTCAGCAGCGAGGTGCCGGCAGTGGTTCCGTCAGATATCCATAGTTCATCGCCATGCAGAGAGTCTGTGGCGGAGAAAATAATATTACCATTGAACGGAGTGATGCAGTATGGTCCGGAAGATCCCGGACCCGGCCAGATGTCGGCCACCATATTGGTACCGGCTGTGGTGCCATCGGTCGACCATAGTTCACTGCCGCTGGCATTATAAGCGGAAAAATATAATTTGTTATTCATCAGGGTGAACTGATAGTGATAGGTGCAGCCCGGATCGGCCACTGTCACGCCTGTAGGAGTGGCACTAGTGACACCCGGCCATATATCCTTGAGCAATGAGGTGCCTGCAGAGGTACCATCGCTCACCCAGAGCTCGGCACCATGTATGCTGTCATTGCCATTGAAATATACTTTGCCGTTCATAGCTGTCAGATAGTAGCAACTGGAACCGCTGGGCCCCTGCCAGATGTCGGCCACCATATTGGTACCCGCAGATGTACCATCGGTCACCCATAGTTCATTGCCATGCACGCCGTCATTGGCGGTGAAAAATAATTTATTGTTGCAGACTGTAAACTGACCCGGCGATGAACTGCCCGAGCCGGGGTTGATATCTTTCAGCATGCTGGTACCGGCCACCGTGCCATCGGAGACCCATAGTTCATTGCCGACAGAGGTGTCGCTCATAGCAGCGAAATACACCTTGCCATTGAATGCTTTGAGATTATATGGATATGAGCCGTTTGTGCCCGGTCTGATATCGATAGGGGTGAAAGTCTGTGCGATAAGGCCCTGTGCCATCAGAAATATGGTGCAGAAGAAAAGAGTACGAATGTTTTTCATAATGGTGATGTTTAATGGCACAAATGTATCCAGCACCCACAGGCCTGTTTATGACTTTGGCTATGTACTGTACCAACCTTTGTCATGTCTGATAATTGGACAATGGATAATTTACAATGAATGCAAAATACAATGGCGATGTGGATGAATCCACCCCCTGCCCCCGCCAGCGGGGGACAAATATCCGCTTCGAGTTCTTCGTGCTCTTTGTGTGAAGTGCATTCTGCGTCTCTACTTTTGGTGAAAAGAAATGCTAATGCAAATCCCCCTAGCCCCTTTGGTAAAGGGGGATCAACAGCCATGTCGCATTCTATGTTTCCGATGTTCTCTATGTGGTTTTGATGTATTCTTTGTTTTTGCAAGATATACCCTCCTAAATCCTCCCTGAAGGGAGGACTTTAATACAAAAGATCCATGCGTGATGACAAAGGGTCGTGTTGTAACACGATTATCAATTATTAATTCTCAATTACCAATTCTCAATGGCACATAGTCGAGATAGAACATAGGATACTTTCTCAGATCATAGAGCAGGTAGCGCTGCGAGGTACTGTCAGCGGCATAGTCATGCATGGTCTGATCTACCTTCAGTATGTTATGGTCAATGCGGTTGATGCTGGTCGTTTTTCTGTCCATCCATGTCTTGTCTATGCTGCTCAGTATATTGACGGGCGCGGGCCGCAGCGAGTGCATGAAGGGATAAAAATGACACTCCACCTTTCTGCGTGTGGTCTCCAGGCTCAGAGATATGATGTAGTGATGTTCGTCGGGCGTGGTCGTGTCGCCCTGATACACATAGGTCATGATCGTATCTCTGAAAATATATTTGTAGACCGTCCGCGTCGTATCTCCATCTCTGTCCCTATGCATGAACTGATACAGCACATCGCCCTGCAGTTCATAGACCTCATGCGAACGGAGCGTATCGTGCGGCACGATGTCGAGTGTGAGGTATGAACCCGAATCATTCAGCATCACATAGGGGATGGTCAAGTCACTGCGCTTCATGGCACTGATGCCGGTCATCGAAAACTTATCCAGACTCCTATAAAACCTCTCGCCTGTGGTCGGTTCATCCTGCATCAGATGGCTGATCACTTTGACCAGCAGTATCCCGACGAGTATAGAGAGGTGAATGACAGACCATGTAGAGATCTTCTTTTTCATTTCTCGATGAGGTCTAGATATTCCGGAGGTTTTGAAAATAACACCTCATCGATCGGCTCTACTGCACAGTGATATATCCCCTTTTTCATATCCTCATAGAGTTTGTTCATACTTGTATCTATGCTCCGTGCATGATACACATATCCGGTGATGATCGCGATCGGCTTGTCGTTTGCGCTCAGCTTATGACCAGCCTTCGGTCTGATGCTCTCCGGAAACTGAATCTGCCAGATCGTCATCGCATTAAATTTGAAAACCTCGAGTAATTGTATTTCCGTTATCATATCATTTCCACCATTTTTCGAGTTCCTTCCGCTGGGCCTGCATCAGTTCCTCTTCGGTAGCGAAGTTGCCCATCACGAGTTCATAATAGTTCTCCCATCCGCTGCC
>CAIXBT010000045.1 GCA_903917755.1 uncultured Bacteroidota bacterium
CCCATTGTTAGGGTTTGGGTAGAGGGAAATAGTTTCTTCAATTGAAACATCTTTGATACCAGCGGGGACCTGAGTCCATTTTTGGATTCGGTTATTTAAGTGATCTGATATATAAATATTGCCATTTCGATCTACATATATGCCTTCGGGCCAATGCAACTGATCGGGAGCGCTTCCCTGGCCATTGCCCCCTGCTACAGTCACACCATTGGTAGTTGAATCACTATTGGGTGGGAATTTTTGTATTCTGTTATTTTCATAATCGGCCACATATAGATAACCATAGCCATCTATGAATAAACCAATAGGCCCATACAATTGATTTGCTGCATTCCCTTGACCATTTCCGCCGGCTATAGTCTCACTTTTTGTAAAAGAATTACTACCCGGAGGGAATTTTAGCACCCGATTATTATTAAAGTCAGATACATAAGTGTTACCGCTTGCATCCTCAAAAAATCCAAACGGCTGACAAAACTGGTTTGCAGCACTTCCACAACCATTACCTCCAGCTATGGTAATGCCATTAGTAGCTGAGGTGCTTCCCCGAGGGAACTTTTGAACTCGCGAATTATTTACATCACATACATAGATATTACCCAAGGCATCCAGATAGATAGCTCCGGGTTCTACTTGATTTAATGCGCTGCCATAACCATTACCACCGGCTACAGTTTTACCATTGGTCGCAGATGTACTACCCGGAGGAAAAACTTCGACCCTTTGATTGTCGTAATCTGCTACATATAAAGTGTCATTCTCACGGTGAATATTCCCTGAGGGTCATATAATTGATTGGGAGCGTTACCCTGACCATTACCTCCGGCTATAGTCACTCCATTAGTAGAAGAATCGCTATGCGGAGGGAATCTCTGAATACGATTATTTCCGGCATCAGCCACATAAATATTTCCTATACTGTCCACCCAGATGAATGATGGATGTGAAAGCTGATTAGCGGCAGTACCTATGCCATTACCACCAGCCACAGTACTGACAATTTGAGCTTCGGAATTTGATACTAGAAAAGATAAAAACGTCAGGAATAAGATTTTTTTCATAGAAGGCTATTTTCGTTTGATAATCCAAATTTAGTAATTCATGATTCAAATTGAACTGTAATATTCCAATGACGCTATATTTGCATTTTAAATATAAAATTGGATAAGCTTTTCATTCATTCTTTGCGTACATTTGCCACTTAATTTATCATATCATGGATCTCCATCATCATCGTACTAATTACAATAAAAGTGAACTCTCTGAAGACATCATTCAGCAAGCCCCTTTCGACCAGTTCATGATATGGTTCAAGGATGTACAGGACACCTCTATCCGTGAGGCTAATGCCATGACATTGGCCACTGCCACTGC
The DNA here is from genome assembly GCA_903917755.1 of uncultured Bacteroidota bacterium. Classification (GTDB taxonomy): domain Bacteria; phylum Bacteroidota; class Bacteroidia; order Chitinophagales; family LD1; genus UBA1941. The sequence goes on from CAIXBT010000045.1 coordinate 1,375, forward strand.
CGATGGCAAACCCTCTGCCCGCATCGTATTGCTGAAAGAAGTGAATGAAAGAGGATTTGTATTCTATACGAACTATGCCAGTAGAAAGGGTAAGGAAATAGAAGAAAATCCGCAAGCGCAAATATTGTTTTTTTGGGATGATCTGGAGCGTCAGATCAGGATAGAGGGCAGACTCGAAAAACTGCCGACTGAGGTCTCTGATACCTATTTTTATTCACGGCCTATCGAGAGTCAGTTTGGTGCTATCATCTCGCAGCAGAGTTCGGTGATCCCCTCTCGTGAATATCTGGAAGAAAAAAGAAAAGCGCTCAAAAATACTACACCTAAACGGCCCGAAAGTTGGGGCGGCTATGTGCTGGTACCTGAATATTTTGAATTCTGGCAGGGCAGACCATCCCGGCTGCACGACAGGATCAGCTATAGGCTAGTAGATGATGCCTGGAAAATAGAAAGGCTATCGCCATAAAATCACCTGCATCTCGGTAAGGTGAATGGCAAAGCAAAAGGCCTTTAGTTGTTCGCATAAAAACATAAAGGCATGGTACACACGTTACCACGCCTTTGATATGTTCATTGAAACAATTGCTTTACTTATTCAGCTTTCTTGGCAGCCGCTTTGCGAGGTGGCGCTTTTTTGGCTGTTACTTCTTTTTCTACTTCTTTAGCCGCAGCCTTTTTAACCGGCTTTGCAGCTTTCTCTGCTTTAGGAGCAGCGGCTTTCTTAGCTACAGTTTGTAGTCTTGAGTTGCCATACGAACCTTTGAATCTTTTTCCTTTTGCAGTACGTTTATCTCCTCTGCCCATGATTATCTTGCTTTTTGTGATTGAATAAACGCAAATATACCAAAAGACAATAGATTTTAGACAATAGATGTAAGACAAAGAAAATACAACGGATATTTCGGGAAAATAAAGTGCAGCACAGCCTTAAATAAAAAATCCCTCTCTGCTATGCCGAGAAGGATTTTTTAAAGATCGTAACAAATGATTATTTGTTAACTTTCTTAGCCAGTTCAGCACCAGCTTTGAATTTAGCCACTTTTTTGGCTTTGATCTTGATCTCTTTTCCTGTACGTGGGTTACGGCCAGTTCTTGCAGCACGTTTAGCTACAGAGAAAGTACCAAAACCTACCAGAGTCACTTTGCCATCAGCTTTAGAAAGCGTTTTCTCGATGGCTGTAATAACTGCATCCAAAGCGTCAGCAGCTTGTCCTTTAGTGATCTTCGCGTCTTTTGCGATTGCGTCTACTAATTCTCCCTTGTTCATTGTTTTAATTTATTTGGGGTTATTGAAAAATGAATTACATCCCTAAATTATAAGTCGTAGCAATACTTTCAAAGGGGTGACAGGCCTCAGAATGTTAATAAGTGCGAGTTTTTGAAATAAGTCCTCGAGAGTTACTTTGTAATTTATTGATAATCAGATATATACTTGAAAACCCTTGCTATAAGCGGCTTTCGAAAGATGTGGATATTTTTCATATAATTCTTCTTCGGCAACTCGTTTTGCTAAACACGAGAGTATTATTAGCTTACAGCCTGATTAAAACGGGACATCTACATTATAATATAACAGCTTATATGAAAAGAAATTTGATTCTCTCTTTGATGGTTTTAGTGCTAAGCATCGGACTAGCAGATTGCAAAAGCAAGAAGGTAGCTTGTCCTGCATATGGTGGTCCCAGTGCGGCACCGGGTGCTATACCTAAATCATCCAGAACTCAGAGTGGAGTGATGCCGGGAGATGGCAGAGGCAAGAAGACAAAATTGCCAAGGTAGTCTACTATTCATCAACTGATCTTGCTCCATACATTGTCATTGGCCTCAGTCTCGACGAACCGCCGCAGTGCTTGGTTTTCGGGTAATTGGAGTTCGGGGTCTGTATCTATGATCGTGAAGGCCTCAGCCCTTGCAGCTTCTACTATATATGCATCCTGGGCTAGGTCAGCGAGTCGCAGGTTGATAGCTCCGCTCTGGCGTGTGCCATCAAGATCGCCGGGGCCCCGCAGCCGCAGGTCTTCTTCTGCTATCACAAATCCGTCATTGGTACTGCACATCACATCAACACGCCGCTTAGAGTCCGGGCCTATCTTGCTATTCGTCATCAGTATACAGAACGACTGTGATGCACCTCTGCCTACTCGCCCACGTAGCTGGTGCAGTTGAGACAATCCGAAACGCTCTGCATTCTCTATGATCATTACACTTGCATTGGGTACATTGACACCTACCTCTATGACCGTCGTGGCTACCATGATCTGTGTCTCGCCTCGTACGAATCGCTGCATCTCATTTTCTTTGTCAGCGGGTTTCATCTTGCCATGCACCACTGCTATGCGGTATGACGGCAGCGGGAATGCCCTTGACAGGCTCTCATAGCCATCCATCAGGTTCTTGAGATCGGATTCCTCAGAGTCTTCTATCATCGGATAAACATAGTATATCTGCCTACCCTCTGCTATCTGGTCTCGCACGAAGCCAAACACCCGCAACCTGTCGCTGTCTGTACGGTGCACTGTGCGTATGGCTTTGCGGCCGGGTGGCAACTCATCTATGATAGATACATCGAGATCTCCGTATACAGTCATAGCAAGTGTGCGTGGTATAGGTGTAGCAGTCATGACAAGCACATGAGGTGGGCGAACATTTTTAGCCCAGAGCTTAGAGCGCTGCTCCACACCGAAACGATGTTGTTCATCTATCACCACCATGCCGAGGTTTTTAAACTCCACATGATCCTCGATGAGTGCGTGTGTACCAATGATGATATGGATATTCCCTTCCTTGAGATTACTCAGAATGTATTTGCGCATCTTTCCTTTGATACTGCCGGTGAGCAAGACTACCTCAAGTCCCATCCCTTTCAGCAAAGATTCTATACTCGCAAAATGCTGCTGCGCCAATATCTCCGTCGGTGCCATCAGGCATGCCTGAAATCCATTGTCGATAGCCATCAGCATCGTGAGCAATGCTACCATTGTTTTGCCGCTGCCGACATCTCCCTGCAGCAGGCGGTTCATTTGTTTGCCTGAGCGTGTATCCTTTCTTATTTCTTTGATCACGCGCTTCTGAGCATTGGTGAGTTCGAAGGGCATCCTCTCTTTATAAAATCGGTCAAAGTAATTATCGATCTTTTCTAATAAGAATCCCCTCACTGTATTACTGCGGTTATTCTTAAGCTTCATCACGCGAAGCTGTATCTGAAAGAGCTCATCAAACTTGATACGGTATTGCGCATCGGCGAGCATACTTTCATTGCGAGGGAAGTGAATATTCCGCATCGCATCGATCCTCTTCATTAGTTTCTGGCGGGATATGATACCCTCCGGTAGATATTCGGGGATATCACGCTCGCCGGCTTGCTCTAGAAGCTGCCTAGCGAACTTCTGTATGGCTTTCGTATCAATATATTTCTTCTTTGCTTTCTCTGTGCTGGGATAAACTGGTTGCAAGCCCAAAGCTGAATCTTTCTTAGCATCAGCGGCAAGCTCTACATCAGGATGAGGGATGCTGTATTCCCCATTGAAGTAATTCGGTTTGCCAAAAATAATATACTCGGTATTTATTTTAAGAGACCGCTCTATCCATTCCGCGCCTTGAAACCAAACCAGCTCTATCTCTCCTGTATCATCTACAAAACCTGCCACTAATCGCCTACCACGGCCCGTGCCTTTCATATCAAAGTAATTGATCTTGCCTCGTAGTTGGATATATTGAGTGTTGAAATTAATGTCTTTTACTTTATGGATCACAGACCTGTCCACATAGCGAAATGGATAATAATAAAGGAGGTCACGGAAAGTATCAATCTCAAACTCCTTGCGCATCAACTCCCCCCGTTGCGGGCCTACACCTTTCAGGTATTCTATGGGAGTAGTTAAGAACGTTGACATTGATATGAATTAGGCCCCTCCATCTTTGACATGTGAAGACATAAAGTGAGGATTATTTCTATAAAAACAACCTAAGCGGCTCTTCGAGCAGTTGTTTCAATGTCTGCATGAACTTAGCACCCACAGCACCATCTACCACCCGATGATCTGAGGAGAGAGTCAGCTTCATCATATTACCGACCTTTATTTCTCCGTTTACTACGATCGGGGTCTGCCTGATGCCACCAACTGCGAGAATACATGCATTAGGTTCATTGATGATAGCAGTGAACTCTTCGATACCAAACATACCGAGATTGGAAATGGTAAAAGTGCTGCCCTCCATATCCTGTGGCAAGAGTTTTTTAGTCTTAGCTTTCTCACCCCAGGCCTTTGCTTCGGCAGATATATCGCTCACAGATTTATTGTCCGCAAATTTTATCACTGGCACCAGAAGTCCATCTTCTACTGCTACAGCCATTCCTATATGTATATGGCTATACTGACGGATTGTGTCGCCCAGCCATGAAGTATTGATAGCGGGGTTCTGGCGTAGTGCGAGCGCAGATGCTTTGATCACAAAATCATTGAAAGAAACTTTAGCAGGAAGTAATGTATTGAGTTCTGCGCGCAGTGCTACTGCTTTATCCATATTCACATCTACTGTCAGATAGAAATGCGGGTTTTCATTCTTCGATTGCAGCAACCTCTTTGCGATAGTTTTTCGCATTTGAGATACTCTCGTATCAGTATATGATTCTGTGCCGGTGAAGACTTTTGCTGGTGTAGATGCAGAAGCGGCATTCACATTTTCAAGATCTCTTTTTACTATTCTGCCTTCTTCTCCGGATCCGTTTACTTTGCTCAGGTCTATCCCTTTTTCTTTAGCAATCACTTTCGCCAGAGGCGATGCTTTAAGACGGCTGTCTGTATTAGTTGCCGGTTGATGGTTGATGGTTGATGGTGCAGACGTTTCAACTGGAGCCGTAATAGTTGCTTCTTTAGTTGTCACCGCAGATTCCTTAGTTTCTACTTTTGGTGTGGCGGGTGCTGTAAGAAGCGCAGAATAATCTTCACCTGCTTTGCCGACTACAGCTATCAGGTCGCCTATTTTGAGGGAGTCTCCTTTCTTTGATGCTACATATAATACGACCCCACTATAGTATGATTCGAGAGGCAGGGTAGCTTTATCAGTTTCTACATCTGCTACTGAGTCTCCCACCTTGATCGTATCACCGACTTTGATGCTGAGTTCTGCTATGAATCCTTCCTCCATCGTGTCAGTCATCCTACCAAGTCGTATTGCTTCAGCCATAATATCTTCTTTTATAATTTACAGTAATCCATTCAAAAATATAGATTTTTTGGAAAGGGGCTTATCTTTTGTTCGTGCCGCCACTTTCTATTCGAATATTAATTCAATGTTAAATCGCCAATTTATTTTTTCTACTGCTAATCTTTCACTCATGGGTATATAAAAGCCATTCATCGAGTATTTAACCTTTTGTTAACTCAGAACAAATGATTTGGAAACGTTATAAAACGTGATTTGCGGCAACAAAAACCATCGATCATGAGAAGAATTTTCACACTCGTATTATTGAATATTTTATTGCTTGGTTGCCTGTCCTCGCTACACGCGCAGGTCACCAGCAGTTCTACATTTGGGGTCATTGTCGATTCCAAAAAACAACCTATCATAGGAGCTACTGTCATATTCACTTATACCCCTACAGGTTTAAAATATGGTGCGGCTACTGATGACAAAGGCTACTTCGACATTTCAAATATGAACCCCGGTGGTCCATATACAGTAGATGTCAAATACCTCGGCTTTCAGGAGATCAGCCAGAAAGAAATCTACATCTCTCTCGGTAGTAATGTGCGGTTTGATTTCACGATGTTCGAAACTGCCAGTGAGATCAAAGAAGTAACCGTGACCTCTGCAAAGACCAGAAAAACAACAGGCAGCGAGTTTAATGAAGAGAAGATCCAAAATACTCCGACACTCAGCAGAAACATCACTGATATCACTAAGCTCACTCCTCAGAGTAATAACAACTCATTTGCAGGAACCAATTTCCGTTATAATAACGTGACCATGGATGGCGCTATCAATAACGATGCGATCGGATTCAGCCCGTCTCTCGGAGGCCAGAGCGGTACATCAAATATGCCGGGCAGCAGTACCCGTACTACTTCCTTCAGCCTGGATGCAGTGCAGGAAGTACAGGTGCAGATCGCTCCCTATGATGTAAAGCTTGGCAACTTCACCGGTGGTAGCGTCAATGCTGTATCACGCAGCGGATCAAATGAGATCGCAGGATCTGTATATGGCTATGGCAGAGGGGCTTTCTTTACAGGAAATGACGCCCATCTGGATTATGACAAAGTACCAAGCAGCTATTATGATATACAGACCGGCTTCAGATTAGGACTGCCGTTGATCAAAAACAAATTGTTCCTCTTTACTAACGAAGAGATCACTCGCCATCAGGAGCCGGTATTTTATGGTGCCGGTGACCCGCATTCAGTCATTACACAAGCACAGGCACAGCAGATAGCTGACAGCCTCCAGAGTCCTACATTTCTACCAGCCGGACCCTATAATAAAAACGGAAAGTATGATCCGGGTATCATAAACGGCGGTACTATCCACTCTTATGCCTACAAATTCTTTAACCGACTCGACTATATCATCAACGAGAAAAATCAGCTGAATATCCGCAATAACACGGTGTATTCTGAAGCAAACAACCTGGACAATACTTCTCAACAGTTCAACTTTGGCAACTATGACTTCCTTCAGAAGAACCTTAATGTAAGTACAGTAGCTGAACTTAAAACCAAGATCAACTCTCATATGACCAATAGCCTTATTGCAGGTTATACATATATACATGACTGGCGCGAACCCAATAACCCTTTGTTTCCGCAGCTGCAGATCAACTTTGCTAACGGACCGGTATTCATAGGAACAAACCGTGAAGCAGGTGTATTTAACATGAAGCAAAATACCATGGAGCTGACCGATAACCTGACCTGGTATAAACACAAACACAAGATCACATTCGGTACACACAATGAGATATACGATATCTACTACGGCTTCGTAAACTCATGGAATGGCCGTATCGACTATAGCAACCTGACCAGCTTTATCAATAACCAGCCTTCACGTATCCGCGCTATCATCAATAATACTAACAACAGCGACAGCTATAATCAAAATAACTCTCCATCCAGTTTTTGGCTGATGATGCTGAGCGCCTACGCACAGGATGAAATAGCCGTCAGCAAAAAATTCAATATCTCTGTCGGTCTTCGTATAGACGAAACAGCTGTCCCGACCAAGGCTGTGGCTGACAAGAATCAGGCTTCATTTCCTAAGTCTCCGCTGGATTATGGCAACACTTACACAGCTCCAAACGTGAATACCTTAACGGGAAATAATACGCAGATCCCTAGTGTATCTCCGAGAGTTGGTTTCAACTGGGATATCCTGGGCAATCAAAAAGTGGTGCTCCGTGGCGGATCAGGTATCTTCACCGGCCGAATCCCATTCGCATGGTACGGTTATACATACTATAACAACGGTTCGAGCTACAATGCCCTCGATTGGAAAAACCCTCCTGCAGGAACGCACATACCTGTAGATCCAACGGCTTTCCAGCAGTTTACAGACAGTGTATATAAGAAGAGTTCTTCTGTGGAAAGAGATGCATTCGCTAATAATTTTCACATGCCTGAAGCATGGAGAAGCAGTCTGGCATTTGACTTCAGAATACCCGGCGGTATAAAGATGACCCTCGAAGCGATCTACACCAAGACCATCTATGATGTCATGCTTCAGCAGGTCAACCTCGCAGATACCAGCGTGAAATATTATAACTATGACGTGCAGCATCTTCAGCCTATCTATACAGGCGGCAAAAACGATGCTAGCTATTCATCTGTCTATCTCATAAGCAATACTCAAAAAGGATATCGCTATAGCGCTACTGTCAGCTTAGAGAAGAAATTCAACTTCGGATTGGAACTGTTTGGTGCCTATACTTATGGTCAGAGCAAAGACGTTCTCAATGGTATCAGAAACTCTCCTGAGAGCGGATGGCAATTGAATCAGGCCACCAATCCTAACAGTGCACCTGTGACCTTCTCAAACTTTGACATACGTCATAAGATCGTTGCTACCGTTACATTCCACCGCGTATGGGATAAAGAAAAACGATTCGGTACTACTATAGCATTTGTATATACCGGTTCATCAGGAACACCATATACATGGGTCAATTCGGGAAATAAACTGACCAGCAACGGACAGCAAAATGATATCGCATACATTCCTCATGCTAAATATGCTGATATAGCTGTAGACAAGCTGGTAGGTGCAAACTATGTGACCGACAGCACCGGCTGGAGTAACCTTGAGACCTTTATCAATAACAATCCTTATCTGAAATCACACCAGGGTCAGTTTACTGAGCGTAACGGAGACAGGACCCCGTGGAACCACAACCTCGACCTCCGTGTCATGCAGGATTTCAATTTCTACGGCAAAGGCGAGAAGCACCACAAGCATACTGTCACTGTGAGCTTTGATATAATCAACCTTACTAACCTGCTCAATCCAAATTGGGGACAATATTACTATAATGCCAATACCCAAAACTCTGCCGTATATACAGGCCTCGTGGCAACCGGCAAAGCAGATCCGACCGGCAAGCCTATCTATACTTTCACCGCACCTACTACCACTCCATATCTGGTAGATCAGATCGCATCTCGCTGGCAGGCACAACTCGGTCTGAGATATACATTCTGATAACCCAATTTGAAACTTTATACAAAGGCTGCTCTTCGGGGCAGCCTTTTTTATTAATATTATATCATGGCTGACGCATCGTTTTCAAAAGAGGATTTTCATCTGCTCTGTGATAAGCTGGCAAAGAAGGACAAAGACCTTGCGCAGATCATCAGTCAGTATGGATATCCGCAGCTATGGCACAGACCGCATGGCTTTGCGACATTGGTACATATCATACTAGAGCAGCAGGTATCTCTGGCATCAGCACGCGCAGCCTATGATCAACTCAGAAATAAGATCGGTATCATTACTCCCAAAAAAGTATTGGCACTCTCTGACGAAGAGCTCAAAGGTTGCTACTTCAGCAGGCAGAAGACCATCTATGTCCGGCATCTGGCATCGGCTTTGGTCAATAAGGAACTTGACCTGCATACACTCGACCAGTTATCGAACGAGGAGATCAGGACGAAGCTCATCACTATCAAAGGAATAGGCCACTGGACCATAGAGGTATATCTGATGATGGTGCTGCACAGGTGTGATCTGTTCCCGCTTGGAGACATTGCCCTCATTAATAGTTTGAAAGATGTAAAAGGCTTAACCAAGAGTACTTCAAAAGAAGAAATAGGAGAGATAGCCCTGCGATGGAAGCCATATCGGACCATAGCCGCTTTTCTGCTTTGGCATGCTTATATCAACAAAAGAAACATGATTATCAAAGACTATGATTGACCGATTGAAAAATGTCTTTGTTAAAACATGACATATTTCATAAAAACTCTCAGATTTGCATTAATTATCATAACCTGTCAAACATGAAAAAATACCTGTTAGTATTAGTGATGCTTTCTTTCTTTACAAAAGGATTCAGTATCAGTGATAAGGTCAAATTGGGCCTCTTTGTTTCTCCCGGCATCGCTTGGATGAAACCAATGGGCAGTGAGATCAATAACGGTATCGCCGGATTAGGTCTGCAATATGGCGTGAAAGTCGAATACTATTTCAAAGATCAGAATTATGCCATTGCCACAGGTCTGTATGGCGGGATGGATGGATCAGGAGTGCATGGCAGAGACACATTGACCAAACTCAACGGAGGAAAGTCAGTACTGGAGAAATATATGACCAACAATATTACGCTGCCGGTCTATCTTAAGCTTAAGACCAATCCTTTCAAAAAGAAATGGCGGCTGTATGGCGAAGTAGGATTTCAAATGGTGTTTAATGTCAGTGCTCGCGCCAACTACAGCTCATCTGTGCCCAGCCCCTATCTGAACAATGCCCTCATCAATATCTATAAGGAAAACGTGATGCGTGATGGCAATGAAGTGCAGCAGCTCATCCCCGGCTTTCGCTATCAGATATTCGACTTCAGGCTCAGTGTAGGCGGCGGAACGGAATATATCATCAACGAAAAGACCTCTGTATTCTTCGCCATTCATTACAATAACGGTTTCGTGAATGTGATCAACGACAAGTCTGTGAATCCGAAGGGTGACGCTACTGTAGTTCGCAATATTTTGTTTACAATAGGGGCCATGTTTTAAATCATATCATGAAGATAGGACTCGCTCAGCTCAATATCCACGTAGGTAATTTCAAAGCCAATACGGAAAAGATCATTAGCGCACTTCACACTGCCGAGGCACAGGGTGCGGAGCTGGTGGTCTATAGCGAGCTAAGCATCTGCGGCTATCCCTCACGCGACTTTCTCGAGTTCGATGATTATATCACTAAATGCAAAGAGGCCATCATCGAGATAGCGGCTCACACATCACAGACGGCTGTGCTGATCGGTGCGCCGCAGCGAAATCCTAATCCCGAAGGCAAAGACCTCTTCAACTCTGCCTGGTTTCTATATCAGGGCCGGGTACAGCATATCACACACAAGACACTATTGCCTACATACGATGTATTTGATGAATGCAGATACTTCGAAGCCAATACTACTTTTGAACTCGTCGAATTCAAAGGCAAGAAACTCGCCATCACTATCTGCGAGGACATCTGGAATGTAGGCAATGACAATCCGCTCTATACTACCTGCCCGATGGACGAACTGGTCAAACTCAAGCCCGACATCATGCTGAACCTGTCAGCCTCACCATTCAGCTATCAGCAGCACAGTGAGCGCATGAACGTGATCAGGGCAAACTGTCTGCGCTATAACCTGCCCATGATCTATGTCAATCAGGTAGGCGCACAGACAGAGCTGATATTCGATGGGGGTTCAGTAGCTGTAGATCAAAAGGGAGACATCATCAAGCAACTTAAATTTTTCGAAGAAGAAATAAGCATCGCTGATACTGACGTTAGTCACCCGCCACCCGTCATCCATCCCCCGTCACCCATTTCCCTCATCCACGACGCTCTTGTACTTGGTATCAGAGACTATTTCGCTAAGCTCGGTTTTAAGAAAGCAGTGCTGGGTCTGAGCGGGGGCATAGACTCGGCATTAGTACTGTGTCTGGCAGTGGAGGCACTGGGCAGAGACAATGTACTGTCGGTTCTGCTGCCGTCTGCTTTCTCAAGCGGGCACTCGGTAGAAGACTCTTTGCAACTGGTCAAAAACCTCGGTTCGCCGCATGAGATCATCTCTATCGAAGCACCGTTTCAGTCATATCTTGATACACTGAAACCTTTTTTCAAAGAACTTCCTTTCAATGTGGCTGAAGAAAACCTTCAGGCCCGTGTACGGGGCACCCTACTCATGGCCATGAGCAATAAATTCGGTTATATCCTGCTCAATACCACTAACAAAAGTGAGGCCGCAGTAGGCTATGGTACCCTCTACGGCGATATGTGCGGCGGTCTGGCTGTGATAGGCGACGTATACAAGACACAGGTGTATGAACTATCCCGCTATATCAACCGCAACGCTGAGGTGATCCCCTTCAACATAATCACCAAAGCGCCCAGTGCCGAACTACGCCCCGGTCAGAAAGATTCTGACTCATTGCCCGATTATGACATATTGGACCAGGTGCTCTATCAGTATATCGAGAAACGTCAGGGGCCAAAAGAACTGGTCCAAATGGGTTTTGACAAGCCACTCGTAGACCGCATACTACGCATGGTCAATATGAACGAATGGAAGCGTTTTCAGGCACCGCCTATCCTCCGCGTTTCGCCCAAAGCCTTCGGAATGGGCCGCCGGATGCCTATCGAGGGCAAATATCTGGGCTGATATTATAACAGCCATTTATCACTGAGTTCACAAAGAATAGAGTAATAGCTGGAGAACATTGAGCAATAACGTGGTATTCCCCTCTGGCACTCTTTGTATTTCTTTTATCCTCAATGACCTCTGTGATACTTGTATTTATACTCCCACTGACTTTTTTACATACACAATCTTCGAACCTATTTTGCGTTAGTACGGGCACAAAATGCACCTTTTCACGAATTGTGTTACTTTAGCGCACCCAAAATTGGTTTTAATGAAGAAAATAGCCGCCCTTATTGTCCTTTTTGTGTCTGTATTCGCAGCCTCCGCTCAGGTGGATTCTGCCACCAAGGCTAAGTCTGTGGTGATCCAACCAGCACCTGCACCTGTAGTCACCCCTGCTGCCAAGCCTGTACGCAAGCCCTATGAAATGAAGGTGCCTAAAGACCGTATCGTGCTAGATCTCAATGCTGCAAACTGGATCCGCCATGATGATGCTAACGGTTTTCGTACCCGTTACTATTCACGTGGTCTGAACCTCTATGTGATGTATGACCTTCAGATCAAAAAATCTCGCGTCAGTTTCGCATTCGGTGCAGGTATCAGTTTTGTAGACATATACAATAACTCCACTCTCTATGACTCCACCAGCGGCTCCGGTGCTAAGTTCACCCCTATGCCGCATTATCCTGACACTGTGAAGCTCAATAAAGTGGCTATGACCTATATCGACATCCCTCTGGAGCTGCGTATCAGGAGCAACAGAGACCGTTTCAATCAGGTATGGAAGGTCAACATAGGCTTCAAAGCAGGTATACGTATCGATGCATACACCAGAACCATTTATGCCACTCCACGCGAGAGCCTGAGGTTAAAACCTTATCCTGACTTTAATCTCTTCAGGGCAGGGCCGACACTGAGAGTAGGCTATAGCAGTTTCAACTTCACCGCATATTATGGTGTGCTGAACGTCTTTAAAACCGGAAGGGGACCATCGATGAATGAATGGTCCTGCGGTATCTCTTTTAACGGATTGTAGTGATAGGTCAACTCTTTTCACGTTTATTTATTATCCTCATCAGGGGCTATCAACTGCTTATATCTCCTCATACCCCCCGCAGCTGTCGCTATACGCCTACCTGCAGCCAATACGGTATAGAAGCAATACGCAAACACGGACCTCTCAAAGGCGGCTATCTGACCATCAGACGGATACTGAGCTGTCACCCCTGGGGCGGACATGGATATGACCCGGTGCCCTGAGAAAAACAAAAAGTAAAGAACGAAGCCTCATATCCGGCATCAAAATACATTGCACTTATTGCTTGAATATACAATGTCACTTTTTTCACTTATACATTTCAAAAATTCTAATTTTCCACTATTGGGCTCTTTTTTCAAAAAAAATTAAGATGAAGAAATACAATCGATTGCACATTCATAAAATTCTTATGCGAATTAATTATATGCATAATTGAAATTCATTTTGCTTTATTAAATTACACAATGCAAATATAGCTAATAATGCGGTTCATCGCAATAATGCGTACCTGGATTGATGTAAAGAAAGTATTTTGAGCGCAAAGTATTCATCATCTCG
>CAIXBT010000046.1 GCA_903917755.1 uncultured Bacteroidota bacterium
ACAGCTGGTCGATTTTTATATTGATAATCAATGCAAAAATCGCCGATTGAGAATTTATGGTCAATAATTGGGCTTTTTTTCGGTCATTTCAGTAAGTTTTCAAAAATACTGGCTCTTATTTTTTGTAATACAAAGGATTCAGCTATATTTGCAGTCCCAAAAAAAGTAACAATGCCAAAGATGAAGACAAATTCCGGTGCTAAGAAACGTTTCAAAGTCACCGGGTCTGGAAAAATAAAGCGTGGTAAGGCTTTTCACCGTCACTTACTCGGTAGAAAAGGCACCGGAAGGAAGAAAGAGTTGTCAAAAGCAACTGTAGTTCACCCTTCAGACGAAGCACGTATCAAGCTGCTTCTCAATTAATTTATTAGCAAAACACAAAAAAACAGCATAACATGCCACGTTCAAGCAATTCGGTAGCTAGCCGCAAAAGAAGAAAAAAGGTCTTAGACAAAGCGAAAGGATATTTCCTCAGCAGAAGTAAAGTATATACAGTAGCCAAAAACGCCGTTGAAAAAGCAGGTGCCTATGCGTATGTCGGCCGCAAGCAAAAGAAAAGAGAATATCGTAGCCTTTGGATAGCGCGTATCAACGCAGCAGTAAGGGAAGAAGGCCTGAGCTATTCAAGATTTATAGAAAAATTAACAAAAGCTGGAATTGATTTGAACCGTAAGGTTTTAGCTGATCTTGCCTTAAACAATCCGGCAGCTTTCAAACAAATAGTTGCAAAAGTGAAATAACGTACCTATATTTGTACCACGTTTTCATAGGTTCAAAAGTGGTCATCTCGAAAGGGGTGGCCATTTTTGTTTTATGACCGTTCTTCAGTGGGGTTCAACCACAATCATTTCACATTATTTCTTACTTTGCATCAAATGTTATCTCACGAGATATTCATGTCGCGCTGTTTAGAGCTGGCTATCAAGTCTATAGGGGCTGTATCTCCGAATCCTATGGTCGGGGCAGTGCTAGTATATGAAGGCAGAATACTGGCAGAGGGTTACCATGAACAATATGGCCAGGCCCATGCTGAGGTCAATTGTATCAATGCCGTGAAAGAAGAAGACAAGTTTCTAATCAAAAACTCCACTCTATATGTGAGCCTTGAGCCTTGTTCACATTTTGGCAAGACACCCCCATGTGCAGATCTCATCATTGAGCAGGGTATCAGACACGTCGTAATAGGTAGCGGTGATCCAAATCCCTTAGTGGCTGGCAAAGGTATCCGCAAGCTTCGTGAGGCCGGTATTGAGGTCAGAGAACATATTCTTGAGAAAGAATGTGATTTCCTTAATCGCAGATTTATGACCTTTCACCTGCATCGGCGCCCATATATCATTCTAAAATGGGCACAGTCGGCAGATGGTTTTTTCGCACCGGAAGACAATAGGCAAGTATGGCTTACCAATGAGTTTTCCAAAAAGCTGGTTCACAAATGGAGGTCTGAAGAGGATGCCATTCTCGTGGGAACGAAAACAGCTTTGATCGATGACCCTCAGCTCACCGCCAGACTCTGGGAGGGCCGGAATCCCGTCAGGATATTGATCGACATGGATCTGAAAGTCCCATCGGTAAGCAAAATATTTGACGATGAGGCTCTGACCATAGTCTATAATACAATAAAAGAAGGGCTTGAATATGGTGTTGTCTATATCAAGGCTGATCATACTTCTTTGCCAATTCAGATTGTCTCTGACCTGTATCAGCGAAAGATACAGAGTGTGATCATAGAAGGCGGAGCTTATACACTCAATCAGTTTATCTCAGCCGGACTCTGGGATGAAGCCCGCATTTTCACTTCTCCAATGATCCTCAACTCGGGTATCGCAGCTCCACATATTGACGGATTCATATCAGAAGAGAGACAGATACTTGATGATTCACTGATCATAAAACTCAACAAAGACCTATGATATTTCTGATACTTTGTGTGGTGTGCTCCAGTCTGCTGGTGTTTATGTTTCGGGTGTTTGATCACTTCAAGATCGAAGCCTTTCCAGCTATTGTTTTCAACTATATCACTTGTATAGTGTGTGGTTTTATCGCATCGGCACAGTCTCCTATACATGTACTCAATATATCAATACACGCAGACTGGTTATGGCTGGCAGTGGTGATGGGTATTTCATTCATACATATTTTTGTGCTTACGGGCAGCACAGCGCTCAGATTCGGTGTGTCTACCGCCTCGGTCGCTATGAAACTGGGCCTTGTCATACCTGTGTTTCTTGCATTTTTTATTTATCATGAAGCGATCACCTGGTACAAAGTGGCAGGCATTATCTGCGCTCTGATCGCTGTTGTGCTTAGTTCTCAGAAGGATGGGGAAGTCCATCAGGCACATGTCAAGGGTGCTGCTTTACTTCTGCCGATAGTCGTATTCATCGGAAGTGGTTTATGTGATAGCGGTGCTCAGCTTGGAGATAAATTATATTTCTCGAAGGAGAGTTCAGCCTATTTCGTCCTTATTATTTTTATGCTGGCTGCGCTTACCGGCATTTGTTATCTGACGGTCATGACCATCAGGGGAACTATAAGACTTCACTGGAAGCAGGTGGTCGGTGGTATAGCTTTGGGCATACCAAATTACGGTTCGCTGCTTTTTTTGATGAAATCATTGGATCATGTAGAGGGTGGTAGTTCAGTGGTCTTTCCTGTGGTAAATATTGCTACTGTGGCCGGTTCCACGCTTCTCTCCGTATTGATATTTCGCGAACATCTGAATCGGTCGAACAGACTGGGGCTTGTATTTGCAGGTTTGTGTATAGCATTTATCTATATGCCGCAGATCATCGGATTATTTGGTATCCGTTGATTTGGAGATGATCAGCCCGTTTAGCAGATCCTCCATCTCTGATCTATATTCCTTTAGCAGTTGTTTAGATGTACAGGTCACTAACTGCACAGTACCTTGTTCGGATGAGTAATAATATCCGCAATAAGTAAAATCTATACCTTGAATGGAGCCTTCCATTTGCAGATAGATAAGCTTAATTTCATTCACGGTCCTGTATTCTTCTTTCACAAGATTAATATCCGGAGAAGCATTTTTTGCATTCATCAGGGCAGCTTCTTTGAGTGTCAATAGCGGGATCTGTATCCTTTCGGTGATCAGCATTCCGTATGCATCTTTAGCTTTCAGCTCGAATTTGTATTCTGATGCACCAGATTCAGCTTTTTTGAATTCCCATTTTTTAGGATTCAAATAGACACTTGCATTGGTCACTGTAGTGCTGTTTACTTTAAAAGTAGAACCCGATGGTTTTTGAAAATTGCTATTGTTAGTTGGGATTTCTTTGGCAGGCGAATCTACTTTGTTCACATATTTCCAGGTTCCGTTATTGTATAAGATCACTTCATCACCCGAATTTGTGACAGCTGAGATCTGAGCCTTGCTGAAAAACTGACTGCAGAGAAGTGCAGCCAATAGGATTATTCTAGTCATTGATATTGAATTGATAATTCATGTAAAGGTAATAATTTCAATAAAGGTAGCCTTCTGTTAAAAAATAGTATGTTCCAAAACTGTTTGAGCATATTTCTATCTTTAGTAAATGAATCAGTTCATGTTAAGGAGCCTTTTCGCAATTGTATGGGTATGCTTTGTAGCCATAGATATGATGGCAGGTAGCCCGCCCGATCCGGGTATAGCTAAGCCTTTTCACAGTTCCACATGCCACTCAGATTTCGGTTCTTATACGGTGAGTGATGGAAGTAGTGTAGAAGTGATCAGAGATTTTATCACCAAACAGATCAGCAATCTTCAGAACAAGCAGACTGGGATCCAGCTTACTTTTTCTAATAGCAGTCCGGGAGGATATCACTATACTTTTGGGCAGACATATGCAGGCATCCCAGTATTCGGGTCAGAAATATTGGTTAATGTCAGCCGCAAAAATCAGGTCTATTCAATCTTTGATGATTCCTATGATATTTCAAAATGGAAAGTCGATCTGACTGATTTCAATTATCAAAGCACTTCATCATTTCAAATTTATCTGAAGCAGTACTTTCCCAATGATGTTGCACTTTCTGCTAGGCAGGTGATAGCATATGATGAAAGTGCTACAACACCAATGTTCTGCTATCTGGTCAAACTCAAGGATAAAACTGGTCATCAGAGAGAGGCATTGATAGCACGTGATAGGATCATCTATGAACACGATGACTGCATGTATCGTTCTGCACCTATGGCACCAATCGATTCAATGGTTACTGGCATGGTGTTCAGGCCTGATCCGCTTACTACTGCACATGTGGTATATTATGCTCCATACAATGGTCATGATTCTGCTTATCAGAATTACAATGACTCTGATACCTATCAGCTCAATGTACAAAGACAACAGAAGTCATTTTATGCGACCTATAATAACGATACTTTTTTTCTGAGTAATCGATACATACAGCTTGTTCAACTCGGAGCCGACATTTCTGCCCCGGTCATATCTACCACCCCTATATTCAACTATCCAAGAAGCCAAAATGGCTTTCTGGACGTGATGGTATTTTATCATCTCAATGTGATCAGGAGTTATGTGCATGATCTTGGATTTGGTGCTGCTGATACCCTGCTCATGCCTGATGCCCATGCATTCGGTCAGGACAATGATTTTTTTGCAGAGCCTAATAATATTTATTATGGCACAGGCGGTGTGCCCGACTGTCAGGATGCAGATGTGATCGTGCATGAATACACACACTTCATATCCTGGAATGCGAATCATTCGAACGGGATGGGAGCCAGCTCTCAGCGAAACAGTGTAGATGAGGGTTCGGCAGATTATAATGCTGCTTCTTACTCCGCGAGCATCGATACATTCAAATGGAACTGGGTTTTTAACTGGGATGGGCATAACGAATTCTGGCCGGGTAGAATAGTAGATGATCAGACAGTATATCCTGCTCAACCTACTGCGTGTGTGCAGGGTATCTACAGGTATGCCGAAACATGGTCGTCATCACTAATGGAGATATGGTGGGATATAGGAAAGGGGCCTGCGGATAGTTTGTTTTTCCAGACCCTGTACGGACTGGGGGGCAATATCACGCTACCGGATGCGGCACAGCAATATATCAAAGCTGACAGCCTGCTTTTTGGTGGCAAATATCACTGTACGATAGTAAGGGATTTCAATCATCATGGTCTAGCTTTCGATACTGTTTGCGGTGCTTTTCCTCTTGGTATGAATACTATCACAGAGCAAACTGAGTTTGTCAAATTCACTGCCTATCCGGATGGATTCAAAGCAGAAGCTATTCAATCTGACAGCCCGGTAGACATAATTCTTTATTCCCTCACAGGTCAGCGAATAGCTTCATATTCGAATGTTTCAACGGAGATCAAACCTGATCTGCCCGCAGGTATCTATGTGGTAGATGTATCTGCTGCGGGAGCACATCGGGGCTTTAAATGGGCACTGGTGAAATAGGCACAAAAGGGTGTAAGCATTCTTTTTTACTATCTTCCCTTTTTCAAATAATGTACATGAGAGTAATACCTGACAGTGAGCTTATCATCAATCCTGATGGCAGCATCTATCATCTCCATCTGAGGCCTGAGCATGTTTCTGATACGATCATTACCGTAGGGGATCAGGAGAGAGTAGCAGAAGTGAGTAAACACTTTGACAGCATTGAATGTAGGATACAAAACCGCGAGTTCCTCACCCATACAGGTATGCTGGGGTCAAAGAGGATCACAGTCATTTCTACAGGGATAGGTACTGATAATATCGACATCGTCTTTAACGAACTTGATGCATTGACGAATATAGATATTCAGACACGTATGGTAAAAAAAGACATCAAATCTCTTACTATTATTCGGTTGGGTACATCAGGTGCAGTGAATGAAGAAATTCCAATAGATAGCATAGTGATATCTGAAGCAGGAATAGGCCTTGATAGCCTGATGGCATACTACCGACATGATAATACACCGCAGGAAATTCAGCTTGCGGCGGCTTTCAGTCAGCATATTCGGCCTGCTTTCTCCAATCTGAACCCATATGCTACTTTTGCTGATGCTGGTTTAATAAGGCAATTTGAAAGCCTAGGCCACAAAGGATTAACAGTCACAGCACCGGGGTTCTATGCTCCTCAGGGCAGGGAACTCCGTGCTGCAAATCAATCAACAGAGTTTATCAAACTGATAAATAGTTTCCGCCACTTAAATAGTCACATCACTAATCTGGAAATGGAGACAGCCGGGATCTATGCGCTCGGCGCTATGCTCGGCCACCGATGCCTCTCAGTCAATGCTATTCTGGCCCATCGGATCACTAACAGATTCAGTGAACAACCCCAAAAAGTAGTAGATGCAATGATCTGTAAGGCATTGGGTATTCTGGTCAGTTGATCATTGCTAACAATATATTTTTATCTTTAGACAACAATTTCTTAACATGAATCTGGAGTTTGTACCTGAAGATCTTTTCAAAATATTACTCGCCGTCCTGGTGGGTGCTATCATTGGTGCGGAGCGGGAGTACCGCAATAAATCCGCAGGTTTTCGTACCGTGATGCTTATCACAATGGCTTCTGCTATTTTCACTATTTTATCTGCTAAGATATGCCCTCATGACCCTGACAGAATAGCCGCTAATATTATAACGGGGATAGGCTTTCTGGGGGCAGGTACACTCTTCAGAGATGAAAACCGCATGACGGGCTTAACTACGGCGGCGAGCATCTGGACCGCAGCAGCATTAGGTATGGCCATAGGTAGCGGCCACTATGTTCTGGCTTTTGGAGGTGCGATACTGGTCATCGTGATCCTGTTTGCACTGGTGAGTGTGGAGAAGATCATAGACCGTAAGAACCGTGTCAGAAAATATAAGATAGTCTGCATCTACCAGAGGCACACTTTGCATCATTATGAGAGCCTGATAGAGCAGATGGGCCTCAAGCATGAGCGTGGCACACAAAGCAGGGTAGGAGATAAGATCATTGGTCATTGGGTGGTGATAGGTGAGGAAGAAAAACATGAGAGACTGATCCAGAAATTGCTGAGTGACTCTGAGGTGAAAGAATTTGATTTCTAAAAAATATTGATGAAAGACGCAAAACAAATAATACTCTCTTTTAATAAAGCTATATCTCCGGAAGCGCAGCTGGCTAAATTCATAGCAATACAGGAGAGTTCTTTTCGTTTTTATCGCGGCACCTGTCATCTATTCTATGATCGTCTGGCATCGATCGGTATGCCGAAAGACCGCACCAGATCGTGGATATGTGGTGATCTCCATCTCGAAAACTTCGGCAGTTTCAAAGGCGATAACCGGCTTGTTTATTTTGATCTGAATGATTTTGACGAAGCTGTGATGGCACCGCTGAGTGCAGAGGTCCTGCGATTTTCTACAGCGATCCTGATGGCTTCGGATCTTTTTAAATACAGTCATGATCAGGCCAAAGGCCTGGTTACATCGGCACTGAAAGAGTATAGTGCCACGATCATCAGCTCTAAAGCATTGATGGTAGAACGCGACGTGGCCACAGGGCTGATGAAAGATTTTTTCAATCAATTGTCTCAGGAAAAAAGAGATGCATTTATCAAGCGTATCACTAAACCTAAAGGCAAAAAACTTGAGCTAAAAATAGATGACATCCACAATCATAAAATGGACAAAGACGTTCATGCCCGACTTATGTCCTGGTATAAGGAGACGTTTGCTGAGACTGACCGGCTCAAAGATATGGAGATACTGGACTGTGCATACAGAGTGGCCGGTACGGGTAGTATAGGAAGCGAGCGCTATATGATGCTGGTCAGAAACCGGATAACAAAAAAGCATTACCTGCTGGATATGAAGGAGGCGAAATCCGCATCATTAATTGCTAATCTGGATATTAAGCAACCTAAATGGAAGAGCGAGGCTGAGCGAGTGATCACCATTCAGACCAGAATGCAGTTTTGTCCGCCCGCCCTGCTTAGACCTGTATTTTATAATAAGAAATGGTTTGTACTGAAGGAGCTACAACCTATACAGGATAAGGTAAATCTGGCTGACGCCAAAGGCAAAATAGGGAAACTGGAAGATATCATACTGCCAATGGTCAGATTGGCTGCCTATGCACATCTGCGAGGTACGGGCAGACAGGGCTCTTCGACAGCCGATGAATTAGCAGAAGCTGTTTCCCGACCTAAATGGCTCAATCAGAGATTTGAACTCACGCAGGAATTGTCCGAACAGACACAGAAGGACTATAAGAGCTTTCTAGAATACAAGATCGGATAATATTTGAGCACGTCTGTTATTTCATCGCGATCTTTTGTTGTGCTATATTTACAGCCTTCACTTCTTCATCAGAATATCCCTGAATAGCATAAATGGGAACGCTGTCAGCTACCACTTCATCCAGCAGTTTGACCATATATTCGTATTGACTGCCGGGCATCAGTTTGATTAGGCAGATCAGGCTTTTGGGTTTTCCGGAAGTATAGAGACAGTTTGATCTCAGATAGTTTTTCTTTTGTTTGATCTTATTTTTCAATGGCTGATCACCCGTCAGAGATATGCTATTGACAGATCTGCATTCCAGTCCTTCCCAATAATACATATGACCGAGAGAATCTGTGATCAGGTTGAGTACCTGACATTCGGAAACGGGAGCCGGAGGCCCATGTGTGTCCGGTTCATTGAGCTCCATAGCTTTCTGCTTGAGCAGGGTGGTAGTGAGCATGAAAAAAGTGATAAGTAGAAAAGCCAGGTCTACCATAGGAGTCAGATCCACTCGCAGAGGGACTCTTTTGACGCGCACTTTGACCTTATGGTCATTGCTGTCGGGGATATTCATTTCAGCCATGATATTATTTTATTGAAAGATGTTTGGCTTCTGATCTTTCCATAAAAAGCCTAATTCCTGTCAGTTTTTTGACAGAATGATGACAATCAACACTAGTTCAAAATATCTTCCCTAAATTAGCGCCACATACTAATTTTCTTACATCATGAAGATCGAACAAATATATACGGGTTGTCTGGCAGAGGCGGCATATTACATAGAGAGCTGTGGTGAGGCGGCCATTATTGACCCGCTGCGTGAAACGGCTCCCTATATCAAGCGTGCTGAGCGAGATGGTGCAAGGATCAAATATGTTTTTGAGACACACTTTCATGCGGACTTTGTGTCAGGGCATTTAGAACTGGCGAAAAAGACTGGCGCCAAGATCGTTTATGGCCCCGATGCTCACTGCGGTTTCGACTGTTATAGTGCGAAGGACGGCGAAGAATTTAAAGTGGGCGATCTGACTATACGTGTGCTTCATACACCAGGCCACACACAGGAGTCATCTACTTTTTTGCTGTTTGATGCATCCGGCAGGGAATATTGTATTTTCTCGGGAGATACTCTTTTCATTGGTGATGTAGGCCGCCCTGATCTCGCTATCAAAAACAACCTCACCGTGAATGATCTCGCGGGCATGCTTTATGATTCGCTTCACCATAAGATAATGCCTTTGCCTGATCATGTTATTGTTTATCCTGCGCATGGTGCCGGTTCTGCATGTGGCAAAAACCTCTCAAAAGAAACTTCAGATACGCTGGGCCATCAAAAGGAGGTAAACTATGCACTCAAAGCTCAGACCAGAGATGAATTCATCAAGGCGGTCACTGATGGCCTTGCTCCGCCACCGCAATATTTTCCGCTGAATGCAATGATGAATAAACAAGGTGCCAAAGGTCTCGATGAGATCAATGAGGCCGGAATGAAAGGATTGTCGCCGCAGGTTTTTGAAGATGCGGCACTGGTAGCAGAGGCACTGATACTTGATACACGCGCACCACAGGTATTTGCACGGGGATTTGTGCCCGGTTCGATCAATATAGGTCTTGATGGTCAGTTCGCACCCTGGGTAGGGGCACTGATCACCGACATAGATCAGCCTATCCTCCTGGTGTGTGATGAGGGGCGTGAAGAAGAGAATATCATGCGTCTGGCACGAGTAGGTTATGACAATACGGTGGGATATCTGGCAGGTGGAATAGGGGCATGGGAGAAAGCGGGTAAACCCGTAGACCGGATACTCAGTATTAATGCAGTGGAGTTTGAAAAAAACCACTTTGAGAATAATTTCTGCATACTAGATATACGTCGCCCGGGTGAATATGAGACTGCCCATATCACAGATGTGCCCAATAAGCCACTGGACTATATCAATGAGTGGATCGTAGATCTGAACCGCGAAAATACTTACTATGTGCACTGTGCCGGTGGCTACAGATCCATGATCGCAGCTTCTATACTGAAGGCGAGGGGTTATGATCAGGTCGTAGACAAGATC
>CAIXBT010000047.1 GCA_903917755.1 uncultured Bacteroidota bacterium
ATATCATGATGGGCCTCGATACCGGCATGATGAACCGCAATAATATTCCGCAAAACTGTACAAGCGATGGCATGGCTGAGGCAGGCATGGGTGTACACTGGCATGATTCGACACTGGCTATATATCACGGCACCATGTTCGATCAGACATACATGTATGGATTCTATCATGGCGATATGACCTTTATCGAGGTAATGTGTGCCAAATCATATCTGGCTACCAAGCCAAACTACTCCGGTGTGATCAGTCAGCCCGCAGCATTCAGATCGAGCGGCTATTATCCGATGAAGTATAGCATCACTTATGATGCCACTGCAGATGAATACAGCTATTCGATAGATAATCTGACCTTGCATTGAGCTTGTTGTTTAAAAAAAACAAAATGGCCGGAATGCCTTGGTGGTTTCCGGCCATTTTTATGATGATCCGATACTCTTTTAAAACTCAAATAAAGAGCATGTGTGTGCCAATGCCGGCACCTTCTTTATAAAAGTCACCCACAGTCAGTACACCATCGAGGTCATCGTACATGTCTTCTTTTTTGTAGTGAAACATATCCATGGCCAGTTTGCATGCCCATAGCTTGACACCGGATGCTTTCAGAATGTCCAGAAACTCATGCACGCCCGGCATGTCTATCTTTTCCATTTCCTTTTTCATCATAGATGTAGCCAGTGCCTCCATACCCGGCAGACCGCCGAGCATAGTGGGCATGTGCATGGCAGGGTTGCCTACCGTGGCCACATGCAGGTGCTCCAGTTTCTTTTTGTTGATAGCCTCCAGACCGAAAAAGGTAAAGAACATTTCGGCCTCTATTCCTTCCATTCGTGCACCGTTGGCCAGCACGAAGGCTGCATATACATTCTCTAAAGTAGCTTTAGAAAGTATGATCATCATTTTTCTGATCTCTCCGTTATATTCGCTCATAATATTTGTTTTTTCTTGTTATTAATTAAATGCAACTGGCTGGCTTTGGGATACCGGCTATCTTCGCCGATGTTTTCAGTGGCCCCTGCGGAAACAGTTGATAGAACTCTTTGATATTGGTCACACCGCTGTTATTGACCTTTCGAATACTGAGCGGCACCTCTTTCTTATACTCGCCCTGCAGATAGTCTATGACGGCCCAGTGCCTGTCTGTCATTTCGATCTTAGCTTCTTCGGCCAGTGCTTTGCCTATTTCTTTGTCCCATTGAGAGAAGTTGGTCAGATAGCCTTCTTCGTTTACAGATACTCTCTTGTCTGCGATTATTTTGTCCATGATTACTATATTTTTTTGGTTAAAAATCCTTTCCTGCTTCCTGCATTCTGGCAGATACGAATGGGATATGTGTGCCCTTGAGCAGCATATTCCAGTATATCCATCTGAATGCGAGTTTACCCATATGATTCATTCTGCTTTCTTTCAGCAGCCTGAGCGGACCCACACCGGGGAACGGGAATGTGCCCTCTACGGGTTCGTGGGTGTAATTAAAATCTATCAATAGTGCCTTGCCATCTCCTGTCTCTACGAAACAATTGGCATGACCGTCAAATTCTTCTTTCAGCGGCTCACCCCCTATGAATCGAATGATGTTTTCGGTCAGTATCTCAGCTTCGAAATGTGCCACAGAGCCTGCCTTAGAGGCTGGTATATTGCTCGCATCGCCCAGGACGAATATATTAGGATGAGCGGCAGACTGAAGTGTAGCTTTGTTGGTCGGCACGAAGTTCAGTTCATCGCCCAGTCCCGATCTGCCTATCACGGCATCACCTTTATTGGTCGGCACTGTGACGAGCAGGTCGAAGGGTACTTCCTGTCCTCCGTAGTCTATTATTTTTTTATTGTCATTATCGACCTTTTCGATAGCGAAATCGCTGACGATATTGATGTGCTTTTCTTTGAGCAGATGGTCCAGTTTCTCAGTAGCTTTCGGTTTTGTAAAAGCCCCGCTGAGCGGTGTCACAAAGGTGATCTCTACCTGATCGCGCATCTTTTTGTGTTTGAAGAATGAGTCTGCCAGAAAGGCGAACTCAAGCGGAGCCACAGGACATTTGATAGGCATCTCGGTGATGTGGACCACCAGTTTGCCGCCGGTCCATTCTCTCAGTTTGTTTCTGAGAGCCAGCGCCCCCTCATATGTATAGAAATCAAAGATACTGCGCTGCCATTCCTGACCACCCATGCCTTCGGTCTCTTCGGGAGCTATCTTGGCACCTGTGGCTATGATCAGAATATCATAGTCCAGTCGGTCTCCGTTGCAGAGTTTTATGAAATTCTCTTCGGGTATGATGTGATCTATACTCTCCTGGAGCAGATGTACTCCTTTTGGAATGAAATCCCTGACAGGTTTGATGATGTCTTCGGGGCCATAGACATCAAATGGCAGGAATAAAAACCCGGGTTGGTAATAATGTTCTTCGCGTTCATCGATGATGGTGATAGC
>CAIXBT010000048.1 GCA_903917755.1 uncultured Bacteroidota bacterium
CTACCGCATTGCCTACGGTAAGAGACACTAAATAAGTGCCCGGATTGGCATAATGGTGAGTAGGATTCTGCAGCCCGCTGCCCTGCCCGTCACCGAAGGTCCAGTTCCAAACATTTATACCAGAAGAAGTAGAAGTGGAATGGTCTGTGAAGACTGCCGCCGAATCCTGACAACCCGACACCGCAGAAAAACCTGCTGTAAGAGTAGGATAAGTGATGACCAGCGCATGGGCCGTATCATAGCAGCCTTGCCCGCCCTGAGCCTTTGATACGACTACGGTAACGAAATAGGTACCGGTATCGGGATAGGTAAAGATCGGAAACTCCTGAGTAGAAGTATCTGTGGTCGAACCGGGCACACCGAAGTTCCAGAAAAAGCTCAGAGGCACATTAGTAGGTGGCGGATTATAAAAACTCACCTGATTGAAATTGACCGTGCGGGTCGTACAGTCCAACTGATAGGTGCCAAAATTAGATGTAGGGTTAAACGTGCCCGGCAGATAGATCAGATTGACCGTAGGAATATTACAAACTACAATATTGAACTGATAATCTCTGATGGTCTGGCCGATATAGACGCCATGTCGATATTCAGATACGGCCACAGCCACTACGAATATACCCGTCTGATTAGGGATACCGGTGAGAAGGCCCGTGACGGGATCGATCTGCAGGTTTCCGGTATTTGATGGATTATTAGTGGGATTGATGGCGCTGTATGGAGTATAATAAGGTACGGAAACATAAGGTGGTGCTGATGCCCACGTATTGCAGCCGCTGCCTGCTCCACCGGGGCTGGGGTTAGGACATGCAGAACTCGCACCATCCAATGCATTGACAAGGGAATAAGACAATGAATCTCCGTCAGGGTCTGTGGCTGAGTTGTCAAACTGCAGATAGGAGTTAGCGCATATGAATAGTGGCGGGCGCTGTGTGAATCTCGGACTACTATTGACCGTAAATCTGTCATTTGAAATATGTGCCACATAGGTCGCTCCCGTATTAGCCGGTATGCTTTGGATAGCCGCATTTCTGCAGCATCTCTGGTATACTAATGTATAGCCACCCGGACGGGGAGGAAAATTATATGTGCCTGTGTAAAATGCCTGCTCGATACACACATCGATAGGTGTAAGGCATGGATTAGTGATAGCAGAAGGAATAGTGTCCTGCACTGGCAGCGGCATAGCTATAGAGTCTATGTAATTGCCCAGCGAATCAAATATCTGTACCTACTCTGGATCGCCAGAAGGAGCACACTGTGTACATGAGGCATTGCAATTTCTGTATAGCCTCAGCGTGATCTTAAAATTGTTGTTTCCAAGATAGTCATAGAAAAGTTCGGCTCCCACAATATGGGATGCTATGGCCGAAAAACCACAAAAGAAAAACAGTAAGAATGATAATGTATGTTTTTTCAAGATCGCAAAAAAGGACTGTAAATTTAATCTATTATATTAAAATCATGCCATCAGGGCATATTTGTGTGTCATGGCAATGTAAAAAGACTTCTAAAATCAACTCGGCGTTGCATTTCAGCTTGATCTCTACCGACACAAACCCGCTGCCAGCCGAAGTTTGACGTCCTTATCTTTTAACAAAAAAGAAATAAAGACTTTTTAAACTATCGGGTCAAGCTCCAGTCCTATTAAAGAAAACTTTTTTCAATATAAATTTTTAAGGTGGTTTTAGGGTGAAACGGGCTTCTCAACAGGGAGCCCTTTCATATTTTACAAACCCTACGAAGCCTTTTATTGGGCTTTTGCAGCCATGATCACATCCTTTCTTTTGGAGCCAATGTTGTAGATGATCTGTATCAGGGTAAACATAGCAGCAAAATAGGCAAATGCCAGGAATGTAACGATCCCCGTCCAATGGATGACATCCGTCAGCAATAATACCGAGAGCGGTATAGACAAAAGTGAAATGGAAATAAGAATAAGCGCCACCATTCTTTCTTTGAATCCGAAAAAGAACAGCATATGCGTGATATGGTCTTTGCCTCCTACGAATGGTGACTGCTTGCGCATGAGCCTGCGTATAGTGACGGTGATAGTATCGATCAGAGGAACGATGAACATCAGCATCGGTATCACAAACTGTTTTAACTCAAGGATGTCGCCGGTATTGTCTCTGTATCCCCAGAAATACTCTATTCCGCAGACAGCTAAAAAGACCCCCAGAAACTGACTGCCCGTATCACCCATGAACATCTTGGAGGGATTCCAGTTGAAATACAAAAAGCCCACCAGTGAACCTAGCACACCCACCATCATCACCAGATTGAAATTATTCACATGCAGTTCTTTGACGAAAACCACCACGATCAGCCCTGTGATGATACAGATCGAAATAGATGTAGTGATACCATCCATATTGTCGAGCATATTGATGGAGTTCATCAAACCAATGACCCAGATAATAGTAATAAGAAAGTCAAAAGCGGGTACACCCATTACCTTGATATACACATCTGAAAGGATCAGAATGAATGCACATGAGAGCTGCCCGATAAACTTGACCAGGGGGTTCGTATTATATGCGTCATCTGCCAGACCCAGAATAAAACCCAGGCTCGATGCTGCCATGATACCCATCAGGTGTTTATCGAGAAATAGCGGATTCAAACGCGGCAGTACACCGATGATGGAAATGGAAATCAAAAAAACGATAAAGAAAGACAAGCCGCCGATAGCGGGCTTGACATGTACCGACCAGCGCTCCTGCTGCAGTTCAGCATTATTTCTGGTGCCGAGGTTGAAAGACAATTTGAGAAAAAGCCAGTTGATAAGAAACGAAAAGAACACACAGACCACAAAGAATGTGCTGAGAAACAAAACCGAATATTTTAATTCAAAAAACATGTATTTACATTTTTGAAAAAAGACGCTTTAAGAACGGAAGACGCTTTTTATTTTTCTCGTCATCTCCATAATATCCATATCCGTGTGCTGATCCGTAGCCATAACCGTAACCATAGCCATAACCGTAACCGTAACCGTAGCCTGATCCGTAACCGTAGTAATAACCATAACTCGAAGCACCTCTACCGAAGTCATTCAGTACGCATGACAATCTTGTGATCTTATTCTCATCTATCAGTTTATTGATATTGAGAATGAATGAACGGTTAGAGAATGCGGCC
Organism: uncultured Bacteroidota bacterium; assembly: GCA_903917755.1. Lineage (GTDB taxonomy): Bacteria > Bacteroidota > Bacteroidia > Chitinophagales > LD1 > UBA1941. The sequence continues at coordinate 3,145 of CAIXBT010000048.1, forward strand.
CTGAGAATATACACAGGGAAATCCGATATTCTCAATATCTCCAATGCATCTGTCACCAGTCCGATAGGTGGTGTATCTATGATCACATAGTCATATTGCGCCTTCAAATTCTCTACCATTTTTTTGAGCGATGGAAGCAGTATCAGTTCAGAAGGATTGGGCGGTACCGGTCCGGACGGAATGAAATCAATATTAACGATATTGGTTTGGAAGGTACACTCTTCGATCTTTGATTGACCGTTCAGGATCGTACTGACCCCCTTAGAGTTGTCGGATTCAAATATCTTATTCAACCTCGGTTTACGCAAGTCACAGTCTACTATTATCACCTTCTTATCGAGCATGCCTAATATGGCTGCAATGTTGAGTGCCGTAAAGGTTTTACCTTCTCCCGGTATGGTAGAGGTAGTGGATATGACCTTAGGTCCGGGCGAATTGTCGATAAACTGGAAGTTGGCCCGCAGTGCCCGGTATGCCTCCGATATCGTAGACTTAGGATCTTTGGTCACTACTATCTGCGACCTCTCTAGTGGTTCATTATAACTCGGTATGATACCCAGGATCGGGCCCTTGCTCTTATAGGCTATCTCCTGTATGGAAATGATCGTCTTGTGTAGTACATAGCGTATGATGACCAGTATCAAACCCAGCAGCAGCCCTATTAGCAAGCCCGACAGCCTGATGATGGTGACCTGCGGAGATACAGGCTTGATGGGGAAAAAAGCTTTTGAGAGAATGACATAATCCGATACCACACCCGCATTGGCTATCTGGTAGCTGGCTTTCTGATCTATCAGACTCAGAAAGAATTTCTCTCTTGATTCTCTGATCTTGTCCAGTCTATTGAATTCAGACGCTATCTGTGGCATACGGAATAGTCTGGTGGTCACCGAAGAATATTCTGAACTGATCTTTCCTGTTTCCTCTATGGTAGCGGCCAGCACGTTGTCTATATTGCGAAGGAGCTCACTTTGTCTCTCTTCTATCTTCTGATCGGAGAGCCTGATCTTCGGATGGTCCGGTGTCACATCGAGGAGCTCGGTGTTTCGCACATCCTGCAGATTATTCAGCTCCATTATGGCATCATCGAAATTCAGATTGTCTGATTTGAAGTGGACCATCGGAATATTATCATGATTCTTATTATTGGCCACGAAATCTCTGAACCAGCGCAGGGTGATCAGATCCGAATTGAGCAGCTTGATCTGGTCATCCAGTCTGTCATTGTCGTCCGTCAGCTTTCTTGTGATCTGCTCATCTGCATATCCGCTTACGGACCTGAGACGCGAGATAGAATCCTCAAACTGGCCGAATCCCAGAGAGAATGTGTCTATCTGATCGCTGATGAACTTCAGGATATTTGAGAAGCTTTCGCGTTTCTTTTCTATATCATACAGGACAAACTCATCGGCGAGTTTCTGAGTGATATTCTGTGTTTTTTCCTCATTCTTGTCAGCATATACGATGGTGACACTTTTGGTTTTGATATCGAGGTTATTGACCTTGGTCTTGTCTATGATCTCAGCTATCACATCATCCTTATCCATGAACTTGAAGTAATAGATAGAGCTGAGATTATCTCTTGAAAATTTGCGAAGGTTCTTTTTGACATAGGCCCTGAAAAGCGGTGTGACCACCAGATCGCCAAAATTGTAAACCTTCTCAAAATCACCGCTTGGGTGATTATAAGACAGAGAAAATGAATTCTGGTTGATGATATTGATATATACCGGGTGATTTTCGATACGGGTATATCCCGGCACTTCTTCTACCCTGAACGGGCTGGAGAGATAGAGGTCCGAAGACACCAGTTTGGTTTTACCTTCCTTGAAATAGGCTACTCTGAGCGGCAGTTTGTTATAGATCCGCTCTACCATGAGCCTGGATCTGATCAGCTGTATCTCGCGGTTTATCTCGCCCTGATCCTGCTCCTGTGCGATCTTGTCTACCCCCATTATCTGAGATTTCTTTTCTGTGATATAGAGAATGGTGGCAGCAGACTGGTATATACGCGGGGCGTACCTGATGTACATGATAGACGCGAGGATGCAGATCATCGTGATGGCTATGATCCAAACTACAGATTTGTTCAGCACATACAGAAAAAGGCCAAGATTGAAATTCTCTAAGGGATTAGATAATTCATCCTCCTTGTTCTGAAGACTTTGAGTAGTATTGAGTTTATTTTCCAAACGATATTGCTATTTGAGTGATCTTGCAAAGACTATAATGGTGATCGCCGAAGAAATGGTAGTGACAATAGGTGCGATCAGGATGAGTACATCATTGACCACTGTTCTCTTCTGTTCTACATATATTATATCATTCGACTGGACTGTCAGGTCGGCAGTGCGCAGACCTTCGAGTGTAGACAGGTTGATGATCCTAACCTGAGGATTAGCCAGATCGCCGCGCAGGATCTTGATGTTATAAGCTTTGAGATTGCGGCTCAGACCTCCTGCCTTGGCCAGTACCTCAGGCAGCGATGTGGGGGCATTATTGAGCTCTACCACCGATGCCACTTCACCTCTGAATACAAATACTCTCCGGTTGGCTACTCTCAATATGACGAAAGGATTGACAAAAAGCGAAGCGTATCTCTGTGCCAGCTGGGTCTCCAGTTCATTTTGAGTATAACCCTTGACATACAGCATTCCTAAAACCGGAAATTTCACAAATCCTTCCTTATCTACCATATAGGTATGCTTCACGGCAGTGGTGTTAGATCCGCTGCTGGTAGTGGTAGTCCCACTGCTCAGAGCTGATGTGGCAGGTGCTACTGTCTGATTGCCACCGAATCCTCCGCCCAGTACATCGACCAGTTTAAATCCATCTCTGGAATAAACCTCCAATGTCAGCTCATCTCCGGGTGCAATCACATATTCTTCTATTTTCTTTTTGGCGAGTTCGAAGAACTGATAATCCTTCTGCTTGAACATTTCGTTTGGATAAAGAGTCCGACAGGAAGAAGCAGAGAAGAGCAACAGAATTCCCAGAAAGTAATGTAAATTCTTAATCATATTATTAGGACAAACCTACAACAATTGGTCTATTTACGCAAAAGATAATAACTTATGCGTTCACATTCTTATTTTTTATTGAGCAATCGTCTATACAGTGTGCTCATATCACGAGCCAGCCGAATATGACTGAAGCTCTCCATCACGTGGGCTGTACCCTTATCAGACATCTGGTGCCTGAGGCCATCATCTTCTATCAGAGAGAGCAGATGGGCCGCAAACGTCGCCACATCATCTGACTCACAGAGGAGAGCGGTCTCACCTTCTATCACTATATTGGCTATGCCACCCACACGCGTACTTACTATGGGTTTGCCCGATGCCTGCGCCTCTATCAGGCTCACAGGTGTGCCTTCGTTGAACGAGGTCAGGGCTATGATATCAGACCCGGCGTTTGATACATCCACATCTTTGATCCAGGAAGTGAATGTTAGAATATTTTTCTCTCTCAGGTTGGCATTGTTAAATTTCAAACCCAGATCTGTGGCCATTTTTTCGATATTGGCTCGATCCTCGCCATCACCTATGATGAATGCCCTGATCTTTTTGGTCGTTTTTTCAGATACGATCTTCAGCGCCTTGAGAAACATGGGGTGATTTTTGATCGGGACGAGGCGTCCGACTATGCTGATCAGTATCTCATCATCGCTTACATTATATTTCTCCCGAAAAGCCTTGCGCTTTTCTTCTTTATTCTCTGTAAACCGGCTCAGGTCAAAACCCAGCGGTATGATCTCAAACTTATGATGCGGTGCCACCTTGAACTGATGCGCGAGTTCGCCTTTCTGTATCTCACTCAGTGTCACTATAGCATGTGTTTTGCCGGCCAGATAGCGCTCTATCTCCAGAAACATACGTGTCTTGAGTGCACCGAAATAGGAATGGAATACGTGACCATGAAAGGTATGCACGATGACCGGCACACCCTCATGATGCGCCGCCAGACGACCTACAGCTCCGGCCTTGGCGGCGTGAGTATGTACGATATCGGGTTTGAATTCCCGAATGATCTCCCTTAGTTTGAAATATGCCTTATAATCCCGTAGCGGGTTCAGCTCGCGGTACATCTCTTTGATATATACCGGATGCAGGTCCAGTTTGTTGAGAATGAACTCTGAACTTTCCTCAGATTCATCAGTCATACCCGATACGAGCAGGGTCTCAAAATCTCCATCTAAATATTTGGTCAGATTGGCAGCATTGTATGTAGGGCCCCCCAGATTGAGGCGATTGATGATACGTAAAACTCTCGGCATCGGGTCGTGTTTATACGACACCTAAAATACGGATAAATAAGCTAGTATGCTAGAAAGCAGTGAAATTCCACAAAGCTACTATTACAATCATCCAGGCAGCTCATATCGCCGGGCTGATATATATCACAAAAAACAAGAAATCAAATTTCCGATTTTCGAAAATGAAAAAGAGCTTTTGTAGATTGCATAATATAGTGAATATCTTTCAGTTAAACAATGAAAACCGGGCGTTTGTATTTCAAAAATCTTGATTCCATCAGATTTATTGCTGCTATGATGGTATTCCTTGACCATGGGGTCAAGCCTGCCTATCAATATCTCGGATTAGATGGTACTTTGTTATTCAAGGTTTTCACGACAATAAGCTCCGGAGGTATAGGCGTGACTATCTTTTTTGTTTTGAGCGGTTTTTTGATCAGCTATTTGCTCATTTCGGAGCATGAGGTCAGTGGCAAAATAGCATTGAAGAATTTTTATGTGCGCCGCATTCTTAGGATCTGGCCTTTATATTATGCGGTAGTTATTTTTTCTTTTTTTCTGTATCCATTCATGAAAAGCCTCATCGGCATGACCGACCATTTTCAATCAAACGTTCTTTATTACCTGACATTTCTGAGCAATTTTGACGTGATACATATCGGAAAGTATTTCAGGGGACAAGATGTATTAGCACAGAATGTCACATGGTCTGTATCTGTAGAGGAGCAGTTCTATTTATTTTGGC
>CAIXBT010000049.1 GCA_903917755.1 uncultured Bacteroidota bacterium
GGTATGGCTACCAATATGCTTCCGCATAATCTCTCAGAGGCAATTGATGCTTGTGTTCATTATGTTGAAAATAAAGATGTTACAGTAGAGGAGTTCATGGTTCACGTGAAGGCTCCTGACTTCCCTACCGGAGGTACCATACATGGTATGGAGGGCGTGCGTCAGGCATTCATGACCGGTCGTGGCAGAGTCGTACTAAGAGGTAAAGCTACCATCGAACCAATGGATCGTGGCGACCGCGAGCAGATCGTGATAAATGAAATTCCATTTCAGGTGGTCAAATCTGATATGATCAAAAAAATAGCCGATCTGGTAGAGGAGAAGAAGATAGACGGCATATCGGACGTGCGTGATGAATCTGACAGAGATGGTATCAGAGTGGTGATCGAACTGAAACGCGAGGCAATGTCGAGTGTAGTTCTGAATCAGCTGTATGCCATGACTCCGCTCCAAACGTCCTATGGAGTGAACAATGTGGCACTGGTCGGCGGCAGACCGATGATCCTGAACCTTCGGGATATGATACGCCATTTTGTCGACTTTCGTCATGAGGTGATCGTTCGTCGAACTAAGTTCGAACTCAAGGAAGCTGAAAAACGTGCTCATATCTTGCAGGGTTTACTGATCGCCCTCGACCATCTGGATGAGGTGATCAAGCTGATCCGCAATTCAAGATTGCCGGAAGAGGCTCGTGAAGGGCTGATGTCAAACTTTGGTTTGAGTGAAATACAGGCTCGAGCGATACTTGATCTGAGACTACAGAGACTCACTGGTTTAGAGCGAGATAAGATACGTGAGGAATACGATGAGCTTATGAAAACAATCGCTTACCTCAACCGTATTTTGAACGAAGAGCCACTTCGCTATGAGATCATTAAAGGGGAACTTCTGGAGATCAAAGAGAAATATGGTGACGTACGCCGTACGGATATCGAGTTTGCCGAAGGCGATCTGAACATCGAAGATCTGATCCCGAATGAAGAAGTGGTAGTGACAATTAGTCACCTCGGCTATGTGAAGAGGACAAACTCCAGCGAATTCAAAACTCAAAATAGGGGAGGACGTGGTTCGAAAGGTTCCGCATCGAGAGATGAAGACTTTATCGAGCACTTGATCATTGCCAATAATCACAACTACATTCTGTTCTTCACTATGTCGGGCAGGTGCTATTGGATCAAGGTATATGAACTGCCGGAAGGGGAGAAGACATCCAAAGGCCGTGCCATCCAGAACCTGATGAACATACCTAAAGAAGATAAGATTCTCGCATACCTGCCGGTACTGAATCTGAAGGAAGATGATTATCTTGACAATAACTACCTGATATTCTGCACAAAGAATGGTATCATAAAGAAAACAACTTTAAGGGCATATAGCAATGTTCGTAAGGGAGGTGTCAACGCCATTGAGATCCGTGAAGGCGATGAACTGGTTCAGGTTTGTATGACCAACGGCAAAGCTGAGATCATTCTGGCTACCCGTGTAGGCAAGGCGATTCGCTTTAATGAAGAGAAAGTTCGCTCGATGGGTAGAACTGCCAGCGGAGTAATAGGGGTTGACCTGAATGATGACGACGGTCTGAATTATGTGATCGGAATGATAACCGTCAATCCGGAGAATAAAGAAGAAACCATCCTCGTAATATCTGAGAAAGGCTATGGAAAACGTACCGACTTAGAGGATTATCGCATCACAAATAGAGGTGGTAAAGGGGTCACAACCTTGAAGAGAACACCTAAAACCGGAGATTTAGTAGGAATACTCAATGTGACTAATAATGACCACCTTATGATCATTAATAAGTCGGGTATCGCGATCCGTTTGGCGGTCGAGCATCTCCGTGTAATGGGTCGTGCGACTCAGGGTGTAAGGTTGATAAAACTGGATGGATCAGATAGCATAGCAGCCATCACTAATATCGTAAACGGCAAGTTGACATTCAACCCTGAGGAAGATGGTGAACTGGCGGCGGCTGATACAAGTGGCGAACCGGTGGAATAATTTTGGAAGAACAACAAATGGTACAGTAATTGAATATACCATATCAAAATCATTTTCGAATAATCGGGAATAGGAAAACATTCAAAAATTTAAAAATTTTCATATGAAAAAGCTCATTTTGGGCACATTTGCCCTTTTTTTAACAATATCTTCCTTTGCACAAAGTGGTAAAGTGATATCCGCCTATAATTATCTGGAGGAATATAATAGACCATCAGAAACCAATAGCGCAAAAACTAAGGGTGATCCTAAGAATCTTGAAGAAGCGGCTAAAAATATTGACATAGCGATCGCTGATCCGTCTACATCCGGTTCATCAAAAGCGTGGTGGTATCGCGCCAAGATCTATCAGACCATTGGTGTGGAACCGACACTAGCTACCGCTTATCCGAAAGCTTCCCTGGAGGCGATCAAATCTTATCAGAAACTTAAGGAGATCAATGATCCTAAGTTCAAAGACTGGTCTGATGTATATGTCTATCTGCAGGTGATAGGCAATAACCTATTCAATGACGGGGTCACTGCTTACCAAAAAAAGAACTATCATGACGCTTATACTTTCTTTAGTTCTGTGGCAGATGCTCAGGATATTCTGATAGCTAAGGGCCAAAAAACAAATCCGGAACTCGCAACTAAAGCTTTAGGTAACGCTGGCTTATCTGCTGAGTATGATAATGATTATGCAACTGCAATTACTACTTATAAGAGGTTGCTACCTACATCTACAGATTCAAAAGTGTATATATCTCTGGTCAGCCTTTCGAAAAAAGCTAAGGATATAGAATCGGCTAAAAAGTATACTGATGAGGCTCTGGCCAAATATCCAAGCGACAAAGAACTGCTGATCGACAAGATCAATTTCTACATGGCTGATGGCAAATTCGCAGATGCGATCACTTATTTGCAAAAAGCTGCCGAACAGGATCCAAAGAATGAGCAGCTTCAGGCTGCTATGGGAATAGCATATGAGCAGATCAAAGACACAGCCAATGCTCGTAAAGTGTATGAAAATCTACTCACTTTGAATCCGAATAGCTTTGAAGGCAATTATGGCCTGGGCGGAATGATCTTCAACAGTCACAAACCGCTTCAAGAGAAAATGAATGCTCTGGGTGCTGCTAAAGAAGATATTAAAAAGTACGAAGAAATGAAGATCATACGTGATGCGATCTTCACACGCGCCAAACCATATTTGGAAAAGGCATTTGCTGCTAAGCCTGATGATTCTGAAGTTAAGAAGGCTTTGACTACTATAGATGCTATGACTCGTAAATAGTTACAGTATTGATTATCAATGTTGAGTATTTGTATTTTACACTATAATTAATATTATGTTAAGTAGTGTTTCCGACAATGGAAAGGCATACTGCTATCCTGCTTTCATTCCTGATTGCCTTCTCCTTTTATTAAAGATCCATTGAACCTCTGTTTTGTGCTATGTTATTCTAATTTTGTCCTCTTAAAAAATAAATCAAAAGATGAAGAATTTATCCCTGATCATTAATGGCGTGCTTGCCATCGCTATTGGAGTTTTGTTTTTTCTGCACTTTAGAGATTGTTCTAAAGGCTGTGCTCCTAAAGGTGCATCAACAACGACCACTGCCGGTACTTCTGCTCCTGGCAGCACGATAGCCTATGTGGATCTGGATAGCCTGGAGACAAATTATACCTATTACAAAGACAAAAAAGCGGACTTCGAAAAGTCTCAAAAAAGTCTCGAAGCTACTTTAACTTCTAGTATGGAATCCCTTCAGCGTGAGGTGTATGAGTTCCAACAAAAGGCTCAGACGATGACTCAAGCTGAAGGTGAAGCTACCCAGCAGAGACTACTCGAAAAGAAAAGCAGATTGGAGCAACAAAGGGATAACGGAGCTCAAAGTTTACAGAATACGATGGCACAATTCAATGTAGAAGTTTATGGCAAAATAGACAGTGTGCTGCAGGATTATAATAAGGACCATAAATATGCTTATGTACTATCCTATCAGAGAGGTGGTCCGATCTTATACAGAGATAAGGGCTTGGATATAACCGCAGATGTGGTAGTCCTGTTGAATAAGCTCAATCCACCCAAGAAGTAAGGGTTTTTTGACTATTTAGTTTTCTTTACCGGTTTTTTGATCTCCGGTTTGGCTTTAGCTTTTTTAGTTTCCACTACCCTTTCGCCATTTTCATACTTGGCAGCGAAAGCACCTTTAATTCCCAGCTTTCTGAGTTCGGCTACGAATTTTTCAGCTTCCTCTTTACTGTTGAAATAACTGATCACATAGCGGTTTTTGTCATCAGCCTTCTCTATGCCGAAATATTTAGGATCATTAAGGTAATTGCTGATATCCAGTTTTTTGAATAATCCGACCTGTATCTTATATATAGTACCTGATGGCACAGCGCCAGGCACCGGACATGATGGGCAAACCGGAACAGGCTTGTTCTGGCATTCTTTGAGTTGAGACTCAAGTTCGGTTAGTTTCACCTGAGCATCATTAAGATTGGTGGTCAGCTGACTGATGGTTGCTTTGCGACGGGCCAGTTGCACCGTATTGGAATCTATGGTTTCTTTATACTGGTCTATCATTTTTTGATAGGACTCAGGGTTTTTTCTGTATTCTTTGAGTTGAGACTTGATGCGTTTTTTGTCCTCTTTCGACAGGTCTTTAGCCGTCAGTGTTCCTAAGCCCACGAATAATGTCAGAAGCAGAATGATGTATTTGTTCATTGGTTGTATTTTACAATAGCGAAGGTATATTCGTTTTCTTGCAATTTATTGTTACATTA
>CAIXBT010000050.1 GCA_903917755.1 uncultured Bacteroidota bacterium
TATTTACTTTTGCCGTCCCTTCGGGTAAAATGCCCTTGTGGTCTTGGTTTGGTAGCTCAGTTGGTAGAGCAATAGACTGAAAATCTATGTGTCGGGGGTTCAATTCCCTCCCAAACCACATACATCAAATACAAGCCCTTGCGAAAAATTTTGCAAGGGCTTGTTAGTTAAAGGAGCGGCCCCTTCGAAATTTTTCTCTTTTCTTTTTCAAAGCGACATAATGATTTATTGTTTTTTGTGCGATTCCGATGAGAGATGTGCTATAGATAAACTACAATAGATCTTGAAACAATTAAGGCCTCCGATAAAAGTTTTGCATTAATTTTACTTAGAGTTAAAACCGTGTAATGATAAAATATCCTCGTTTAAAGGACATAGAAGCGGAAATAAAATTGAATGAATTGGGGTATGTATCTATTCCGGACTTCTTTGATCAGGAAGAACTGGATGCATTGACCCGACTTTTCAAAAAATATCAGGTCGCTACTAATAGCTCACAGGGCTTTTTTCATAGTGTGCAGCATCTGGATATTATATCAGCTAAAGAATTTAGCCGGCTGGCAGCTGAAATAATCAAACCTAAGGTGGATGAATATTTTGAAGATGCGCATGTCCCTATTGTAACTTTTCTGGATAAACTACCCAATGAAGCGAGTCATCTCGGAGCTCATCGCGATGGTAGTGTGCTGGATGAAACCAAGTATAGATACCGCAATCTGTGGATACCCCTGGTAGATATAACCCAGAATAATGGAGCCCTGTTTGTTTTGCCTAAAAGTCATAGATATTTTACGGACCCTACTCCTGTAGGAGCACACTGGCCATATGAGAAGTATTGGGATATTATCAATAGGCATGTAGCGACCATCTATCCTAAGCGAGGTGATCTGCTGGTGTATGATCAAAACATGATCCACGGCTCCTGGCAAAACCGCTCCAACATGAACCGTCCGGTGGTCATGACCGGATTGCTTCACAGAGATTTTGAGTTGCTTTACTACAAGATCGAATCTGATAGTCCGGAAATGGTGATAACGGCATATAAAGTAAAGCCTGATTTTTATCTGGATTCTGCCAATTTTTCTTCTGTCAAGGATGAAGATATCCTCTTCAGAAAGAAAGTAGTAAGTGAGGATTATTCATTGGAAAAATTCGAAACCTTATTGACCACCATCGCAAATTCCTGAATAAAACCACAAATCAATTAAGGAACTCTCCATGTATCCAGCCACATTTCATGACACTTTATTGCAAAGAGATTTTGATGACAAAGGCTATGTCATACTGCGAGGCTTTCTGAATACCAAAGATATAGAAGCGCTCTTAGCAGTTTTTTCAAAATTCAGTGATGAATATTCCGGTCCTTTTCATACGAGCCATTTCAGTTCAAATACAGCTTATAAGCAAAAGGTGCACGATACTATAAAAGAGGTAATGTTTCTTAAAGCAGCTGAATATTTGAATGACTTTGAGCCATTGTTCGGCAACTTTATGATTAAGAGTCCTGACCCCGAAGTAGCAATGGACCTGCATGCCGATTGGGCATATGTAGATGAGCATAAGTTTCGCTCCGCAGCTATATGGATTCCACTAGTAGATGTCGATGCTCA
>CAIXBT010000051.1 GCA_903917755.1 uncultured Bacteroidota bacterium
AACAATCAAAACTCCACCCTCCGCAATCCCTTATATTTCCCTATTGGTATCAAATTTCTCCAGGTAGTCGGCTACACGGCGAACGAAGGAGCCGCCCAGGGCGCCATCAACGATACGGTGGTCATATGAGTGGCTCAGGAACATCATATGACGGATGCCTATCACATCGCCGTCGGGAGTCTCTATCACCACAGGTTTCTTCTTGATCGCACCCACTGCCAGTATCGCCACCTGCGGCTGCATAATGATAGGCGTACCCATCACATTGCCGAAAGTACCCACATTAGAGAGTGTGAAGGTGCCGCCTTCGATCTCATCAGGTTTTAGTTTGCCTTTGCGGGCGCGGTCTGCGAGGCCATTTACTTTCTTGGCTATACCGACTATGTTGAGCAGGTCGGCGTTCTTTATGACGGGTACGATCAGGTTGCCTGATGGCAGGGCTGCGGCCATACCTATGTTGAGGTCTTTTTTGACGATTATATTATTGCCATCGATAGATGAGTTGACCATCGGGAAGTCGCGCAGTGCCTTGACCACAGCCTCTATGAAGATAGGAGTGAAGGTGAGGTTCTCACCATACATATCCAGAAATTTTTTCTTCATTTTATTCCTCCACATCACGATATTGGTCACATCTGCCTCTACGAATGAGGTGACGTGTGCTGAGGTATGTTTAGACTTCACCATATTCTCAGCTATGAGCCTACGCATACGGTCCATCTCTATGATCTCGACATTGCCCGAGTAGGATTTAGCAGCCACTACCTGAGTTTCCTGTTTAGGGGCTTCGGTATTGACGATGCGAGCTTGCACTACTGGCTCCACAATCTGCTGTGCCGGTGCGAGGTGGCGCTTCTCCATATGTTCGAGTATATCTTTTTTGGTCACCCGTCCATTGGCTCCTGTACCTTGCAGAGCCTCGAGTTCGACCATTGAGATGCCTTCCTGCCGGGCTATATTGAGCACCAGCGGCGAGTAGAATCTGTCTCCCGCAGGAGCGCTAACCTGCGCTACAGGGGCTGTGACGGTCTTAGAAACGGTGACAGTTGGAGTTACTTTCTCTACAGGTGCATTTAAGCCTTCCCCTTTGGGGAGGGTTTGGGTGGGGCTTCCAGTTTCGATGATAGCTACAGGTTTTCCCACAGCTACTACATCACCTTCATTATAGTACATTTTGGTCAGCGTACCTGCTACCGGAGATGGTACTTCAGAGTCCACTTTGTCAGTTGCTATTTCGAGAACCGCTTCGTCTATTTTTATTATTTCACCTTCTTTTTTGAGCCATTTCAGGATGGTCGCTTCGGTGATACTTTCCCCCATTTTGGGCATGATGAGTTCGTAAGATGCCATATATAAGCCTTATCGTTGATTGTTAAATTGAACGGGGTAAATATAGGAAAATAGACAATAGATGTTAGATATGAGACATCAGACTAATACACAATTCTAAACAAAGGTATTTGTCTAATGTCTCAAATCTCACTCATCAAGTCTCTTAGAGTTTTTCCACTGCTGCCTTGATAGCCTCGAAATCAGGCAATACGCCCGGATTTGGGGTTTCTTCTGAGTATACGATCACTCCTTCTTTGTTGATCACAAAAGCGGCACGTTTTGACACGCCTCTCATTCCAAATGCGAAATTCTCCAGCAGCACATCATAGGCTGCGGAAGTTTCTTTGTTGAAATCAGAAAGGAGGTCGAAATTGTAATTCTGTTTTGCTTTGAACTCAGCCAATGTGAACAGCGAATCTACAGAGATGCCCAGTACCACACATCCGAGGCCGGTATAGTATGATAGATTGTCGCGCATAGTGCATAGCTGCGTGGTGCACACACCTGTGAAAGCCTGCGGAAAGAAGTGGATGATGACATTATGATTGCCTTTGAAATCAGAAAGTGATACTTCCTTTTTTTCTGTATTGAATAATTTAAAATCGGGAGCTTGTTGTCCTACTGCTATTGCCATGATGTAGATATTTTGGGTTTATAATATTGTGTAAATAAGAACATTTTTTCGTTAAAATCGGTGTTAATAATACGTTAAAAGCATATGTTATGCAACCAAAATAATCAACACGTACGTCTACATATATAGAGTTTAGTTTTTAAGGGTTAAACTAGGTTTGGTGTCCCCTCGGTTAGTCCGGGGGGATTTTTTTTGTTTATATCTGCCAAAAGCTTAATGTTGACCTTTAAATCAATTAACTAATGTTCAAAAGCATAATAATAGGGATCGCCCTGTCGATCATTCTCATTGTATCTTCATGTAGCAAGCAGACTGCCACATCTCCAAGGCTGATTTTTAAATACAAGTTGGATTCAACTCAGGCGAGGTTGAATAATTTCGGTGTCGACACTCCGATTATAGCCGGCCACTGGGGCCAGAGTCCTACTTTTCACAAAATGGGTGCGCATTATATAGAGTTGTCGCCGAGTCCATATACACCACTGGGCGGCGGGGCTGTGATCTATACCACACCTGCCACTACTGCGGGTGGTTCTACTGCGATAGACTTTACACAGGAAGCTATGGGCAATGACGGCGATGTATTCTTTTCGGTACCGATCAGCAGCCTGGCATCTAGTATCTATGGCACTTCATATCAATACCTGCGTGTGTCGCTCGCTTATCAGAATTATGATGTGACATTCAGAGTAGATACCACACTGGTTTCTTCCGGGGTCAATGTTCCAATTCATTAGGATTTCCCTTGTACTATAGCCAGTTTCGTAGGTTTCAATACCTATATTTCGAATTATCTCATCAAAACTCAAACTGAGACTGTCAATGCTAACAAGCTGCAAGGCTACTGGGGTGCTGAGGAACTGATCAATCTGACTCAGTATGGCTATTCACAAACCTTCGTACAGACAGGTCAGGCTGCCAATACTACCGTCGTGAATCCTCTCTTCGGTACTTCTGCCATTCCCGCAGGATCATGTGTGCTTACAGCAGCTTTCACTCCCAGCAATCTGGTCATAACCGGTCATGAGACACAGGATATAGTGATCACAGTAAGCCTTTCGACCAATAAGAGTTTCGAATGGATAGATTATAACGGCAATAAAAAATGGGATGCACTGAGTGGTGAACCAGTCGTAGATATGGGTGTAAGAGGAATGATACCGATCATCGGCCACTAAACAATTACAAATTTAAGCTTCTACCAAGCCCCTCGTGATCTCCGCGATGGGCTTTATTTTTTGCACATGTTCTATGGATTGGCCTGCACACCAGTAGGTCTGATAGCTGGCACTGAAAGCCGCTTTTTCCAAAGCCTTCATTCCTTTATAGTAGGTGATCATCTTGATGTACTTTTTGATGCTCTTATTTTGAGCCAGCATACGCTCCAGCCAGTTTTGCTGCAGGCCCACCTTCTGTACATATGGTGTATTGATCACCGTGCATGGCGTACCGGATAATTTAGTAGTGCGAACTATATCCTTAGCACCATAATCTACGATCGCCTGTTTGTATTCGGAAGATACGGGTGCCTCTAGTGAGGCGATGAATGGGCTGCCGATAGATACTCCACAGGCACCGAGATTGAGCATGCGATCCAGTCCTTTTCTATCGCCTACGCCTCCGGCAGAGATGATCGGTATCTTACATTCTTTGACCAGCATCGGGATGATCTGCTCGGGGCTTAGGTTACCCGCATGGCCACCCGCTTCGTTGTTTACAGCTATGACTGCATCAGCGCCCATTGCTTCTACTTTTTTAGCATAAGCCACATCTATTACGTCGCAAAAAACCTTCATACCGAGCGGCTTACAGGCCTTAATTGTGCCTTCGGGGCTGCCCAGAGATGTGATGATGAATGGCACTTTGAATTCCAAACAGGTTTTGAGCTGTTCATCAAACCGGATGTTGGATTTATTAGTAATAAGGTTGACACCATAGGGTTTAATGCCCACTGCCGCTTTGATCTCAGTTAGTGCTTTACGAAAATCCTCATCTGTACGATAGTTGAGGGCAGGTACGCAACCCGCTATACCGGCTTTGGCGGCCTCGAT
>CAIXBT010000052.1 GCA_903917755.1 uncultured Bacteroidota bacterium
AGCAGCCTACATATGCTATAGCCAGTTCGAATGCTCCTTCTGAGTTGGTACCTTTCACGAGCTGAGAAACGTTGATGTCATATGCTGCTGAGAAGGTGATACCTGCGAATTCAACACCTGCATCGATGATCGCTGCTTCTGCGTTCAGACGGCCGTCATGCCATGCAGCATTCGGGTCACCACCCACCATACGAAACTGTGCACCAAATTTGAAGTTGTTTCCTTCGCGCTCTCTTTCTTCGAATACGATACGTACATCAGCACCCATGTCGAGCTCATTGCTCACACCCTGTCTGAAGTAGACTGCCTTAGGCTGCAGGTCGAAACGACCTTTGATAGGGAAACGGTATCCTGCATGAACGGTAAATTTCATTGGCAGTTTCACACTGTTGTCGCCGAGGAATGATTCTGTAGGTGTATTGAGGTGATCTACTGCTACGCCGATATATCCGCTGGCCCTGGATCTTTTGCCAAATCTGCCGGTGTACATCAGACCTACTGATACATCCCAGAAAAGGAAGTTGTTATTGACCAGATATTCGCCTGTAGGGATACCCGGATCGTATACACCTGAATGGTTCTGATCAGGGAATTGCAAGCCTGCATAATCAATGCTGCGCTGCCACATGGCTGTAGTGAAGCCCAATGAGAGGAAGTGCTCATTTCTTCTATCCAGAGATTTATGATAAGCAATGGATAATCCTACACGGGTAGTCATGAATTTTGATTCACCGGCTCTGTCATTCAGAAAGTATGCGCCGAATCCGAATGCATCACCCTGCATGAATGCTTTGTTGGTTCTGAAATCTATAGACGCACTGGGTGTGCTGAACATAGGTACGGCTTCATTAGCCAGTACAGATCCCCACTGGCTGCGGTAGATCGCTGTGAGGCGATAGTTGCAACTGAAGGCACCCGTCATGGCCGGATTGAGCAGCATGGGTGCAGCAGTGAATTGAGAGAAGTGAGGGTCTGTAGCACCGCCGGAGCTCTGAGCTATGGCCGAGGCTGAGATACCTATACAAACTACTATCGAGTAGAGGATCTTCTTCATTTGTTTCTTTTTTGCTAACATACAAAAATTGTTTAAAAATTCCAAAATTATTATCTAATCAACGTAATACTGCCTTCTTTCACTTTTTTAGTCCCGTCGAGGAACATTAATTCCGCATAATACACATATACTCCTACAGGCTGCAGCACACCCTGATAGGTGCCATCCCAGCTTGCCCACTGATTATCTCCGGAGTCGAATATCTTCTCACCCCAGCGATTGAATATCTTCAAACCAACTGATTCCAGACCGATACCATATACGGAGAATACATCATTGACGCCGTCACCGTTTGGTGTGAAAGCATTCGGAATATAAACCTCGCCGTGACCTACTTCGATAGTATTGCTGGTAGTGGCTACACAGTTTTTGCCATAGTTGACCGTCAGATAATATTGTGTGCTCTGATATGGTGATGCGATCGGATTCGGACAGTCTATACAGCTCAATCCGCTGGCGGGAGACCATGCATAGCTGTTGACAGCCTGTGTAGTGCCATTGCTGATCACCGAAAAGAGCTGTATGCTGCTGCCCAGTGGTATCAGGCTGTCCAGAGGGTTGATAGAAGCTGTGACAGGCTGTGGCTGATATACAGAAGCCGTGGTGTCAAGGATGCAACCTTCGCTATCCATCACAAATATCTTATAGGTACCTGCTGCTATACTGTAGAAATTATTTTCTATCTGATAATTAGTGCCACCGATAGAATATGTATATGGAATCATATTGCCCGGTGTGCCTCCCGTGGCCAGTATCATGATATGGCCATCGCTCGAACCGGGGCAGCTGGTGCTATCGATGAACAGCTGGGCTGTGATAGGCGGCGGTGCCGTCAGTGTGACAGATACGGATACACTACAGCCATTTCTGTCGCTTACAGCTATCGTGTATAAGGCTGGCCCCAGATTGTTTTCCTGATTGGCTGTATAGCCTCCCGGACTCCATGAATAGGTGTATGGCAGTGTACCTCCTGTCGGGTTTACCAGTATCTCTCCGTTCACGGCATTTGCACAGGTGATCGCTTTCACAGATGGTTGCGGTACCTGTAGCTGTGACGGGTCGGTCAGTGTCACGGCATCAGCCTTGGTACAGCCTCTGCCATCGGTGACCGTGAAATTATAAGTACCTGCAGCGAGGTTAAATACCGTATCTGTGATGGCGCGGACCACTCCATTGAAAGTGTATGTATAAGGTCCGATGGTGCCGCCTGCAGTGATCCATACTTTACCATTCTGCTGACTGGTGCAGAGCGGGTCAGAGAAAAATGGCACATCTGTGATCGGGTTAGGCTGGTTGACCATGATGCTGCTCGTAGCTGTACATCCATAAGTATCCGTGACGGTTACATTCTGTGTGCCTGCACTGAGGCCGGTAGCCGAATCGCTGGTACTGGCAGATGGACTCCAGCTATAAATATAATTAGGGAAACCATTCAGTACGGTCGTGAATGCAAGTCCGTCTGAACCACCATTGCAACTCACGCTATCGGCAGTCATCAGAATGTTGAGTACATATTGTGTATTGATAAGGAAAGGAGATGACTGCGTGCAACCTTTGCTGTCGGTGACCAGAAGCGTATGATTGCCGGGCACAAGCCCTGAATCTGCCACATTGCCGACTGTTCCATCCCATGTGTAGATATAAGCCGGAGAGCCACCTGATACTACCGCTATCGCCGATCCGTCATGACTTGTAGCGCAATGTGACGGAGTAGTGTCAATAGCATTTATAAGTATCTGTGTGGGTTGGAAAATGGTAAAGGACGCAAGGGCGGTACATCCGCTGGCATCTGTCACAGTCACGGTTTGTGCACCTGCCGCAAGATCGGCGGCGAATGAATCCACTGAATTGCTGCCACTCCATCCATAATGATAAGGAGGTCTGCCGCCCGCTGCCAGTACATTCGCAAAACCATTGGACTGACCGAAACAGATCACAGAATCTGTAGAAATGATCGTGGCCGTCACGGGTGTGGGCTGGCCCAGAGAGGCTGTATCTGCCGCCGGGCAACCGTTAACGTCTGTTACATTGGCGATATACATTCCCGGTCCCAGATTGCTGAGTGGATTGGCACCACCCGGAGTCCATGTGATGGTATAAGGGCCTGTACCACCCCAGACGCTGTCATTGAGTGTGCCGTTTGCCAAATTGAAACAAGTGATCACCGTAGAGTCTATCTTTTCTCCTATAGCCGTAGGCACAGTGATCACCGTATCTTTTGATACATGGAGATGATTGCTGTCGGTCACTATGACCTGATAGGTACCGGCACATAGATTGCTGATGCTGATAGTAGTGCCCAGCGGAGTATTGGCAGGGACACTACTCCATTGATATGTATATGGGGGCACACCACCTGATGCCGAGACTGTGGCAGAGCCGAGGCATTGACCGAAGCAGAGATTATTGACAGTGGTGAATGTGATAAAGATCGGTGGCGGACCGGTAATGTGTGCGGTATCATTCACACAGCAGTGATGTGCATCGCAGACTGTGATGATGTAGATACCGGTATCCAGCCCTGTCGCATTCGGAAGGCCGGCCACAGCAGGTACGCTGCTGTATGTATAGCCAGGAGTGCCTCCGGTGGTGGTCAGGGTGATCGTTCCGTCATGGGTACCTGCGCCTGACAGGTTGGTCGTAGCAGCGCCCGAGACCAGTTGCGTGGGTTGAGTGATATTGACAGTGCCCG
>CAIXBT010000053.1 GCA_903917755.1 uncultured Bacteroidota bacterium
ATGCGGAAATTATTGGAGAAATTGATCTCACGCAGCAGTTCTTTATTTTTTGAAATTGTCGATGCATTAGAACAGTTTAAACTGGGTAAAGTATCTGAATTGATCCTGGGTTTTCTGGCAGAGGCTGATATCTTTATGGATGATATTGCTTGGAGGGTGGCGTTTAAGCCCCTTGACAAAATGGCCCATGCTATCAGAGAACTGCTTCAGGTCGTTCGTGCACAGGTCATATTTCTCGATCAATACAGACAATCCAATTTTGCTTTTTAATTCTTAATATTCTTAAATCGCTTTTAAATGCCCTTAGATAAATTTCAGATCGCCAAACGTATAGCCAAAGAGCTCAAAGACGGTTACTATGTAAATCTTGGTATCGGTATCCCGACTCTCGTAGCTAACTATATACCTGAGGGTGTGAATGTGGAACTTCAATCCGAGAACGGGCTGCTCGGCATGGGACCTTTCCCACTCGAAAGCGAAGTGGATGCGGACTACATAAATGCCGGTAAACAAACTATCACTACATTGCCCGGTTCATCGATATTTTCCTCTTCAGATAGTTTCGGGATGATACGCGGAGGTCACGTGCAGTTGACCATTTTAGGTGCTATGGAGGTCTCTGAAAATGGTGATATAGCCAACTGGAAGATACCCGGCAAGATGGTCAAAGGAATGGGCGGCGCTATGGACCTGGTGGCTTCTACAGATAATATAGTAGTAGCTATGATGCATACCAATCGTGAAGGTGAATCAAAACTACTTCCTAAATGTGAACTGCCACTCACAGGCAAAGGCTGCATCAGGAAGGTATGTACCGATCTCGGTTTTTTTGAGATCAAGGATGGTGCTTTTCATCTTTTGGAACTCGCACCGGGTGTGACTGTAGAGGAAGTGAAAAAGAAAACTGCAGGCAAACTGGTCGTCAGCCCTGATGTCAAAGAAATGCTTGTATAGAAATTAAATAAAAGATACTGATCCCGCCCATATCAGGCGGGATTTTTTTATGATATCGAAGCATGAAGTGCGAAACTGAGATATTCACTATATTGCTTTGACCAAAAAAGATATATCGTTGAGAGTTTTTCGTCTTACCTTATCTGACCTGGCTTTTGCCATTCTATTGTGGGTGCTGCTGATAGTTCGCTACGGCTATACTTATGGCACGAATGACCACATTGAGCTATTGCCATATGTTTTATTTCTGAAAAACCCTTTGTTGTTTCCTCATGATCTTTTCATTCAAAGCCTGCATGCATCTCTGCCTAATGAGAGAACAGTGATGGCTCATTTGTTATTGCCATTTGCAAGCCATCTTCGTGTTACGATTTTTTTATTGCATTTTTTAAATACAGTGTTAATGCTACTGGGCCTTATCAAACTGGCTGGCCGATTTATCGACAATAAATATATCAGTTGGCTGGTAGTATATGTATCTGTTCTTGTGCTGAATGACAAGGGCCTCGGCAATGTGGACCTTTATACACCGGCTGTGCAAGCGGGAGATGTGAGTTGCATGGTCATTATCTGGGCGCTGAATGTATTTTTGGATAGGAAATATCTGCTGACAGCTGCCATGATGTCGCTAGCTACATTCATACACGTCCTGGAAGGTTTTGATGCTATGGCGCTACTATGTGGGGTCATGCTATTGAAATATCTGTGGGATAAAGAGATCGACCTGCGCCTGTTATTGAAATTCTACTGCATATACTTTCTAACTGCGGGAGTTTATTTGTTCTTTATATATCGTGCCAAGACGGGAGGAGCAGGAGCTATAGCCCCCGAAGAACTGTTTCAGATCATGTTCGCATTCAGACACCCGCATCATTTCATCTTCTGCACGTTTCCACTTTTCAATAAATTACTTTTCGGTTTTTGTCTTATTGCTTCCCTCGCTTATTATAAAGGAAGATCGAGAGCTATCATTCAATTTGTTTCGATCGGCACTATCGGACTTATCATTTATATCATTAGTGTGGATGTACTTCATTTGGTATTTATAGCAAATTTTCAGTGGTTCAAAGCTGTACAGTGGATCAAGTTTTTGGGTCTGATGGCTGCATTCGCCATTGTTTTCAATTATGTAAGTGCATATATAGCCAATGAAAGCAAGGTTCTTAATATGCTGGTGATCGCAATGGGTTTTGTAGCAGGTAGCTTCATGTTTTATCAATATAGCATTGGTACATTAGACAAAGGCTATAAGCAGCACAATGAAAATGAGATAGCTATTTGCTGTAAAGTGAATACAGTCACACCCATAGATGCGGTCTTCATTCAGCCCTTTGAGATGACTGCGCTGAAGTTTTACGGTCAGCGTTCATCTTATGTAGAGTTCAAAGCAATAGCTAAAAATCAGAAGGACTTGAAGATCTGGTATGAGCGAATTCAGGAAGTTTTCGGATTGAGTTATGAAAAAGATAAAAACGGATTCAATATGCAGTGGAAAGCTGATGATCATTTAGATAATCTGCAGGAAGCAGAATTTGAAAAATTGAAAACCGAAGGAGTTACCAATATTATTTGCCGGACCGCGAAATATCAGCAAGGTCATAAGTTGATATTATCTGAGAACGGTTACTTTGTATATGAATTATAATGTCAATAGTATTTTACAATAATGAATTCATAGATGGCTCCCAGCCATTACTGACAGTAGAAGACAGATCTTTCAGATATGGCGACGGACTGTTTGAGTCAATGGTCGCCTTTGATAGCGTGGTGCCATTATTGCCTTATCATTATGAACGTCTGCAACGCTCGTGCGAGATACTGCTAATAAAACCGCCTGTGCAATTTAATTTTGACTGGCTGAAAGACAGCATCCGTGGTCTACTCGATAGAAATGGATACAGGAATGCAAGGATCAGAATGCAGGTAAGTAGGGATGATGGAGGGCTATACTTGCCTGCTTCAAACGAAGTAAATATGCTGATCACTTGTGCCCCGATTGAGAATGAAATATTCGAATGGAGTTCATTGAAAGCTGATTTCTCGCCCTATAGAGTCGATATGGGCGTGCTGTCCAATCTCAAAACTACGAGTAAGATTCAATATGTGATGTCGGCGTTGCATGCGCAGAAAGTGGGTGCACAGGAGTGTTTTCTGTTTAATATCAAAGGAACACTGGCGGAGGCTATCAACTCAAATGTATTTATTGTGTCGGGAAATACTATTGTAACACCTGCATTGACCAATGGAGGTGTGAATGGAGTGATGCGCAGGTATGTAATATCACAACTTGAAAAAAACTATAAAGTAGTGCAGGCAGATGTACTGATGAAAGACCTGGATGAAGCAGATGAAATATTTTTGACTAATGCTGTGCGAGGTATTCAATCTGTGGCTGTGGTTGGGAGTGTGGTATATTCTGACAGTGTCACCAGAGATATATTTGCGCAGATCAATCATAGTATCCGACAGGTGATTACAGATAGCAAAGTGACTATTGATAAATAGTTGAACAAACGACCTCTTTTTTTGTTTTCAAAATATGACAGAGACTGTTTCTATATGCTGGCTGCGACGAGATCTGCGTCTTGATGATAATGCTGCATTGTATCAAGCGCTACTTGAGAATAAAAATGTAATTCCGCTTTTCATTTTTGATAGGGATATTCTCGATAAGCTACCAGATAAGTCGGATAAGCGAGTTCAGTTTATCTATAATGAACTTGCATCCATCCAATTACAACTCAAGGAAATGGGGGCCACCTTACTAGTCAAAGTGGGTGATCCTATGGATGTGTGGAATGAACTTATAAAAGAATGGGCAATCCTGTCGGTTTATACTAATCATGACTTCGAGCCATATGCACGAGATAGAGATATCAAGGTAGGTGCATTACTGAATTCTCAAGGGATATCATTCAATACCTACAAGGATCATGTGATCTTTGAAAAGGAGGAAGTGACTAAAGATGATGGCTTGCCATATACAGTTTTCACCCCATATAGTCGTAAATGGATGTCTGCACTGACACCGTTTTATTATATGTCGTATCCTACTTCAAAATACTTCTCAAATTTCTATAAAACATCTAAGCAAATTCCATTGCCCGATATGGAGTCATTGGGCTTTATAAAGTCATATTGTCATTATCCCGAAAAGATCATCAATGCAGACGTTATAAAGCAATATACTGACCATAGGAATTTCCCTGCTATCAATGGCACATCGAAGCTGGGGCTGCATTTGCGCTTTGGAACACTAAGTATTCGAAGGTTGCTTTCATATGCATTGGATAAGAATCAGACTTTTGTAAATGAGTTGATATGGCGGGATTTTTATCAGCAGATTTTATGGCACTTTCCAAAAGTGGTGACTCATGCTTTTAAGAAAGATTATGATCTGATAGAATGGGAGAATGATGAAACGCTTTATAAGAAATGGTGTGATGGAATGACAGGGTATCCGCTGGTAGATGCAGGTATGCGCGAATTGAACGAGACTGGCTTTATGCACAATCGAGTAAGGATGGTGGTAGCAAGTTTCCTTACCAAGCATTTACTCATAGATTGGCGATGGGGTGAAGCATATTTTGCGGAAAAACTTTTGGATTTTGAACTTGCAGCTAATAACGGTGGCTGGCAATGGGCAGCTGGATGCGGCACAGATGCAGCACCTTATTTCAGGATATTCAGTCCTGCAGCCCAGATGAAGAAGTTTGATCCACAATTACTTTACGTCAAAAAATGGGTACCTGAATACGGCACAGACGCCTATCCTCCGCCAATAGTTGATCATGATATGGCTAGAAAGAGATGTCTGGAAGTGTATCGGAAAGCTTTAAAACCATTATAGGTCAAGTATTATCCCATTGCTTTACCAATTGGATCAAGCCATTTTTTACATTGTCTAATGCAGTTTGATCCACATTTTCAATCGTATCCAAACGAGTGTGATAGGTAGGGTCAAGAGATTTCATATTCATCCCGATGATGCTCAGAGATGGGATGCCCCTCTGCTGAAACGGGATAGCATCTGTGCCTCCCATCGGTAGTGCTCCTTTTTTATAGCTTATGTTTTGAGATTGAAAAGCCTTTTCGGTTTTAGAGATAAGTGATGGATCAAAAGTTACAAAACTCATCAGTTCACCCGTCACGATATTAATCTCATTGGGAAGCCTGACACTGTCTGTATTAAGTAGGCTTGCATTTTCTTTTATCAGTTCTTCTAAATGAGCTTTGCTATAGGCGGTAGAACCACGCAGGCCTTTTTCTTCTGCTCCGAAACTTATAAATCGGATACGAGTATTCTTTAGAACTGATCTGCCTTTATGATCAGGATCAGAGAAAGCAGAAACAACATTTTTTGAAATGATGACGCCGGATAGGTTGTCGCAAGCCCCATCTACGACTAGGTTTCCGTGAAATGTAAAATATATGATAGTAACAGGCGAGAGCAGAACAAATAAGAAGTAGATCCAGTTGTTGACAGAGGCAGCGGTAGGAAATAGATGTGATGACAGATCGAACCAAAGCATGAATACAGGAAATAAAGAAATGATAAGACCGCAGGCCACAGTTAAATGAGCGCCATATGTTTTGAATCGATACCACCATGTGCATTCTTGTGTAGAGTCTATATGTCCGCTAAAAATAAGTGTGGATCTGACTTCTCCTGATGGTTCAAGTGTGGCTGATACATTGATGGATGTTTCCATCGGGAATAGGAAGTCAGCTATGCCGTCATTTCTCATCAGATCGCATACCAGCACAATAGCGCAAATAGTAGAAAGGATGAGGGTGCCCAATGGTGTGAACCAGAATAGTATCAACGAGATCATGTACGATAGGGCATACCATTTCATTTTACCGAATTTGGCCTTCAGAGGTGCCTGAAATGGCTCGATACGGACATCGTCTGTGATCTGCTTCATCTGTGAGGCTATGTACTCCTGTGCTTTTCTTTCGGAATCACTGCCGGCAAGCCTTGAGCCAAAGCGTGAGATTATATCTTGTATCTGATCTTTCATGCCATGAAAATACAAGGTATTTGTAAAAAGAATAATGTTTAGACTACTTAGTATAGATCTTCAACTCCTTGAAGGTGGTCACTGAGTCTTGTTCGCGTCTGAATATCAGGTCGGGAGCCTCGCCAATGATGATCTCTGCCGTAGTAAAAATGATAGTACCATCCATGAGATGGCCTCCGTAAGTAGTACCTTCTTTGTTTGCCACTGAAATATGAAGGTGATTGCCATCAGGTGATAGTGTACCGGTCAGTGATGTGATTTCAAAACTTTCCTTCCATGTCTGTGTTTCATTTCTATTTGACAGGCGTATGGTGGCTTTAGTGAGACTGCCTACACAGGTGATGATATAGCCGGCCTGTATCTTTTTCTCCTTCACGAATTCAGCAAGCTTTATTTTCAGGTCGTCTCCCGGATGCAGGCGCAGGGCGTATATCTTCTGCGGAACTGTTGATGTTTGTGCTGATAGAGTCATGGTAAAAAACAAGAGTAAGAGTGAAATGAATTTATACATATTGGTATTTCTTTTCCGGATGGTTTAAAATTACTGTTTTATATTTTCCCTTCTACTATGGTCAGGATTTCTTTTTCCAACTGGACAGATTTGTCCAATAACTCTTTACCTGCATTGATCTTTTCAGCTGCATAGGTCTTGTCATCCATGCCGGATGCATTGATCTTGACATTCAGATAGGCACCATAGACCGCAGTTCTGGCGCAGAGTGCACCCACACCGGCATCTGAGGCTGAATTCGGATTGCCGATCTCTGCCATTGCCTTGATCACTTCAAAGGAGTCATAACTAAGCTGCATCACTTTGAACGGAACTTCAATAGCATATTTTGTAGCATCCTGAATGGCTTTCTTTCGACTCTTTTTTTCTTCATCAGTAGCTTTAGGTAGTGAGAACGCGTCCATGATCTTGTTGAAAGCCTTTGTATCCTCATCTACTAATTTGAGTAGTTGAGATTTTATATGCTGGCCCTTTTCAGCCCAATCCGAGAATTCTTTCCATCTGCTATCCCATCCGGGTTTGTGTGAAGAGAGATTAGCTACCATCGTGCCCAGTGAAATGCCCAATGCTCCTACATACGCAGAGATAGAGCCGCCACCGGGAGCGGGAGACTCGCTGGCAGTCTCATGTGCGAACTGATCCAGCTTCATATTGATTAGTGGCGAGGCTGAACTATCTGCTAGCATATATTCTATAATTCGCTTTTGTGGGTCAAAAGGAGTCAACTCATCAAGGCTCATTGACTTGATAGCTATTTTGATGAGTTCGCCTTCTGAAACTCCTGTGGAGCGTTGTTGTTTTTCCAGAAAATATCTGCCGGCATTGAGCATAGACTGAAGTGGTATCAGGCCTATAAGTTCAGAACCTGTCACACGCATACCTCTGTTGAATGCACTTTTGACGCACTCATCAAAGGCAATGTGAATGGGGGTGACATCGATATCAACCAAATTCATGGAAACCTGAGCCACTCCATATTCCTCGATGAACCATCCGATACCTTTCACTGATTTACAAGTACCGGGCTGATGGATTTCCTCCCCTTTTTCATTTTTTACTTTGCGACCTTGTTCGCGGACATCAAAGGCTACTGAGTTGGCACGACGAGTAGAGGTAGTATTGAGATTGGCATTATAAGCGATCAAAATTTTCCTGGCACCTATGGCTATGTTTCCGCTTCTTTCATTCCATACGGCGGGGCCATAGTCTGGTTTCCATTCGGGCTGAGTGATCTTATCTTTTATACCCTCATATTCACCTGCTCTTATGCTAGCCAGATTTTTCCTGTGTGGCGCTGAAGCAGCGTATTCATAGAGATAGATGGGGATATTAAGGTTTTTGCCCACTCGTTCACCCAGTTTTTTGGCACAGGCTACGCAGTCATCCATAGTGGCATTAGCTATCGGGATAAAAGGGCATACATCCGTAGCGCCAAAGCGTGGATGCTCGCCTTTATGTTTACTCATGTCTATAAGTTCAGCAGCTTTAGCTATGGCTCTGTATGCTGCTTCCACCACACTGTTTTCGTCTCCCACGAATGTGACCACAGTTCTGTTGGTCGCTTTGCCCGGATCTACATTGAGCAGCTTCACACCATCTACAGTTTCGATGGCATCTGTGATCTGACGAATTATATTCATGTCGCGCCCCTCACTAAAATTGGGTACACATTCTATTACTTTTTTCATTTTGTTGTTTTAAAATTTTCCCGCAGATTGCAGGTAGGTATTCGCCTATTCACCAGCAATATTATAACAATGAATGAAAAACAAAAAGCCTTCGGACGGATATTGACGATAATGGATGAATTGCGTGAGAAATGCCCCTGGGACAAAAAGCAAACCCTGGAGTCGCTGCGCCCCCTGACGATAGAAGAAATATACGAATTGTCGGATGCAATTATTAAGAAAGATCTGGGCTTACTGAAAGAAGAACTAGGTGATATTTTGCTGCATATTGTTTTTTATGCTAAGATAGGAGAGGAGCAGGGGGCTTTTGATATAGCACAGGTGATAAATGATCTGTGCGAAAAGCTGATCCGTCGCCACCCGCATATCTATAGTGATGTGATAGTGGAAAATGAAGAGCAGGTCAAGCAAAACTGGGAGAAACTGAAGATGAAAGAGGGGCGCAAATCTGTGATGGGAGGTGTGCCGGAGTCACTTCCTGCACTCATCAAGGCTTGGAGGATACAGGATAAGGCCAAACAAGTGGGATTTGAGTGGGATAATATAGAAGATGTATGGGGAAAGGTGGAAGAAGAGCTTAGTGAGTTTAAGGAAGTTGCAAAAGAGGGGGATGCAGAGAAAATGGAAGATGAATTTGGTGATCTCCTGTTTTCACTTGTCAATTATTCAAGGTTTTTGAATGTGGATCCCGAAACTGCCCTCGAAAGGACGAATCAGAAGTTTCTGAAGCGATTTAGATATATAGAAGAAGTAGCCTCCAGGCAAGGCCGTCAGCTAACAGAAATGACGCTTGGCGAAATGGATGCGATATGGAATGAAGCAAAAAAATCCGACTGAAATTTCCCGGTAAATAGTATAATGCATTACAAATAAAGATGGCTGTTTATCTGAATAAGATCGAAAGAGGCTTACGAGTGTTAGTTGGGCGTTTTTCCTGAATAAATACCGAGGAAACAAAATTAAGATTCGGTGTTACCCTTATTCTGGATTGCAGGATATTTCTTACTTTTTGTTCAGTGATGTCATGATTCCCATTCTGACAGATATGGATCAGGATCTCATCTGTACCAATATCATTTTTGAATATCTCTATGATATAATCCTGTATTTCTGATATGTGACTGAGGGCATCAAAAATGGCAGGAGGATAGATAGTTGTACCCTTATATTTTATCATCTGATTTTTTCTACCTACTACAGGTGATAAGCGAATCGTATTGCGGCCGCAGGGACATGGTTCATCATAGAATGCGCATATATCTCCCGTTCTGTATCGCAGCAGCGGCATGCCCTCTACACCCAGACTGGTGATCGTCACTTCGCCGTATTCACCGGCTTTAAGCTGCTTGCCATTGTCGTCCAGAATTTCCACTATTAATAATTCAGGATGGTGATGACCACCGTGACCATGCTCACATTCTGTAAATGCGGTCTGCATTTCTGAAGATGCATATGTTGAGTATAGTTTAATATTCCAGTTGTCATTTATTCTTTGGGAGAGTGAGTTAGGTACAAAGTCTATGGCCCTGATAGATTCTCCGATACACACAGCGCTTTTGACCGAAGACTCTTTTATATTGATATTATTTTGCTGAGTGTATTCCAGCAGCTTGACCAGAAATGATGGGACAGCTACCAATGTGGTTGGTTTGAACTTCTGTATGTTTTCCCACTGCATCTGCGGTGAGCCAGGGCCTACACGCACTGTAGATGCACCCATCTTTTGGATGCCTATGAAATATGCCATACCTGCCATAAAATGCCTGTCTAGTGTGAGCATTAGCTGGTAGATATCGCCTGCTTTGCCACCGGCACATTCGAAAGAAATCGCTTCGTTATATGACAGGCGTTCGATATCTTTTGATGTCAATGCTATGGTCACAGCGCTTCCTGTGGTGCCTGATGTAGTACAGTAGTCGGCTATTTTGTTTTTCGGAACGCAGAGAAAGTCATTATTTCGTATGTTGAATGTCTCCTTAGATGTAGTGGGGATGAGTGTCAGGTCTTCAATGCTCCTGATCGAATCAATATCGATCTGATACACTTTGAATAACTCCCGATAGTAGGGTGAATGCTGAACAAGATATGAAAGCGTCTCTTTCAGGCGTTCGGCCTGGTAAGCGTTGATCTCCGATAGTGGTCTGGTTTCAATATGAGGAATGTGTGACACGATCATTGTTGTTCTAAGATTACAAAAGCTATGGCCTGAGTTTTGATATGTGAAAGTGATAGATGAATGTGTGTTCCACCTTTTTGTTCGAAGACTTCTTTGGCTTTGCCACTTAGATGGATCTCCGGTTTGCCGAGTTCATCGTTTAGTATTTCCACTTCTGTGATCCCCATTCCATCTCTCCATCCTGTACCCAGTGCTTTAAAGAATGCTTCTTTGGCAGCGAAACGGGCAGCAAAACTCTCTTCTTTTTTCTGTGACTCACAATAGCTGATCTCGCGGGCAGAAAACACCTTTTTCTTAAAAGCTTCTTTAGATATAGCTCTGGCCACTCTATCTACTTCGATGATATCTGTACCGATGCCGATTATCATTTGCTACACTCTTTAATTAATTTTCTGATCTTGTATACCTCACTGCTATCGTTTATCTCTTTGGTCAAAGCTTGATCGTAATATACAATTGCTTTTTCTTTATCCTGCAGGTGCCTGTATAATTCAGCTGTCCAATAATAAGTTTCCCAGGACTCAGGATTTGATCTGAGAAATTGCCCTAAAAAAGCTTTCTGATTTTCTATCATAGTCCTCTTTTTTATAGACTCTTTCATCAGTTCCTTGGATTTCTTAAAGTTTAAAAAGCTTTTCCAATCAGCTGAGTATAAAAATGAATCAGCAGGAATGGTAAAATCCGGATCGTTGATCTCTCTGTCCTGTTTGAATGTGGGCGCCTCAGCGAATATTGAGTCAAAGTCATAGCAAATGTATTCCCCTAATTGATAAGGCTGAGTTGATACCCAGAAACGTTTTTTCTCGGGCTGAAAGATCACGGAATGATGGGCTATGAGCTGATTCATGGCTTTTTCATTGCCCATACCGATATTTTTGCCACCCTTACCTTTTTGATCGCGTAGTATATTTGCTGCTGACTGATAATCCAATTTCGGGTTGTCCTTCAGAAGCTCCACAAGTCTGTCATAGCGGTACTTTGAGGCGCTGGTTGCGATGTTGACTATGTTGTTCTTATCATTTTTAAAAGAATCGCTCTGATAGTGGTTGGTACACAATATCTCATGCTTACCGGTTTTGAACAGAGCAGTTTTATAAGGCGATTTTTCTATCAGGGCAGTTTGATGTTCGCTTCCTGATCCGATCATCAGACTTTCTGATACAAATGTCTTTCTCTTTTTTGCAATGGCATAAGCATCTTCAATTGTGCTTGAATATTGCAGTATCTCTCTCGCCAGCAGGGAAATGGGAGTGGCTGAACCTGTTGGTATGTCTGATTTAGCTGCGTTGATAGTGACTGTGATGCCTTTGTCATTCATGCCCGATACGCAACCCATGAATCCGGCCCATGTGATCATTGCAAATTTATTTCCTTCGGTAGGCTTGCAGAAGAGGACGATCTTATTCTCGGAAAATTTATCACCCACATAGAAGTCGAAATTTCTTCCTACCAGAAGCGACGAGTCTGTAGTGAATTCATCCCAGGCACTAAAAGATGTACATCCTACCAAAGCTAAACTCTGAAGGGCGTGTCCTATGTCATGGGCCGCATGATAATTGAGCAAGCGATCATATGGCTCACCGATATAGTCAAACTCATGAGGAGCGTATAAGGACTCTCCGTATATTTCCTGCTTGTATTCAAGAGGTATATTATCCTCCAGATCTCGGTTGAAGATTCTTGTGAAATATCCCAGGAAATGAAGATAGGTATCAGACGGAACTAACCTGTGTATCTGTTCTGCAAAAGCTGTTTCCTGTTGAAATTGCAATTCCTTACATAGCTTTCCTTCTATCACCCCTCTTTCGAATGGCTGCCCTTCAATGTATTCTTCCCATAATCCGCTTTTACTTTTTCTAAGCCAGCAATTTTTGACACGAAAGAACGTGCTATCGACTGTAGTCCTTTGCAATTGTTCAGCGCTACTGTCTGCGATGGATGGCACTTTGGGTTCGAGACCCCATTTGACATATACTATCAGCATCAGCAGCAACCATACGATGACGATAAAACAAATAATAACAATCCTACGCAGCAGCTTCATTAGCTTTTATGATTTTATTGATCAGGTATTCTTTTCCGATTATGGATGAGCAAGTAACAAGAGATGTCAGAGCCACTCCCAAAACTCCATGTAATTTAATGTTTTGCCCGGTCAAATATAGGTTAGAGATTTTAGTATTGGGAGATATCTGCGTTCTGATGGGGTTAGTATAGTCCTTAGCGATACCATAGATACTGCCCATTGGCGTGGCGAGGTAGTCTCTGTATGTGAGTGGTGTAGCGGCATACCAACTCTTTGTATGTTTGACCAGATCAGGAAATTTCAATGCTACGGTATCTAATAGTTTTTTTGCTTTGAGTTGTTTGAATGATTCGTACTCTTCAGCTCTTGAAGTCTCATGAATACTCGTGTTGAAGGTGTTTTCCCATTGGGATATCTCACCCCATTTCATGTATGTCATTACCGATACTGACTCAGTATAGATGGAGTCATCATGAGGCACAGCTTCGAATATTCCGTATGTGAAGGGCCAATTCTCCTCAGTATAGTTTGTGGCATTCCAGACATTCAGATCGTCGAAATAATAGTAATTTCGATTTGAATACTTATAGGAGTTGGGTTTCAGAATGACATTCAAAACAAAAGCACTGACCGAATTGTCTAAACCTTTGATCCGATTTTTGTAGACTGGCTTGATTGCCTTACTATCGAGCATATCCAAGGTGATAGAAGGATGTAGGTTTGAGATGTATCTCGCTCCGTAGATCTTAT
The DNA here is from genome assembly GCA_903917755.1 of uncultured Bacteroidota bacterium. Classification (GTDB taxonomy): domain Bacteria; phylum Bacteroidota; class Bacteroidia; order Chitinophagales; family LD1; genus UBA1941. The sequence goes on from CAIXBT010000053.1 coordinate 13,130, forward strand.
GCCCGCTTTCCAGTTCGGCATATATGGCGGCGCCATTCTCCTCATGAATGCCTGTTACGGTAGCTTTAGTTAGTATTTGGCCGTCATTAGTTTTGATCTGACGGGCAAGTATCTTGGCTATCTGATCGCCGCCTTTGCTGCAGCGCCAGCTACTTTCTATATAACTGTTTTGAATAAGAGCATGAACATACCAGGGTGTTCGGGTAGCATAGCCGGCATATAACATATTAGAACCCGCCAAAACAGCACGAAGTTTTTCATTTGTGGTGAAGCTTTCGATAATGGTTTTTGCACTTTGTGACAGGATGTCCGGATCTTCATATTTATCCTCAAGGCTCATGTTGTACAATGGCACAGACTTGCATGTCTTTCTGATCTCATCGCAGTATGTGACTATAGCGGTTTTTTCATCAGGAAATATAACTGTGAGCAAAGAGATGAATCTCTCATAACCCATGCCATGCGGATATTGGATGTCATCATCTTTAAAAAGTATCATATCAAATCCGCCTTCATCCATTTTCGCCAGCTCCAGTCTATCCATCATGCCGAGGTAGTTGAATATCTGATATAGGGTTTGCCCTTTATCCAATCCGCCTATGTAGTGAATACCGGTATCGAGTGAAAGCCCATCACGCCTGAACGTTTGCAGGCTGCCGCCTATCTGTTCGTTTTTTTCCAGTATACAAACTTTCATTCCTTCTTTGCTCAGGATGGCGCCACACAATAGCCCCCCCAGACCTGCGCCGATTATTACAACATCATATTGTGTGGTGTCCATACTATCGGTGTCTGATGGCAAAAATTGTGTTGGATGAATACTGGGCATCCTGCACTATACTAAAATCCATATTGTTCTTTTCGGCGATCTTCTTTAAGTCTTCGCCTGATGTGAAGTATAATTTGTCATGCGGCATGATGTTAAATCCGAAATTGGTGGAGAAAAATTCGGTAAGCCAGGTGAGCTTCTGTCCTTTTTCATCTTTTCTGTCAGCGTCTTTGATCAGCAGAATACCATCCTGGTTGAGATTTCGAATGCACTTAGTTATCAGCGATTCCTGTTCTTCAAAGGTCAGATAATGCAGTACATCATTTATGATAAATACATCATGGGAAGTAATTTCGTACTCAAGTATATTCTGACTTACAAAATTGATGTTATCCCGTTTTGAATAACAATTGTTTGCGATGTCTATCTTCTCCTCATCGTGATCAATACCTGTGATGACCCTGTCTCGCCCAGTGAAATGGAGCATATAGCTCATTTGCCCATAGCCGCAGCCGATATCAAGTATTTTGGCAGTAGGGGAGATGAGTCGGTGATAATGCTCGTAATAATTTTCAAGCTTGACCTTATACCTAATGTACCATTCCAGTATCGGCCCCTTAAAAATATAATTCATGTTCAGCCTTTCCTTAAAATAGATCGGCTGTTCTATTTCGGCTCTTAATTTCTCATATTCAGCTTTGAAATACCTTGTGATATTCTTAGCTCTGGTGGTATAATCTTCACCAAATGATTTATCGTCACTGGAAATACGCGGAAGGTACTTCATGGTGCCTCTGCCCGAATGGACCATATAGTCGCCTTTAGGTGTGATATCGCCAAGACCGTGCAATACCAACGGTACAATATCAAGATTGAGTTTTTCTGCCAGAAAGAAAGCCCCTTTATGAAAGCGTTTCATCCTGCCATCCGGGCTGCGTGTACCTTCCGGAAAGATCACAATCGAATATCCATCAGCTACGATGTCCTTGAGCCTCTGTGTGGCTTCATCTGTACCATTGGCCACAGGATAATAATCTGCCAACCGCACTATCGCACCATATACCGGAGAATTATAGACCCATTCATTCGTGAGTAGTATGACTTTAGGGTGCTGCATCACCGTCACAAGAATATCGAGAATGGATGTATGATTTGCAATGATGATGGCTGGTTTGCTGAAATCCATATTCTCTCTGTCTATATAGATTTTCCGAACATGCATCGGTATATAGACCAGCGATTTCATATACTTGTTTATCAACCAGTGAAACCAGTATTTGCGGGTCTTGATATTGGGATATGGGAGGGCTTTGAGAATAAACAAGCCTACAATTGTCATTACTAATGATGCAACCACGAAATAGGAAAATTCAACTAGAGATACGAGCAAATAAAAGAGTGTATAGGGCGCAAAGCCTTTCAACTTACGACGCTGCAAATAGAAATTATAAATGAATGGCTGAACGGTCTGCCCTATGACCAACACACAAACGATGCCAATGATAGAAACAAATGCAATAGATCGAAGAGCAGGATGCTTTGCAAAAATGAGCGCGCCCAGACCTATGATAGTAGTAGCTGCGCCCAGAAACATGGATAGTTTATGTGATGAAAGAGTATCCTTGCCAGATTTGAACTTGCTGGTCAAACCATCTGTGATAAAAATGGCAAAGTCATCTCCCAAACCGAAAATAAAAGTAGAAATGATGATATTGATGATGTTGAACTGAATGCCAAAAAGCCCCATGATGCCGAGTATCCAAATCCAGGTGATAAACATAGGCAGGAAGGTAATGATGGTCAGCTCCATTCTTCCATAGCTAAGCAATAGCGCAAAGAACACGAGTAGTGAAGTGTATAGCAAAATGTTGTTGAAATCATTATAGATGATATCGACGAATTTATGTGTCACTACTTCTTTGTCGAGTATCACAGTTGAACGTTCTTTTTCCAGAATGGTATAAAGTTTCTGACGATTCAGTTTATTGATCTGAATGGATGAGATGACAGCTTTTAGTTCGGGAGATTCAATAAGGAGTTCGTTGCCAAAGGCATTTCTGATGGCAGCAAAACTTTCCAGTCCCACAGGTCGGTATTCTTTGTTTAGCGCGGCTTCAAACCTTGTGAACGCCTGCGGTCTGAACTTATGGGCTGCACCTTCTACGCTTAAGTGCTTTAAGAGTTGTTCTTTCTTTTCTTTCGTCCAGTAGTTATTCCATTTGTTGATCCGCTCTTGCTGTTTTTCCTGTGATAAGATAAAATCACCCAGAGAAGAATATTTTCTGATAACACCGGAGATCAGATTTGTTTGCAGTATCTCTGAGAGTCGTTCACTATTGGCCAATGCTTCGTCCATGTTTCGTCCAGTAGAGGCTATATAGACCGTCTTTGATGAATCACCCTGAAGCGCCATGATCTGCTTCTCTGCGGCTTTCAGATCGTCATTCATGTAGTTGAGCCCCATCATATCGCTCATGAAAACCACATTATTGACCTGATAGCCGAAGAAAACGGTAAGGACTAGGATGATAACCACCAAAATGCCATGATGTTTGAAATCAGAGGTGATGAGGTTGTCCAGCCAGCTCGGTTCATCATGCGTATGCATGCTCTGGTCCGGCAGGAAGTGTGGCAGAAATATAAGTGTGAATATAGCCGCACCCATCAGGCTTAATCCTGCGAAAAGACCGAAATCATTCAGGATGGATGATTTCACAAACATTAAACTGAGGAAAGACCCCACAGTGGTGAAACTACCGATCGTTAGTGGCATGACCAGATCTGCTATTGTTTCTTCTATTGACCCGCAATGTTTGTAATGACCAAAGAAGTGCAAAGAATAATTGATGGCTATACCCAATACGATAGAACCGGCTGCCAGAGCAATGATGGAGATGCTTCCTTTGAGCAGACCGATCGAGACTATGGCGAACAAAGCCCCAAACATCACCGGCAGCATCATGATAAAAGGGATACGTTTGCGACGGAAAAAGAACCAAAGGAAAAGCAGCAGTGAAATAATGGTAATACTCAAAGTCAGAATGGTGTCCTGCTTGAGTTGAATGGCATTGCCTACTGCTACCGCGGTACCACCGAAGCAATATGCTTTGAAACCTTTGTTGTGAGATTCATATTCTTTAAAGAAATCACTGATCCCATTGATGAGGACCGAGTTTTTTGAAGTCTCGTTGGGAGAGTTTGATGGGGTAACGAATAGCAGGATACTCTTATGATCTTTGGTTATGATATAGCCATCGTAGAGGTCAAAATCATTATTGATCTGCAGATTGTTCAGCTTTTTGAGAGCTATGGTGCTAATGCCTATCGGGTCGTCAGCGATCATTTTTTTCATTACCAGCCCGGATGCTGATGATAGTATCTTATAATCATTATCCAGTTTTGTGCTTATGCTCTCCTGAGTGATAAGCGTATCAATGGTTTTATAATCCTGATCATTCAGATAGAATGGCAGATTCTCATAAAGGCTGTTATACAGGTCTATGGCTGTTTCATCATCGACCTTGGATTTGACTATAGAGACATAGGCCCCCAATCTGGCATGAAGTATGGAATCTGTGGCTGCGGCATAAGAGATCAGGTCTTCAGGTGTGGCATTGCTATCCCGTGCATTGATACGAATGACGAGTTTATCTGCGAAGTGTGAGTGTTGAAGTATCTTATTGATCTGCTCCACCTGCTTGCCGTCAGGCATAGCATGAGATATGTCCTCCACGATACGGATACGAAGCGCCAAAGCGATCATAATTGCAAAAAGCAAAAACGTTACCGCATAGAACAGGGTTTTTCTTCTATTAAAGAAATGATATAAGGAGATAAGGGGCTTCTTCATAATAGGGTACAGCTCAACAACAGGCAGAAATCTAGCTTTTTTTCAGAATTTTCACTAATATAAATGTAATAATACCCGCCAAAACAGAGGAAAATATAGCCAGTGCAAAACCTCCTATGATATACTGTGTCACATTTCTGGCTATCTCGGCAGCCAGTTCGGCATTCCGAATGTGGAAACTACCGATGGCATGTATCATCCAGTCATAAATGAATTTCATGCCGGGATATTTGAGCAAAGCCTCATCAGTCGGGGCTTTGCCCAGTACTAGGCCACCCATTTTATAGCTTCCATACAGAATAAAGGGAATCATGGGGGGGATGCTGATGTTTGACACGAGCAGAGAGATCGCTTTATTCAATCTAAACAGCCATGCTACTCCGAATGCCAGCAAAAGCTGAGCACCCCATAGTGGAGCGATGCCAAAAAAGATACCTGTGCCGACCGAAAGCGCCTTAACTATGGCCGGTTCGTCAGATCTGATGATATAATCCTGTACAAGTTTTTTGAGACTTTGATTGAGAATGTATCTGACCAGATCTCGCGGTTTGAACCAGATAAGCGTAAAAAACACGAGAACTGTATTGAGAACGCTGATACGAGAGAAGTCCTGAAATGGCCTGAAGTGTGTGATGCGCTCATCTGCCGGTGGATAGTATACTCTCACAGGTACACATTTCACATGGATGCCAGCCCATGCAGCACGTACGATCACCTCAATTTCAAATTCATATTTGACCGTAAAAAAATGGAGTTTCTCCAGTTGCCTGATAGGGTAGAGGCGGTATCCTGATTGAGTATCAGGAAGATTTATGCCGGTCTCAAATCGAAACCAGAAATTGGAAAATTTGTTGCCGAAACTGCTTTTGCCGGGCACAGTAGATTGCTCCATGTTTCTGGCACCGATGAAAATTGCATTCGGATCTTCTTCAAGGGCGGCCAAAAACACCGGCAGGTCATCAGCATAATGCTGACCGTCTGAATCAAGGGTGATGGCATAGTCATAACCCAGCTTTCGCGCAAAATCGAACCCCTGTCTTAATGCCCAGCCCTTACCACGATTTTTATCATAGCTGTGAAGCTTTATGGTCGGAAACTGTTTTAACCTGAGAAGTGTATTGTCCGTAGAGCCATCATTCACCACGCATACATCATCACAATATTGCAATACATCGTTGAGTACATCCGAGATAGTGCTTGCGTTATTGTATGTCGGGATTAGCACACAACATTTGAGCTTTTTAAACAAGGCCTTATATGAATCGTAGTCTATCATTCAGTAGCTGCGTATATCCCTTTGAATTTAAAAAAAATGGTTTCGTCCCACTTGAATTGAGCAGAGACATTGTATGAGCCAATGTCATTTTTGACAGATGTGATGATCAGATCCAATGTGCCGTTCTTACGAGGATCTACGAGTGATAAGAATTTAATGGATGCGGCACTAGTGAGAGAGAAATCCAGTTTGTATGCCAGGCTCAGCACCTCGCCGAGCATTTGTGTCTGACATACTCCGGGCACTATGGGCATATCCGGGAAATGACCTTTGAAAATAGGGTGCTCAACATCAAAAGTGACCGTAGCTGTGATGCTATTGTCTTCTTTTGAAAGGGCATTAATTTTGTAAAAGTGGTCAAGTAGTATTGTCGCCATTAGTTCGAAATTTGCTTCATAAATATGGTCAGCTTGAAGTTTTGATGTGCAATATTAATAGTTTGCGGGTTCTTATTTTGTTTTTCAGAGATTTCGATCATCAGGTCTTTTTTTCTGTCATTGCCCACTTCTATTTTTTGCAAATGCTCACATCTTTTATCTGTAGTATAAAAGACATCTCCCTTTGCAAGCGGAAATTTAAAGATCGTTGAGACATCATTTTTCGGTTGTTCATGGGCTGAGTTCTCAATCGGGGGTATGACCAGCAGACCCAGGTCCCGGCTTAGGGTATTAATGATGAATTTCTTATTAAGACTAGGAATGATATACTGCACTTTGAAATGATGCGGTGTAAACTCAAAGTCGAAAAATTTGAATCCCGTTTCATTCATGAAAACAACCCGCTCTGTGGTATCATTCATAGATTTGAAAACAAATAGTCCGCTGATATGTTTTTTGTAGAAATCTAACTGTGCCGAATATGTGGCAGTGCGTATGGCGGGTTTGAATACCGGTGGACAGTTTGTGAATGCGTCCATGATATTTAATTTGTTTGCAACATAACAGCCGCTTAGCAAGGTACTACTTAACCAAAGCAAACAGATTGTCCGCAATGTTGCCATTGATCTCTTTGTTGGTAAATGTAATGATGGTGTTGTCGCCTGATAGTTCATTCATCTGCATTTTAAGAACACTGTAGTCACTCTTATCTATAAATATAACAATGTTGTCGAAAAACTCTTTCATGCCTTTGGCTATCGGCTTCATATCAAGCTTTAGTTGATTTTTGCTTTCTGAGATCGTGACTTTGAAATTCGGATTGGTCAGTGCGCTGCCATGCACACAGTCAATGATTATGGTATTGACCTGCTGAAATATTTTGGTTCGGTGCATATCCATCTGGGTGGTCTTGGTTTCGTCTTTGATGGTGGCTTTCCCGTTATTCATCACGAGCAGATACTTAAATGGCTGTGTGTATTCCAGACGTACCATGTTTTTCTGCTTGAAATAGAATACGCCTTTGGATGTTACTTTTTCAGCCAGCATGCTCAGGTTTTTTTCCTGTACGAAATCACTTTTGATAGAGGTCGTGGCCTGAGATACTTCAGTGAATTTTTTTCTGATATAGGTATCGTCTTTCACAGGAGTGAAGGTTTGCGCAATACTCCCGAGAGAAAGCAGACACAGGATGATAAGGATGTTATTCTTCATATGCATTGATGCCCAATAATTGGTCCAAAGGTACGATTTCAAAGCCTTGTTTCCGAACATATTCAATAAACAAAGGGAGTATAACATTTGTTTGCAAACCAGCATCGTGAAAAAGAATAATATCTCCGTTTTTGACCTTCTTCAATCTCTTTAAAAGTCTTTCCGGTGAGGAAATGACCGTATCATAGCTTCGTACAGACCAACCAATACTCCTGGCCTCGCTGTTCCTGATAGCCGCAGCCAAAGGCGGATCTGTGACCCCAAAGGGAGGCCGGAATAACATTGGTTTCTTATGAATGATATCAGAGATTATTTTTTGAGTTTGTGTGATCTCTTCGGCGATCTTTTCTTTTTTCTGTAGCGGAAATCTCCAATGGTGATTGAAACTATGGGTACCTATCAGGTGACCTTCATCGGATATTTTTCTGATAAGATCTTCCTGACCCGTCACGTTTTTCCCGATACAAAAAAAAGTGGCAGGTAGATC
>CAIXBT010000054.1 GCA_903917755.1 uncultured Bacteroidota bacterium
AATAATCCTAATTTACCACTATTGGGCTCTTTTTTGAAAAAAATCAAATTGCTCATAGTGAATGTTTTAAGTATCTATGTTTTTGTTATTTGAATTAATTATATGCATAATTGAATTTCAATTTGCTTTATTAAATTGCACAATGCAAATATAGCTAATTATGCCTAAATGACAAAAGTCGGACTGCCTATTCAATTAATATTATTTTTTACCTTTAGTGTTATAAACTCATCTATGATAAACTCTACTTTCTCACGTTTCCTGCTGATATGCTGTATTTGTATTTCATTGTCCACTGCGCGTGCGCAGTATGTGTCGATACCTGATAGTAATTTTGGTGACTGGCTGAATAATAATGTGTATGTCTCCTGTCTGATAGTGAGATAGAGAGACGTCATTGAGAAGTCAGTTACAGTTTATTGCGGCGGTGATTGCTTCGGAAATATAATTTTTATCTTGCGAGCAATTTTATAGTATGCCTGTAAGGGCTGTTTGCTCCCCTCCTTGGATAAGGGTTGGAATCGGACTGATACAGGTGATAAAGAGAGCGAATACTAATCAGCGCATAAAAAATAGTAAATGACTAATCAGGTTCACAATCTTAAAACATTGGAGAATATGATGCCAGCAGAAAAGGCACTTTGGAAAATGATACAACGTAGTCAGTTGGATGGTAGGAAATTCAGAAGGCAACATAGTGTGGGTGGATTTGTCCTTGATTTTTATTGCCCTTCGGAGAGGCTGGCGGTGGAACTGGATGGAGCAGATCACTATACTGTCAATGGTATAGAAAATGATGAAGAACGCACTGCATATTTAAATAGTTTGAAGATCCGTGTATTGAGATTTGAAAATAACTTAGTTTTTGAACAAGCAGACCGTGCGGGAAGAAATTAAAAGGAATTTTTTATCTGTTTGATTAACCACCTCCTGCTCCCCTAAAAATAGGAGGAGAGCAATGCAAATACAAAATAAGCGTTTCCCATTTTTTAAATAGTGATTACAACTTATTATTTCTCACATGAAAAAGATCAACCTAATTCTCATAGCAATCCTGCTCAGCCTCAGTGCCTTCGCACAGAGCCCCAAAGTACTCGTGGTGACCGCCCATCCTGATGATGAGACATCGATGGCTGCTGTGATATATAAGATCAGCCATGACCTCCGGGGTACTGTAGATCAATGCGTCATCACCAATGGCGAGGCGGGTTATAAATATTCCACACTCGGCAATGACTACTATGGGTTGGAGCTGACTGACCCTGAGGTGGGCCGCGCTAACCTGCCCCGCATCCGCAAACAGGAACTCATCAATGCCGGAAAAGTGATCGGCATGAATAATATTTTCTTTCTTGACCAGAAGGATGCACACTACGGACTGGATGAACATGAACCGCTCGATACCAGTTGGAACGTAGCCTGGATCAATACAAGGCTGAAAGAGATTCTCAGCAAAACCAAATATGATTATGTGTTTTGCCTCATACCGGTGCCCGAGACTCACGGTGGTCACAAAGCTGCTACGCTGCTGGCACTGCGTGCTGTAAAGGAACTACCTGAGGCGCAAAGACCGATCATACTGGGGGTGTCCGGTTCGTCTAAAACGGATACTGCTGTGCTGCGATTCAATCAGCTCAGATCATATACGGAGACCAAAATGGATGGAGATACGGCCCTGTATCGCTTTGATATGTCTGCCCCATTTGGTTATAAAGGAATGCTCAACTACAAGATCATCGTAAACTGGGAAATAGCCGAGCACAAGTCGCAGGGTACGATGCAGCTCTATATGAATCACGGTGACTATGAGAATTTCTGGTATTATGCTCTCAATAATCCCGCAGGAAAAGCAAAATGCAAGGAGCTTTTTGAACTTCTCAAAAAGATACCTTATAAAACCAGAGAGTATTAATTTTTTTGTTTCGGCTTGATAGATTGGTTGGAGTCTGGCTCAGCGGGTGCCGGATGAGTGACTATGATCGTGCCTCCGGGTGGTGTAGACTCGGTATGAGTGGGCGGCGTGGCAGATTCGGAGTGGGTCGGGCTTGGATTTGATCTGACGGGTTCGTTAGGGCCCAGGTCCTTATTTATCCCGAGCAGATCTCTGATCTTTTTGTCCAGCAGATATTCGATACCCGGCAGGCCTCCTGCCGATACGAAAGCTATTCTGCCATCGAAATCTATAATGACATTGAGGGGATAAGCGATAGCCTTGTAGTTTTTTATAGCCTCATATGCTTCGGGAAGGATAGAATAACTGAATGGGTGCTCTACCAGAAATGAATCAATATTCTCTGCAAATTCAAAAGTAGGAGCTATGAATACTATATCTGCACGGTCTTTATATCGCTCATGTATTCTGTTGAGATCAGGTAGCTCTTTGACACAGGGTGCACAGGTAGTAAACCAAAAATTCAGCACCACGATCTTTCGCCCTTTATAATAATTAAAGTCATAGGTCACCGTATCGGTCATATCCTTGCCGTAAAATTCAGGTGCTAATTGCCCTACGGTCAGCACTGTGGTAGGGGCGCATTGTGAGGAGGATGAAAAGTTGATCTTGGTAGTATTGTCCTTTTTTTCGCATCTGATCAGCAGATATTCTACAGTATTACCGTTTTTATCCTTGACAGGTTTGAATTGATAATTGCCGGATACGACTGCTTCATAAAATTCTATCTTAGTGATGAGCCTGCCGGAAGAGTCACGGATAATAGAATGTTCATCCACAGAATAGTTTGTTTTTGTGACTTGCTGGGCATGCAGCATACCACAAAACAGGAGGGAAAGGACGAGGGGGACGAGGTTTTTCATTCTTTTTAAAAAAGCACAGTAGGGTTAAGGTCTTCCGTTATAAAGGTCTCGTATCAAAACACTTGCCAAAGTACAACCAAACACGGCAGGCATATATGATATGGTACCAATTACAGATTTTTTCGGGCCGTTTTCAGTCAGTACTATTCTCTTTTCAGTAGCTCGTTCGGGTGAAAATACAACTTTTAGTCCGTTGTAAACCCCTTGAGCGTGAAGTTTTTTTCTGACATAATACGCAAGCTTACAGTTATATGTTCCAGAAATATCAACAATTTTTATCTGTGTGGGGTCTACCTTGGCTCCGGCCCCCATCGAACTGACTATCGGGATATTCTCATCCAGGCAATATTTGATGAAATTGACCTTGGGGCTGAGGGTATCGATGCAATCTGCTGCATAATCGTATTTTGTGTTTCCGAGCAACTCTGATCTGTTTTCCCGATTCAGAAATTCATTGATCACTGTGAGCTTGAGATCGGGGTTGATATCCAGCAGCCTTTGCCCCAGCACCTCGGCTTTACGCATACCATCGGTACTGATCAGCGCCGGCAGCTGTCTGTTTCGGTTGCTCGCCTCTACCACATCAGCATCTATTATGGTCATTTTGCCCACACCTGCCCGGGCTATCATCTCCGCGCATATGCCACCTACACCTCCGAGGCCCACTACCAGCACATTGGCTGACATGAGTCGCTCCATTTGTTCATCGCCCAGCAGCAGTTGTGTCCTCGACATCCATTGCGGTATTTCCATGCAGCAATATTTTTTTAAGATACATTTTTAAAAAAGACATTATATTTTGTTCAGCAAATTGTATTTTAGTTATGTCAAAATGCAAATAGGCCTTGGCGCAAAAAAAGAACTTCTTGTCGTTAATCAAAATGATCACCTTAACAATCGTATTGTCAGGTGGCTTTTTTAATTTACATGCCGCAGGAGATCCGTTTAAGATATTACTGAACCTGAATGAGACAGACAGTTTCAGAATGAAGGTCACGATCCTGACCCCCAAGATCGATCTGCCTAAAGTACGTTTTGTCATTCCATCCAATGTGCCGGGCTGTATATCCGAGCTCAAGACAGGCCGACTTTTTTCAGATATCAAGGCTTTTGATATAGATGGCAATGAAATAATGGTCAAGCGAACTTCTATCAACGAATTTGATATCTATCCATCCAAAAAACTGACCCGTATAGAATATTATGTGCATGACTCTTGGCATTATGATGATCCCGCCATCATTATGCGTCAGCTGGGTTCAAGTTTTATAAGGGATAAACAATTCCTTCTCAATTTTCATGCTATCGTAGGTTATATTGAGGGCTATGAGAATTATACTTATAAACTGGAGATCACAAAGCCCGACAAACTATTCGGCAGTTCATCTCTGGCACTGCACAGCAGCGCTAATCTGAATATAGATACGGCAGATGTGCCCAATTATCTGGCGCTGCTCGATGCTCCGATACTATATACCAAAAATAAAGAAGTAGGCTATATAGTTGGCCGGACACACTATCACATCAGCCTCTATTCTGAAAATGACTCAGTGAAAATGCAGGACGTATCTAAAGTCCTGAGATCTGTGAGTGAAGGAGTGGATGAGTTCTGCAGTGGGCTAAATGTGAAGGATTATTACTTCTTGGTGAATTATGTCAATCCTGCTCACAATAAGGTGGTGAGTGAAGAAGAATACGGAGCGGTGGAGCATTCCGGTTCTTCTGTATATTATTTCCCCGAAAGCAATAATAAATACAAGATATTGCGGGACCTACAGTACACTGCTGCCCATGAGTTGTTTCACCTCTTCGAGCCGCTTAATATCAAAACGGACCTCACCAATAAACTCAACATGCGTGCCAAGATGCAGACCGAAAATCTATGGCTGTATGAGGGCTTTACGGAGTATTTCTCTCTGCTCATGCAGTATCAGAAAGAACTGATCACAGAGCAGGAATTTATTAATGAAATAAGAAACAAGATCAGTCTCTCGCAGTATTTTGAGCCTTATTCTCTCACCGACCAGAGCGAAAAATGCTATCTCGAAGGCAATGAAAAGAAGTATCAGAATTTCTATTTCAAAGGTGCAGTGGTAGCGATGATGCTGGACCTCCGGCTGATCAAACTCAGCAAAGGGACGATGGATCTCAAATCTCTGATGATCGATATGAAGAATAACACCAGAATGAATTATGTGGTCAAGGATGAATCTGTGATCGCAGAGATGGTGAAGTACTCCTATCCCGAGGTGCAGGAATTTTTTGATAGTTATATCAAAGGCATACAGAAGATCGACTACAATGAGTTTCTCTCTACCGTAGGCTGGAAATATGAAGTGCAAAAGATAGACACGGAGAGGCTCTTCGTCAATGCCACATATAGATATACAAAGGCCAGCAAGGAATACTATGTGACCAATCTCTCTCTCGACCAGATGGGTATGCGCGAAGGTGATATTCTCGTAGCTATCAATGGTAAGACGGTGACGAAAGAGAATCTACAGTCATTGCTCGAAAAATATTCTGATAAGAATAATACAAAGGATGTCGTTTTTACGGTAAAAAGGGGAGGGCAGCAGATCGATCTGACCGGCAACCCGCTGACCATAACCCGAAATCAAAAGAATATAATAACCGTAGAAAAGAAAGTGGATGTAGAAAAGAAATCCTACCGAAAGAGATATTCCTCCGGTGGTTTGCATAAAAACAAAGCATTTAAGGATTGATTACGGGCTATTCCTTTTTCTATCTTCATATTCCTATCTTCGTTGTATGTTTTCTCTTCGCAAAGGCACCAAACTCTATAGCATCGTCAAGTGTAAATGTCCCCGGTGCATGGAGTCTGACCTTTTTCTCAACAAAAATCCCTATGCATTAAAGCAGATGTTTGATATGCCTGACAGGTGCCCCGTATGCGGGCAGGATTTTCAGATCGAACCGGGCTTTTATCTGGGAGCAATGTGGGTCAGCTATCCGATAGTCATAGCGCTCATCATTATGTTTATAGCATTAGGTCATTTTGTATTGGGCTTGCATATGATCGCCTCTTTTTTGTTTTCTACTATTCTATTGATATTGATCAGCCCTCCGCTGATCAGATATTCACGAGCCGCCTATCTCAATATTTTTGCCGAATAGTTCAGTTAAATGCATCTATGAAATAGGCTTCCGTTTTGCTGAGATTAGTATATATAAAGATGGCATCCCGGCCTTCCATCTTTTGAAATACAAGGACGGAATCTCCCAGCAGTCTGGGATTGAAAAACTGATCAGCTACGGACATATAGGCTGATGGTTCTATCGCTTTTGTGTACTCTTTTTTTGATGCGATACGATCTATCTCTTCGGGGCATGTTTTGAAATGCAGGGTGGTCGACACATCTATGATTGGCACAATGGCGTCATGACGCTCCAGTATCTTCACGCAGTCAGACTGAGGTTTACCAAAAAATACTTCATATATCTCCTCGCCGCTTCTTTCGTGGGTGGCAGAATAGCAACCTCCGTAGAGTAGCAGGATCATGACCACTAAGGATAATATGGAACTATATGGTCTGGCTTTTTCATTTAGTCTGATCAGTTTTCGTATCAATGCCCATATTCCGACCAGGATGAGGATCAGAACGAGGGTCAGTAAACCGGAAGTGATATATAATATTTCCATAATTGTTTGCCCTAAACAGCATCCAAGCTATAAAAAAATACATTTCCTGAATATAAATTCAACAATATATCAGTACTGAACCTTAGGTTAAAATAAAGGTTTTGCATTTCTGCCCTATTCCATTATTTTCGTCGGGCTTTAAAATTTATCCGCAATTAATTTACACGAATATCAGGCAAAGGAAATACTGAAAAAGAATGGCGCTTCCATACAGGAAGGCATAGTCGCTACTACTCCCGATGAGGCAGTAGCAGCAGCTGTAAAACTCAAAGAACTATACGACAGCAGTTGGGTAGTGGTCAAGTCTCAGATACACGCAGGTGGCCGTGGCAAAGGTACTATCATCGGCAATGGTCAAAATGGTGTTGCCCTGGCAAAAAATCATGATAAAGTAAGAGAGATCGCGACAAACCTGCTGGGTGGAACACTTGTGACCAAGCAGACAGGCCCGCACGGTAAGGTGGTCAGCAAGATACTGATAGCTCAGGATGTTTACTATCCGGGAGAGAGCGAAACGAAAGAATTCTACGTATCTGTGCTGATGGACAGAGGTACCGGCAAAAACGTCTTCATATATTCTACTGAAGGCGGTATGGATATAGAAGAAGTAGCAGAGCATACTCCGGAAAAAGTGCATAAAGAATGGGTGGACCCGTCTGTAGGTTTGCAGGACTTTCAGTGCCGCAAGATGGCTTTCAATCTGGGCCTGTCAGGCAATGCTTTCAAGGAAATGATCAAATTTCTGAAGTCACTTTATAAGACTTATATTACTACAGATGCCAACATGGTGGAGATCAACCCATGCCTCAAGACATCTGACAATAAAATACTGGCAGTAGACTGCAAACTAGGTCTCGATGACAATGCCCTCTACCGTCATCCTGACCTGCTCGCACTGCGCGATCTGGCTGAGGAAGATCCTACAGAGATCGAAGCGGGTGAAGCCGACCTTAACTATGTGAAGCTCGATGGCAATGTCGGCTGCATGGTCAATGGCGCAGGCCTCGCAATGGCTACGATGGATATCATCAAGCTTTCCGGCGGCGATCCGGCTAACTTCCTGGACGTCGGTGGTACAGCCAATGCAGAACGCGTAGAGAAGGCATTCCGCATCATTCTGAAAGATCCGCATGTCAAGGCTATCCTCGTGAATATATTCGGCGGTATAGTACGTTGCGACCGCGTGGCGCAGGGTATAGTAGATGCATATAAATCTATCGGCAATATTCCCGTGCCTATCATCATACGTCTGCAAGGTACCAATGCAGTAGAAGCTAAGAAACTGATAGACGAGTCAGGTCTGAAAGTACAGTCTGCTATCCAGCTCAAGGAAGCTGCTGCAGAAGTAGCCAAGGCACTGGCATAAACATATTTGTCGTGTGTTCGGCACGATATGAACTAAATGGTGGCTATAGCGAGGGGGATCACCTCTTCCCATTCCGAACAGAGCAGTTAAGCCCCTCCACGCTGATGGTACTCGGTTAAACCCCGTGGAGAGTAGGTAGTCGCCTTCTTATTTTTAAAAACCTCACAGAGATGTGGGGTTTTTTATTTTCTGCGCTTTGGCGCTTTTCTTGCTGGCTTCTTTTTCCTTCATCTTTTTAGTCTTGACAAAAGAAAATCCACGTGAAATATTAAAACCAAACTGTACGCCAAAATCGCTGGCTCTCTTAGGGAACCAATTGCCTGTAGTCTCCGCCACAAAACTCTTTTCTATCATACCCCTTGAGTTCGTGAAGTGTAGTTGAAATACGTGTCCTCCCGTTTCTATATCTACACCTAGGGACAAACTGTTTCTCACCTGTTCGCCATTATAAAGAGAAACTATCTGGCCGGGAATGACATAAAAGTACTCTATATTCAATCGTACCCGTTTGCTAAGCCCCACAGATGCCGCCCCACCTAATGCAAAAACATCATTCTTGTCCTTGACCGTAGGTACTATATTGCGATGTACCAGTGTAGGCATCAGTTCCAGCGATACCCACTTTCCGAATTTCCTCGAAAAGATAAGTTGAAAGCTGTAAAACATTCGTGATGTAAAGAAATTGTGTCTGCCGGGATCGGCCCAAGCGTCACTTCTTATCGCTGCGCTAGCGAATCCAGATATGGTAATTGGAATATTCCATTTCCCTTTTTGCTGCCTGATAAAACGCCCTTTGATATAGCCATCCCATACCTGCTCAAAAGAGCTGCGGCCAAAGCCGATAGATAGATTGTCCAGAATACCATATTCAAAGCCGAAGCGGATGGTCGAATTGTCGAGACCAAAAAATTGCTTGTAGCTACCACTCATTCTGCCGAAACGGTGCGATATCACAAATTGAATCGACTTGGCAGCAGGTTGCTCCGTAGATTGAGCATTGATGATCTTATTTCCTTTGAAAACACCCAGGGCATAGTCATGTGTCTTAGGCGTTGAATTGTTAAGGATATCCATTATATCGTCCTGCGCATACAGGTGAAATGGGAGGAGAAGGAGCAGAATAAAAAACTTTTTCATGATCTTTAATTATTGGGAGCACCCAGTTGCACCCATTTTTTAATTTGATTGATCTGGCAGGATGTGAGCGGCCCGCCTGTAGAGGGCATATTCATCAATACCGTCGTTCTTCTTATTAGCGAACCATTATCCACCTTGGCTTTCAGCCCTGCGTATGTGTCAAAATTTCCATTGGCAGTGCCACCAGCGGTATGACAACCGGTAGCACATCTGGCTGCAATGATCGGCACGATAGTATGCGTATAAGTAACTGTGAGAGTATCACAATTTTTGCTGGCATAATAGGCATCATACAGTTGATCCTCTTTGTCATAATAGCAGGATGCCAAAAAGAACATGGGAAGAATAATCACCCATATTTTTCTTGAGTCTATAAATACTTTTTTTAATGTGCGCATGGCTTTATACATTTAATTGTTTGGCGCTCCGGCATTGACCCAACTTTGAAATTTGGAAATAGTACAGCTATTCAATTGCTGACCGCCATATGGCATGGCCACAATGCCGGGACCTGTCTGATGCCTTATCGTTTTCATCAGCTTGCCATTATTGGTCTGGACCAAAATGGCACTATAGCTCGACAGGTCATATGCAGCCCCCGAACCGTGACATCCCAAACAATATGCCTGTATAGTGGGGTTGATAAAATTAGCGAACGATACATTAGTACTGTCACAACCACATGTATGACTGCATGTCGTATTTGGTGCGCCTTGTTGCAGCTATTGCTGAATGATGGCCAATTGTGCTGCGGTAAGAGCACCGCTGGGCGGCATAAGATTTCCGCCGCTACCAGTCATGGACTGCCAGAAGTTACTATTTACAAGATTTCCCGGAATATCTGTAGTGGCCATGATCTGTGTATAGCTGGTGATAATAAGCCCCTCTGCATGACTTATGGAATCATGGCAGCCGCTCTTAGCACAGTTTGAGACCAGTATCGGCTGTACATCATAGGTAAAAGAGATCACTCCTGCCGCACAAGTATCACAATGCGTAGTATCTATCGGTGGCGGGACGTGATGAGTGGTATCTATTGGTTTGGGTATGTCGTATATGAGGTCATGTTTGCATGATGGCATTAAAATGAAGACCATAACAAACGTAATAAAGAAGAGTGGTACCAGAATTTTAATTGATTTCATTTTTTGCATTTAAACCTTTATAAAGAACCATAAACCCGGCGTGTATAAGAGGTGATCAGGTCGTAGTCGTTTCATAATGTAAATCTACGTTCGGGCAATGTGGCTTAAAGTGAGTCTCGTTAGTCTCGATAATGATTAACATCAAGGACTGCTAAATCATTATCATTCATTTACTACAATTGATCGGTTTGTTCGGATTGGCCGAATCCTGTGCCGCCTCCCATGTAAGAGCTTCAGTTGTGGTGTGAAAGCATTTTATCCCGGTGGAATTGCCATTAGCATCATTACAAATGACACATTTATCCTTTACGCATGATTGTATTGAACAAAAAACCATCAATAGAAAAATAAATTTTTTCATATGTAAATTTATCCGACAAATGTCGGTCAGGGAATGCTGAATTCTTATGAGGTTCATCATTGTTATATATGAGAAACACTATTAATCAATGAAATCTGATCAGCGGCAAGGAAAATACCTTGTCACTGTGAGATTTTAATAATTTATATTAATTTTATGTTGTTGAGATAAATGAAGATTGCTACAGGTATATCAATGCTTTGTATAGCTATGTTGTTTTCTGCTTGTAAAAAAGATACAAGCGGACAGCAGGTGCGTTTGGTCAAAGATATTGTGATAGACAGCAATAGTTGTGTGATCTATTTCACTTATGATGCAAAATACAGGCTCAGCTCAGTGACACAGTGCGATACGCTGGAGACATATACTTACTCCAATGATACGGTGATCTATATTAAAACGGCGGGAGGAGTTCTCAGCTACAAGAATATCTATACATTGAACAAAAAAGGACTTGCTACAGGATTCACCAAACTCGGTGGTGACGGGTCTTTGGCTTCCTATGTATTCTCCTATGATGTGAATAACCACAGGCTTTCAACCCTTGATACGACTCACCCCAACACGATAGATAATTATACCATTCAGAATGATGATGTGGTGTTGGAATCTTCTACTTCTTCGGTATCCGGAGATGGGGTCTATACGATCAATACGCTGTTTTACAGCGACACCCGAAACACACTTAGCAATGACAACTTCGGTCTGATTTTCCTCGGCAGGTCATCTGCCAACTTTAAGAAAGAGGATATTTATGTCGGTGCCACAGCCCAGTACACAGCCATTTATACTTATCTGCTGGACAATCAGAACGGTGTCTCGCAGCAGACTTCGACCATGAATGGTGTGGTGATCGATAAACGACATTTTGATTATTATTAGATCAGCCCCTGATCTATGAGCATCTTGGCTTTTAGCACACTGCCTACAGCCAGTCCGTCTCTTATTTCGCCGCGCATTACCATCTGGAATACTTCTTCAAATGGCAACTTCCTGATGGTCAATTGTTCGTCTTCTTCGGGTGCCTCGCCGATATAGCTCAGGCCTTTTGCGATATACGTATAAGATATCTCGTCTGTGGTAGAGTTAGACAGCTGCATCTGTAGTATCAATTCAAAATGTTCTGCTTTCAGGCCCACTTCTTCATGCAGTTCTCTTTGAGCAGTCTCGAGCGGTAGCGAACCTTCATGGCAGCCACCCTCCACGATCTCCCACTCATAGGAGTCAAGCGGGTAGCGATATTGACCTACTATCCAGGTATTATAGTTTTCGTCGAGCGGAATGATGGCTATAGCTTTGGTTTTAAAATGAACCACACCATAGATGCCGTCATTTCCTGCGGGATTGATCACCTGATTTTCCGTCACCTTTATCCAGTTGTTCTCATATTTTACCTCACTTGATTTATTGACCCAGGGATTCGGGGCGGAGTTCATCTTCATGCTAGTTTTTGTTTTGATGATTATTGCAAAGATACAGCTTGCAGGCATTGTTTTGCCAGACCAATGAATCTTTCCGGTATCGGGCCACATTTTCGGCTAGTGGCCCCAGATCATTGATGCAAAGAATATAGACTGGCTTTGCTTCTTTGAGGTGATCGGCTATGAGGGGTATATCAATGCCCGAGGGCAATACACAGGTCCGTTTAGACGTAAAAAGCTCCACAGCTCGCGGCTTCAGGCTGGCTATCAGAGCCGTATCATTGATATTGGTTTTGATATAGTCGAGTGCCTTTCTGTTATCCTCGGTGAAAGGCCCACGTTCGGGGACTTGCTGGCTTTCTCTCAAGGCATAGACCTCCTTTTTATACTGCATAAGGATGAAAAGAAGGAAAATAAAAAGCAAAAATGACCTGTTGTAAACGATGCTCGTATTTATCGAACCGGCACCTCTGATGATGCAGAAGATCAAGAATGGAAGCACCGGAAGCAGAAACCTGAAACCCTGTGTATATAACGGATAGAGCATAATGACAGCGCAGTAACTGACTAAAAAAAACAGCTCTGATCTGTGTTTTGAGAAGATAGTATTCAGAATGCCTATGACCAGAAAGACCAGCATAAAAGCGGCTGTATATTGGATGGAAAAAGAATATTTGCCGACATCGTGATGAAACAAATAGGAGAACTGGATGGTATAGATGTCCAGATTTTTCAGGACTACATCCCAATATTGATGACTGATGAAAAGCTGTAGAAAATGATGCGTCAGATCTACGGGAGATCTGAAAATAAAATGCCCCAGCAATAATATGAATACAATGGCGGAAACTAATACTGCTGCGGTCTCCCTCGTTTCTTTTTTGATCTCATCAATGGGAATAATCTTACTTATAAACTGAATGCATTTCAGCATCCATTCGAATGCTATGACAGGCAGCAATATGATACCCATGCCGCGCATCCCTATGGTGAATGCGATGATCAGCCCGGCGAACAGATAATAATACAGGGGTTTGTCCTTTCTCTGCTGATATAATAGAAAAGACAAAAGGAAAAAAAATGAAAATGGAATATCTGAAATGACCCCTGTCTTGAAATCAAAGAAAAAAGGATTTAAAAAGAAGATAAGAGTAAATGAAAGGGAGATGAAAAAAGAAAAATTATGCCGCAAAAAATAAAAGATCAGTAAGGCCCATGCTACCGCCCATAGTGACATATAGAAGTTTAATGCACTGAAATCCAATCCACAGGTCTTGACCACAGGGCTGAGCAGCAGCGGGAATCCGTATGAGTAATATGGCGGCGCATATGCGATATTGTAATTGTGATATTCAAACCTGCTTTGATAGAAGGGCTTGCCCTCTGAAATGTTTTTTGCCTCTCTAAGATATGCGGCATAGTCGTCTCCCCAATCCTGTGTACTCCTGATATTGATGCACAGTAGCGGTGAAAGGAGCAGTATGACAAGCAGATATTCAAACAGTTTTTTCATGCGCTATATCTTTGAGCAAATGGGGCAAGTTGTTTCATCATGTCCTCTGGCAGGGCAGTATTCACGCCCAAAATAAATAATTTGCAGATGAAGTTTGTTCCATATTTTTTCGGGGAATAACCTCTTGGCATCCCTCTCAGTTTGCTCTACATTTTTGCCGTTAGTGAGTTTCCAGCGTGTCATCAGACGATGTATATGTGTATCTACCGGAAAGGCAGGATGCCCGAATGCCTGCGACATGACCACAGAGGCCGTCTTGTGGCCTACTCCGGGCAGCGATTCCAGATCTTCATAAGTGTCGGGTACCTCGCCATTATATTTTTCGATGATGATCTTTGAGAGGCCTGATATAGCGCGTGCCTTGGTAGGAGAGAGGCCGCATGGTTTTATGATCTCGCGGATATCGTCGACGGGTATTTTCATCATTTTCTTCGGAGTATCTGCCAGTTCGAAGAGTTCGGGGGTGACGAGATTGACCCGTTTGTCGGTACACTGTGCGGAGAGCAGCACCGCTACGAGCAGTGTGTAAGCATCTTTATGATCCAGTGGTATCGGGACTTTAGGGTATAGCTCTTCGAGTTTCTTGATTATAAATTCTACCCGCTCTTTTTTATTCATGGAGTGAAAATAAATACAGTCCCGCAGATTACGCAGATTGACGGAGATAATAAATGACTATCCTTGAAAATAGTTTGAATACCCCTCACAGAATTATGACATATCCCCATTAAATATTTTCATTTTTGTAAGGTATAGATAATATGTAACCAGATGAAAAATACAGAAAGATAGTCGCTAACGATCAGGCATAAAAAACCCCGGCTATTATACCGGGGCCGTCTTTCAATTAACCCTTAAAAACTAAAATTCATTGAGGCATTCTTTTATGATACGCACACAATCGTCTATTTGCTCTTTGTTGATCACCAGTGGCGGCGCCAGTCGGATGATATAATGGTGAGTTGGTTTAGCCAGCAGACCCTTGTCTGACATTTTCATACAGAGGTTCCAGCCCATTTGCTCATCGTCAGTATTCAGCACTATCGCATTCAGTAGTCCCTTGCCGCGTATCAGCTTGATCAGCGGATGTTTGATCTTATTGAGTTCCTGACGGAGATATTTGCCGAGATAGTGAGCATTTTGAACCATATTTTCATCCTTGAGGACCTGCAGGGCGCTCATTGCTACCTTGCATGCCAGCGGATTGCCGCCATAGGTAGATCCATGCTCTCCCGGACGTATGTTCATCATGATGTCGTCGTCTGCCAGTACAGCAGATACGGGTAGTACACCTCCGCTGAGGGCCTTGCCGAGTATGACCATATCCGGTCTTACATCTTCATGGTCGCAAGCCAGCATTTTGCCGGTCCTGCCGAGTCCCGTTTGAACCTCGTCTGCTATGAAGAGTACATTGCTCATGCGGCAGAGTTCATATGCCTTGATCAGGTAGCCCTCATCAGGCACTGCCACTCCGGCTTCCCCTTGTATCGGTTCTAAGATCAGACCTGCTACGGTTGGGTCCTCGAGTGCTCTGGCCAAAGCCGATAGATCATTGAACGGTACTGTCAGAAAGCCCGGCAGATTCGGGCCGAAGCCTGCATAGCTGCTCGGATCGGTAGATGCTGATATGGCGGCTATGGTTCTGCCGTGAAAGTTTCCTTCTATGAATATGATCTTTGCTTCTCCGTTTTTGATGCCTTTTTTGGCATAGCCCCAGCGGCGAGCCAGTTTCATGGCTGTTTCCACTGCTTCCACGCCGCTATTCATAGGTAGTACCTTGTCATAGCCGAAATATTCATGCATATATTTCTCATACTCTCCGAGTACAGAATTGTAGAAGGCGCGGGATGTGAGTGTGAGTTTGTCTGCCTGTTTTTTGAGGGCATCTATGATGAGCGGATGGCAATGGCCCTGATTGACGGCCGAATAGGCTGATAGAAAGTCGTAATAGACCTTTCCGTTGATGTCCCAAACATGGACACCTCTGCCTTTTTCTAAAACTACGGGAATGGGATGGTAATTATGCGCTCCATAACGATCTTCAAGCTCCATCAAGTATTCAGCACGGGAAATAGCTGTATCAGTGGTCATACCTTTATCTTTTTAACAAATGTAAAAATAGTATAAATAAGGTAAAGCTTTGTGCTATGTTGATGAGTTTGGGTTATGATTGATGATTAATAGATAGCATTAGTACAAGATCGGTTGCATGGCTTCCGGAAAAAAGTGATTTTATTTTTTTGAAAGAAGGTAAATGAGGATACAAGGAGTTAATAAACAATCCTTTCCTTGTAATTTTTTATAAATGAAAATTAACTTGTATTTTGTATCTTGAGATGATGAAAGTAGACCGATCATTTACTTTTTCTTAAACTTGTATCAAGCTAATTCTATAAACTATGCGTACACTTACTATACTCATTTTGCTCTGTTGTTTTACTATACAAATACAGGCTCAGACGCCTGTTTCGCATAAGCTGGGATTGTCACTATACAGGACTTTGCAGAAACCCGATGTGTCAAAAAGTACAAGACAAAAAGCTATCATGGTCAAAGGTGACCCATCAGTCATACATAGTCTGGTGACCAAACACAAAGGGGTATTCAGATTTTCGGCAGGAGATATTTCTTCCGTATCGATCCCATATAAGAATTTGATCGCTTTCTCTAAAGAGCCGGGTATAGACAGGATAGAAGGTTTTGGAAGCAGAGGTTTTGCTTTTATGGATTCGGCCCGAATCAACAATAATATAGATAGTGCTCAGCTGGGCATAGCACCGCTGCTGCAGCAATATAAAGGAACCGGAGTGATAGTCGGTATCATAGATGGAGGGATGTATTTCCATCATCAGGATTTCAAAAGAGCTAACGGCAATACAAGGGTCTTGTATCTCTGGGATCAATATTTGTCATCGGGCACTGCCCCCACACCATACGGCTACGGAAGTGAGTGGGACTCCACGCAGATCAATAGCGGTCAATGCAACAGCAGCGACCCTGCCAGAGATAATGGACACGGCACCAATGTGGCGGGTATAGCTGCAGGCAATGGTTCAAGCTGGGCAGGAGATTCGGTCCTGAATAATCGCTATACAGGCACTGCTCCAGATGCAGATATGATCGTGGTGAATCTCAATGATACCAGCAGTGATTTTCTTCAAACCATAGCAGATGGGGTAAGTTATATTTTCAATAAAGCAACTCAACTCGGCCGTCCCTGTGTGATCAATACCAGCGTGGGTACTTATTATGGCTCGCATGACGGGCAGGATCTGGCGGCACAGGCCATTGATGCACTTCTCGAAGCCCAGCATGGTCGTGTACTGGTAGCCGCAGCCGGCAATGCTGGCGGTTTGAGATTTCACGTTTCATATCCGCTCAGCGCTACAGATTCGCTTTTTACCTGGTTCACATACAATGCGACTTATGGACAGGTCTATTATGATATGTGGGCCGATACGGCGCAGTTCAAACTGGGCAATTTTGCCATAGGTTGTGATAATAATACACCTTCATTTCTGGCCAGAACCAGGTATTTCAATGCAGTCACAGATTTCAACCCTGCTCAGGGAGTGACTGTGCAGATCGCCGATTCACTTTTTAATGGTGCTACCAAGCTGGGCGATTACATCATTGCTGTGACACTTTCGGGCAGTGTGTATCACATCGAGTTTCTGGTCAATCCGGTGGTCACTACCAATCTGTGGAGGCTTCAAACCAAAGGTCAGGGAGTTTTTGATCTTTGGGATAATAATGCTGCTATTCCGGGCACTTCTAATATGCCTGCCACACTGCCGGGTGGTTTCAGCTCACCGAATTATAGATTTCAGGATTCTCTGAAAACGATAGTGTCATCATGGCAGTGTTCTGACAAGGTGATCACCGTAGCAAACTATTCTAATCGTAGGGCTTATCAGGATGTAAACCATGTATTTCAGCCTTCGAATCTGGTCGACGGCAGTTTGGTGGCCAATTCATCTATCGGGCCCACACGCGATGGCAGGATCAAACCTGATATCGCAGCTACAGGTACTGTCACTACGGCTACAGGCGACTCTCTGTATATAGCATTACTGACCGGATCAGGACAGTCCAGCAAGGTGTCGCTAGGTGGCAAACACACACGAAATGGTGGTACATCTATGGCATCGCCGATCGTGGCAGGTGTGGCAGCTTTGTATCTGGAAGAACATCCGAATGCCAGCTACAAAGAGGTGAAAGAAGTGCTGGAGAGGACTGCAAAACGAGATAATTTCACCACACAAAACATTCCGAATATAAATTTTGGTTGGGGAAAGGTGAACTGCTATCAGGCATTATTGTATCATGTAGTATATGGCTGTCAGGATACAGGCTCGATCAACTATAATGCTGCTGCCAATATTGATACGGGGGGATGTATAGCAAAGGTCTACGGATGTACTGATACAGCATCGATCAATTACAGCGCTACTGCCAATGTCAATAATGGCACCTGCGTACAAAAAGTATATGGCATCACTGATTCTGTATGTGTGAACTACAACCGACTGGCCAATGTGAGCAGCGGAGTATGTCAGCATGTAGGACTCGAAACGCTATCTGATGCGGTTTCATTTGAGGTCATACCAAATCCATTCAGCAACTCAGCCACGATCAGGATCAACACTAAGACACAACTAGTCAATGCCTCGATCAGATTCTATGATGTGCTGGGCAAACAGGTCGATGCTATCGGCATACCGGCTAATACAAATGAGCTGGTATATACCAATACGAAACTGGCTGCCGGTATCTATGACGCAGTGATAGTGAGTGATAATAAGATAGTTGCGACTAAAAAGATCGTTGCCGAATAGGCTGTCAGGGAATTCGGATAAAAAGCATTAACTTTATTCTTCAATAAATAATCTACTGGTTAATGAAGAATATTATAATGATGGCTTTAGCCATATTGATAGTGTCTGGTCAGATACAGGCAAACACGATCAGTCAGCAGACAGCTCAAACAGTAGCTATCAATTTTTTTAAGGCTCAGGTGCCATCTGCCAATAACTTAACATCCACACTCAATTATACTCATACCGAGGCCGATGGCTCAGTGGATTTCTATGTGTTTGATATCTCTCCGGCCATTGGTTTTGTGATAGTCTCTGCTGATGACAATTCAAAACCGATCATTGCCTATTCTACTGAAAGCCATTTTAATGCCAATGCCCCTCTGGTAGGAGTGAGCAACTGGATAAACAGCGCGGCAAAAAAGATCCGTTTCGCTGTAGTGAATAATACATTGCCTGACGCTCACATACGGAATCTATGGAGCACCTATACCGGAAATCATATCGTATCTGCCAGAAGTGCCGCTGTGACTATCGGCCCTTTGCTCACCACTGTCTGGAATCAGGAGCCTTATTACAATAGTCTATGCCCTTTTAATGTGACCGACAATCAGCGTTGTGTGACCGGATGTGTGGCTACCGCTATGGCACAGATCATGAAGTACTGGAATTATCCTCAGCGTGGAACAGGTTCTTATTCTTACTCTATGAGTCCTTATGGTAACCTGTCAGCAGATTTTAGCACCCCATTCAATTGGGCTGCTATGCCTAATGCGGTATCTTCTAATACAAGCCCGGTAGATACGTTGATGTATAAGTGTGGTGTGAGTGTCAATATGTCCTATGGCGATGACCTGCATGGAGGCAGCGGTGCATTTGTTTTGCAGTCTGACGTCTGGGGCAATAGTCCATGCGCTCAAAATGCATATGTCACATATTTTTATTACAATCCAAATACAATACAGGGGGTGTATATGAGTTCCTACAATTCTGCAGATTGGATCAGCCTGATGGAAAGCGAACTGAATGCAGGCCGCGTGATACAATATGAAGGTAATGATGCCAATTCGGGTGGTCATACATGGGTTTGCGATGGTTACGATGCCAATAACCTACTACATATGAACTGGGGTTGGGGCGGAGCCAGCAATGGATACTACTCTGTAGATAATCTGAATGCAGGCGGATATACTTTCAGTCAGAATGATGCTGCAC
>CAIXBT010000055.1 GCA_903917755.1 uncultured Bacteroidota bacterium
GAGACCGGCACCGGCAAAGAGGTCTTTGCTCAATCCATTCACTACGCCAGCAAAAGAAAGAACAAACCATTTGTAGCAGTCAATTGCAGCACACTCGGCAAGGAAATATTGGAGAGCGAACTGTTTGGTCATAAGGCGGGCTCCTTCACCGGCGCCATGAAAGATAAGCAGGGACTGATGGAAGAAGCCAGTGGTGGCACCATATTTCTCGATGAGGTGGGAGAGATGAGCATAGATCTTCAGGCTAAACTACTGAGGGTACTGGAGACACAGGAGTTTTATAAAGTGGGAGATTCAAAACCTACACGTGTAGATATTCGTGTGATAACGGCTACAAACAGAAACCTTCAGTTAGAGATCGACAAAGGTGTATTTCGCATGGATCTTTATTACAGGCTTTCTGTCTTTAAGATCACATTGCCTGCATTGGCAGACAGGATAGACGATATCGATATTCTGACCGCACATTTTATCAAGATATTCACCGATAAAATGGTGGTTCAATACCCTCGTATTTCTAAGGACTTTCTCAATATTTTAAAGAAGCATAACTGGAAAGGTAACATCCGCGAACTCAGGAATGTGATAGAGCGTGCCATGATCCTTTCTGATGGGGAACTTCGCCCGGAGTTTCTGCCATTGGAGTTTACTTATCAGGAAAATGAAACCAATTCTTTAGAACTGGCAGAGGTCGAAAAACAGCACATAAAAAAGGTTTTGGCCCTTACTAAGGGAAATAAGGCTGAAAGTGCCAAACTGCTTGATATTGGTCTCAATACACTATACCGCAAAATTGAATCTTATAGTCTCCAATAGACCTTTTGTTTTTTTCCATATTGGAAATCCGCACATCTATTTTGGATATATTTTCGCAAAAGTTATTTATTGTTTAGCTTTTTATCAAGTATCTAATTGCTTGTAATAAAATGCGTTGCAGTATAGTGCAAAATATAGCTTTTTTCGGCATGAACTTCGCATTGGTATCAGAAAGTATTCTTAACCAAAAAGTGAAAATATGTTCATAGCGCCAAGATTGAAAAAGATACGAGAGATACGCGGATGGAAACAGGCTTCTGTAGCCGAAGCGATGCACACCACGCAGCAGTCATACAGTTCTCTGGAGCAAGGTTCCGGATTTCCCAAGATAGATACATTGAAACGTTTCTGTGATGTAATGAATGTGGAATTGCATTTCCTGATGGCACTCGAATTGCCCATTACAGAAGAGAATCTCGAGAGATACGGAACAATGGAGTTTTCAGAACTGATATCAGACTGCAATAAACTGGAGCAAAAACTCGAGGTGTTCAATAGTATCCTAACCAATAACAACAATAAATCAGCCGCCTTTCAGAATACGCTGAGAGCTAGGATCATCGCTGCATGATCTGACAGAATCTGAGTATTTACTCACAGTGCTGATAAATTCCTCTTTTAGTATCGGATTCAATATTTACTTTTGCGGCCATGCAAGAGAAAATACTGATCATTGACTTTGGATCTCAATATACACAGCTCATAGCCAGACGTGTCAGAGAATCTGAAGTGTACTGCGAGATAGTTCCCTACAATAAGATACCGGCCATCACAGCCGACATCAAGGGTGTGATATTGTCCGGTTCCCCGGCTTCGGTCAGAGATACAGATGCCCCTGATGTGGATGTGGATACCATTGTAAAAAGCGTCCCTGTACTCGGTGTGTGCTATGGTGCCCAACTTATGGCGCAGAAATTCGGCGGCAAGGTAGAGAAAAGCGATACACGCGAATACGGCCGTGCGCATCTTGATATCACTGACCCATCGAGCATATTGTTCAAAGATGTGACCAATCATTCTCAGATATGGATGAGTCATGCAGACTCTATTACTGCCATCGGCGAGAAGTTTGACGTGATCGCAAAGTCAGACTCCATACCCATCGCAGCATTCAAAGCTAAGGATGGGGCATTTGCGCATCCTGTATATGCCATCCAGTTTCACCCGGAGGTATATCACTCTGAAGATGGCCATAAAATCCTGAACAACTTCCTATTTGGTATATGCGGACTGAGCCATGTATGGACATCAGCCAGTTTCGTGAATGAAACCATCGCTTCCCTCAAAAAACAAATAGGAGAGGAGCATGTGCTTCTTGGTTTGTCGGGTGGCGTGGATTCATCTGTGGCTGCATTGCTGTTGCAGAGGGCTATCGGAACAAACCTCTTATCTATTTTTGTAGATAACGGTCTGCTGCGCAAAGACGAGTTCGAAAGTGTCCTTCATCAATACAAGGATATGGGTCTGAACGTAGTCGGCATAAGGGCCGGAGAGCATTTTCTGCGGGAGCTGAAAGGTGTCTCCGATCCTGAGCAGAAACGTAAGATAATAGGTCGTGTATTCATCGAGGTATTCGAAGCGGAAGCTCTCAAACACCCTGAGGTCAAATGGCTGGCTCAGGGAACCATATACCCGGATGTGATAGAATCGATCTCTGTGAAGGGCCCTTCGGCCACTATCAAGTCTCATCATAATGTAGGCGGTCTGCCTGATAGGCTTAAACTGAAAATAGTAGAGCCGCTCAGGTTCCTATTCAAAGATGAGGTGCGCAGAGCTGGTAAAGAACTGGGCCTGCATCCCGACATTCTCAATAGGCATCCGTTTCCGGGTCCGGGACTGGCTGTCAGGATACTCGGCGATATCACCGAAGATAAGGTCAAAATACTTCAGGATGCCGATCATATTTTCATCAGCAATCTGAAAAAATATGAACTTTATGACAAGGTCTGGCAGGCAGGTGTGATCTTAACTCCTATCAAGGCTGTCGGTGTGATGGGCGATGAACGTACCTACGAGAATGTCGTAGCCCTACGTGCTGTCAATTCTACCGATGGTATGACCGCAGACTGGTCTCATCTCCCTTATGAGTTTCTAGCTAAGACATCTAACGAGATCATCAATAATGTAAAAGGTGTAAATAGAGTGGTCTACGATATCAGCTCTAAACCACCTGCTACCATCGAGTGGGAATAATACTATTGGAATTTACATTCTCAATGGTTCATTACTCAGAACTTCACTTCGCACATCATGGCATAGTGGTCTGAGAGGTCTGTTTTACCGCTTCTCCAGTTCTTCTTCTTAAACACTCCTACGTGTCTGTTTATGACACTGGTCCTCGATCCGTTTCTTCTCAAAAGGATATAATCGAGCGTGGTTTTTGCTTTCTTCCATACTGACTCAGCCAGTTCATTGTTAGTGCCATCGTAGGTCATCTTTTGGATGCCTGCTATTTCTCCATCTTCGGCATCGAGGCCCTTCAGCATGTCTCTGTAGTTTTTCTCGATCTCGATCTCGGTGTTCATATCGCCGCATATGATCTGAGGCACACCTTCTATCCTGAATTTGTTCAGCAGGCTGTCATACATATGCTGGATCTGGAGCTTCCTGATGTCATGATGGTTTTGAGCCTGCAGGTGAGTGCCCAGTATTTGAAATTTCTTTCCGTTCCAGGTGCCCTCCAGCAGTGCTGCGCCTTTTCTGGCTACTCTGTCAGTTTCTTTAGCTATCTTATACTCTATCACACCTTTGACCTCCAGAGGTATCTTGCTGATCACAAATACGCCGCTGCTGATCTGAAAGATATTCTTGCGCTGATTGAAAGGGCCATACATATACGGATAGATGGCTGACAGACTGTCTCTTATCACTTTCACCGCGCCGTGATGAAAGGCCTCCTGAAACACGATGATGTCAGTTTCTGCATGTTTCAGTGTGTCTACTATGGCATGTGCACGCTCTACTCTGCCCTTGACCGGTGCGATAGGTGGCAGCATATATATATTCCACGACAATATCTTTAAGTCCCAATTTTTATTATCCTTGTTGTCAGACTCGGGAGTACCTGCAGAAACATTAATTGTCACAGAAGTAAGCATTGCAAAAAAGAGAATGAGTTTGAAATTCATTTTTTGGTTTTTATTCGAAAGCAAAACAACGGTATTAATGTTATCTTATTGTTAGTATTCGATGAGATGATTGTAATGTTCAGCAAGGAATAGATAAATTAAACAAGCTATCAGTTTTTCCATGTCAAAGTCACTTGAATTTTCCTCATATATCAAGCGGAAAGCCATCGAACTGGGTTTCAGCAACTGTGGTATCTCCCGTGCGCAGGAGCTGACCGAAGAGGCACGGTACCTTGAGACATGGCTCAATCAGGACAGGCATGGCAAGATGAACTACATGTTAAATCATTTTGACAAACGTATCGATCCCACCAAACTAGTAGAGGGTGCCCGCTCTGTTATCTCCCTCTCATTCAATTACTATACAGACAAAAAGCAAACTGACCCTGCGGCGCCTAAGATCGCTATGTATGCATTAGGGCAAGATTACCATACTGTGGTGCGCGATAGATTAGAGCAACTGCTTGACTCCATCCGCACAGAAGCGGGCGCGGTGAATGGCCGCTGCTTCGTGGACTCTGCGCCGGTGCTGGAGAAAGCCTGGGCACAGCGCTCGGGCATAGGCTGGATCGGTAAGAATACCAATCTGCTCACCAAGCGTCAGGGCTCTTATTTCTTTCTGGCAGAGATCATCCTGGACCTCGATCTGGCATACGACTCACCGGTCAAGGATTACTGCGGTAGTTGTACGCGCTGTGTCGATGCTTGCCCGACTCAGGCCATCTATGAGCCATATAAACTGGATGCGAGCAGGTGTATATCCTATTTCACCATCGAGCTCAAGGATCAGATGCTGCCCGATCAATATCAGGGCAAATTTGATAACTGGATGTATGGCTGCGACATCTGTCAGCAGGTTTGTCCTATCAATTCTCAATCGCAGCCGCATCACACAGCTGAGTTCGAACCCTCGGCTGAATTACTCGATATGTCAAAAGAACAATGGCAGGACCTGACTGAAGACGGCTTCAAAAAGCTGTTCAAAAGCTCTGCCGTCAAACGAACTAAATACAGCGGTTTGAAGCGGAATATTGAGTTTTTGAAGTGATTTTCAAATATGACGATTTTTTCACTTATGCATATGAATAATCCTAATTTACCACTATTGGGCTCTTTTTTCTCAAAAAGTTAAATAGTTTATTTTCAGTATTTTGAATATTTATAAAATTGTTATTAGTATAAATAATATGCATAATGAATATTTTATTTGCTTTTTTAGTTTGTTGACTGTAAATATAGTAAATTATTGGATGAATTGCAGCGTTTCGCCGATTTGTGAAAGATGAGCCTTATCCCCGTACAACAAGAAGAAATAGTAGGTCTTTCCCGAGATCGTTATCGGTTTCGGATATTTGATGAGTATGACCGTTTCCCCGTTCTTCGA
>CAIXBT010000056.1 GCA_903917755.1 uncultured Bacteroidota bacterium
CGACCCCAAAACCATTGCCAGCAAAGCTAACGCGATGGTCATGACAAACAAATGGGATGAGGCCTCTAATTATATCTCGGCCAATCTGCATCGCTTCAAGGGACCGGACAGAGCTTTTCTCCTCAATGAGCGGGGAGGGGTTTATTATTTGAAGGATGATTTTGATAATGCCATAGCAGATTACCTGATAGCATCTGAGATGGAACCTGACAATTCAACCTACCTACTCAATGTGGCCAAAACATATGAAAGTATGGAGAGCTTGAATAATGCTTCGCTTTTTGCCAAAAGATTACTTGAACTTAAATCAGCCACAGATTCTGACAAAGTAGTGGCGCAGAACCTCATACAGAGGTGCGACCGTATACATGCGGGGCATTGATGCCATCTCAATAAGTGGGATCTGCAAATCTACGGTCATATAGAAAATCATTGTCTGTGAGTGTTTTGAGAAAGGCAATGATTTCCTTCTTTTCCAGCGTTGATATATTCCGCGCCTCCAGCAACTCAGGGCGGATATTGACCATAAAAAAATCACCTTTAGCATAGTGCTCCAGCACCTGGTCCAGATTTCGAAATCTGCCATCGTGCATATAGGGATATGTTCGCTCGATATTGCGCAGGCTCGGCACTTTAAAAGTATACTCATCATTGGACCTGCCTGTGATAATGGCACGCCCCTTGTCCAGCAGGGAAGAATCAGGATATAGGCCGCTGCTCTTAAACGACTCATCCGTAAAGAGTGGTTCTCTGTGGCACTTAGCGCATTTTTCGCGAAAGACCATCAATCCGTTGAATTCTATCTGCGATAAAGTATCCTCATGGCGTATGAATCTATCATACTTCGAATTGGCAGATACCATCATGCCCGTGAATTGTGCTATGGCTTTCAGCATTCGCTCTGATGATATTAATGTATCACCGAACGCTTCTTTAAAGGCTTTTCTGTAATAGCTGTTTCGCTTTAGTTTCTTCATTACACCGGCCAGGTCTTCGCCCATCTCTACATGATTTGTGATCGGACTGAGTGGTTGCACCTCGAGATTATTGACACCTCCATCCCACATGAAAGATTCGCCCCATACCACATTCTGGATAGCGGGTACATTGCGTTTGCCGATCAGGCTATTGATGCCATGACTGAGCGGATGATCTATATGTGCGAATGTAGCAATGCGCTGATGGCAGCTGGTGCAGCTTGTGCTGCTGTCTTTAGATAAGATCGGATCGTAGAATAACCTGCGGCCCAGAACGAATGCCTGAGGGCTTAGTTTATTGTTTTTGAAATCATAAACGGGTTTTGGAAATCCTTTGGGGATCTTGAATTCGACATCCTTTGCAGTGATCCTGAAATATGGATTATCTTCTGCAAAATCGCTGAACAGCAGGATCGCAGCAAGCATACAGATGCCGACAGTTAGAAGCTTACCATTCATTACTAAATCTGATAATGCTGAACATGTTCACATAATTATCCGCTATCTTATCTGCATAATGAAAGTCGGTCACGGAAGACATTTTTGAGAAATCTATCGTGTTGCTCCCCTTCAGGATCTTTGATGCGTCAGTTTTGATATAGAGTTGTGTGGTCTTGGCCGCGATCATCGTCATTGCTTCTTTCTCGAATGATAAAGTAGTGCTACGGATGAAATTCGTGGGCTCCTTGTAGCCGCCTATGTGGTACTCAAAGATGCGGCCCGGAGATTTAGATGCCGGACTCTTGCCTTCAAATTTCATAAAAATGTAGCCTGTATTCCACGTCCAGAACATTCCATTCACCGGGTCGAGTGCGCCACTCTGCGCTCCGCTGCAATTGTGCAGGCTATCCACTCCTATCATAAAGCTGATATTGCGGTAGCTATCTGCGGGTATCTCATCCAATTCCACTGTCCATGTATTTTCCTCATCCTGCCTGATCAGGTAACTGCCTTGTACCACGAAAGATTTCTTACTATTCTGATACTCCAGTTCGATATTGCTGATATAATATTTGAAGTTTGTGACCGTGTATGATTGCCCCATCTCATTGATATAGGTAGCGGTATCAAGTGCCAGTTTTCTGATGCCCACATAATTTTCAAAATGAATGATAAGTTTGCTTTTGGCAGGCAAAGGTTTGAATGACATTAAAAGAACCAGCGCCGGTATAATAGCGAAGATCAGGCAGCACTTTTTTGATAATATGCGAAACATCAAATTCGTTTAATGACTAACCACAAAACTTCTGGAGACCGTACCCGAGTCTGTCGAGATCCGCACTGCATATAGCCCTTCGCTCCATTGTGCGGTCGTGACTGAAGGCGATTTATCATATATGGCAGACTGATACACCATTTCTCCCATGATATTATAGACTTCGATCTTCCCGTTCACCGGCATGCTCTCCAGTACCACATTCATCTTCGTATTAGATGGGTTTGGGTAAACTGCCATGCCTGCCACATTCGACTGCACTTCGTTGATGCCTGTATTGGTAGCAGTGTCTATGCCCCAGGCATAATCGACCGTTTTAGAATCGATAATGATCTTGGCATAATAGACCACCTGCGAGCTAAGAGAGTCATAGTACCAACGCTCCGCAAACTGTGAAGAGTCTACTATAGCCTGAAAATTATTAAAGCTGCTATACATAGCAGAGTCACCTACTATGATCACCCAGCTTTGTCCTTTAGGCCGGGCCCATGTCCATATACTATCGATCTGGTTTAACCCGGCCCTGCGCACAGCCACATAGTTATTGTCTACGCGGCCCAGCAGCCACAGGCTGTCATTTCTCACTTCGGTATAGTCTGAATTTTTCCAATGAAGCGAAACAGTCGAATCGCTAATACCAAGTACCGAAGGTTTTGACTCGGGACGGTACATCAGCAGGGCCACATTTTTCATTTGTTTGACATAAGGCAGATTATCATTGCCATTAGTAGCGGAGCGATTATACCAATCGGGCACCACCTTGCCTGAAGCGGTAAACACCGAAGTAGTTTCCACAGCGGCCACACATGGGTACTGCTGATAGCCCCATTTGCCCTTCCAATAATCCTGCACAGACGATAGGGTGATGGAATTATGTTTAAAAACAGCTATGGTATCGCTACACAATATAGAACTGTACGAAGCCACCCCGAGCTGAGCAGCTATGCTTGGCACCAATGACACAGGCAGCGTGGACAGAGGTATGAACACACTGAAAACGGAATTGTGCCAGAGGTTAGAATCTGTGATCAGTGTGAATGATTCTGCGGCATACATCGGAGGGAAATATTCACCTGCGCTCCATTGCATAATGATCCTGTCCAAAGAGTCGAGATTCGAATTGAGTGCATAGCCCTGATCCAGCGAATGGCCCCTCAGATAAACTGTATCGATTATCGGCACCCATGATTGTATCACCGTATCTACCGGAAGTGTAGAACTCGCTAAAAAGCCTCCGCCATGAGACGCACCACCCGGCACCTGTCCTAATCCTGTGAGGAGATAGATCAGGTTATTATGATTTTGCCCGTAGGGATTATCATACTTGTCATAATAATTGCGACCTGCAGTAGGATAAAAAACCCCTTTATCATTGGTCAGGATCATGAAGTCTTTCAGCAATAGCTGAGAAGCCTGAACGGCTAAGTTTTTGATCACAGTATCCTGAGAGAAATCAGCCAGATTGAGCAATCCTGCCAGACAATAAGGGTTATAAACTGATGAGAAGAATTCATAGTAGCCAAACTGCAATTTCATGTTCAAATAATGAACCAGCCTTTTGTGAAGGTTGCTGTCGACAGGTTTGCCATAGCGCTCATGCATCAGCCAGTCAGATGACATCCATTGTGCCATGTGGTTTTCTGACCAGTAGCACCTGAGTGTATCGCCACGGTTGACCCAGTATGGCACGGCATTTAGTACCGGCAGAATGATCGAATCATATGTACCATTGGTGAAATATAAAACACGGACCAGTTTCTCAATATCAAAATCGCTGGTCTCTCCGGTAGAGATACCATGCAAAAGTGAATAAAGAGTAGCGGAATCCAGCGGCACATGATTATAAGCCTGTAGTGTGATAGCATCGCCATTGAAATTGGTAAGTGCCGTATTGATATAGGCCAGTCTGCGCGCTTCGTAGACAGGATTATTAGTGCAATAAGCTTTCTGACTGATGCTCAAAGAGAGAACCAGAAACAGTCCGCATAGGATCTTATTAAAAATGTGTATTGTTATTTTGGGTTGAGTATGATTCATCTATATGTAGATTTTATGTAACACTAAATATAGGAATTAGTTTTTGTTTGAAGACGCTACTTGCTTTTTCCGAAAAATCAGTAACCCTCTCTTGGCGGGAGAGGGTTACTGAAATATTGATGTCTGAATTATTCTTTGACTATTCGCCTCACTACTTCCTGATTGCCATCATTCATGTGGAGCAGATATACTCCCACAGGATATTTGGTCATGTCTATCGAATAGGCTATGGTCGGCTGCATATATCCGAGGTCCTGCAGCAGTGTCCCCTTTATGTCATAGAGTTTCCCTGTCACGTTATTGGTACTCTTATTGTCCATATAGACATAGACATAATTGAGCGTAGGGTTTGGCACCAGTTCGAATTTGATCTGATCGGTCTCATTGATCCCGGTGCTGGCTGTGGTATCCACATAGACTGTCGTTGATACACTTATGGTATTATGACCGCCGTTGGGGCCGCCGCCATTGCCGGGCTGTACTGTGCCATAATAATTGCCGATAGAAGTATAAGGGAATACCGGCTTAAGCGCATCGTCAATAGTGACGAAATATGCATAAGTGCCGTTCGGATATTCAGGAGTGACACAAAATCTTCCATTGCTGGCATCCAGATCACCGAGACCGGCCACATATTCATAGTCCCACAGCAGACATCCCATCGGATAGGTAG
This sequence comes from uncultured Bacteroidota bacterium, assembly GCA_903917755.1. Classification (GTDB taxonomy): domain Bacteria; phylum Bacteroidota; class Bacteroidia; order Chitinophagales; family LD1; genus UBA1941. Next base: position 4,904 of record CAIXBT010000056.1, read on the forward strand.
AACTGACGGCAGGTCCCGCAGTCGAGGCAGTAGTACCATCGGGTTTGGTGGTCCGGGTAGTGTCGGTCCGTATCCTGTATGATGACCTCATGCGTCTGAAACCACCTCCGCCCATGGTATCAGCATAGCCGTATGAACCATATACAGGATATCCATCGAACATATACCCTATGATAGGTGAATGATGTGCGCTATCCGACTGATTGTACAGGCAGTTAGGACTGATATGATGATGGTACTCGCCGTTTGGTGCCGGATGGCCCAGACAGGCATCGAAGCTTATTCCTTCAAAGAAGTATGCGTTTCTGGACCAGATCGTATTCACATACTGCGCATCGTCGGCATTGAATATACTCACACCATTGCTCCAGACCCCTATATGGCCCAGTCCGATAGCTGTAGTAGTGGTGGCTTTGTGCGGTGTGAGCGTAAGTTTATAAACGAAATTCTGATTGGTCGGAGTGTTGGGGTTGGCATTCCAGGGACCGATGCTGTAGCCGGGTATACAGGTGCAACTGACATACACATCAGAGGTAGAATATTGCACTTTGATGCAGTTAGATGGAATATTGCCATAACCCTTGTTTGCTGCCAGAGCCGTGTCAGGGTTTTGTATCCAGGATGTAATGACGGGATTCAACTGTGCCTGCCCCAAGAGTGACAAGGCCAGAAATAAAGCAAGGATGGTTTTTTTCATGTTTTTAAATTAAGTGTAGTTAATATTTTTTTAAGGTCTGCCCGGAGGCGGACCTTCCCCCCGATGAGTCATCAGGTTAATGATGATCTCATCAAATTTTTTCTGTTGCTCGGCTGTGCATATCCTGCGCACCTGTGCCATGTGGTGATAGGTGGCGAGTTCTATCTGCTTTTTATTCTGAGCTATTTCGTTGATCAGCGAATCTGCCGCTGCCGTCGAGTCCTGCCCGTTTTTGATCAGTTCAAACAGGGCATCATGTGTCTTATGATCTTTTTCATCTATTGCCATCATGATACTGTGGTGCTGATCTTTGAGTTGCTCGAATTGCCTGCGCTGTGCATCATCGAATTTCAGTTCGTGGATGATGACCTCAGCTCGGTCATGACCCGGACCGGGGCCCATACCGGGCCTGTGATGAGGCCCGAACCACATCAGGCCGATCACGACCACATTCAATAGTATGAGTAGTACCGTAGTACCTGCCAGCAATTTTATTTTTGATGAATCAGTCATATAGCTGCATTTTGATTTCTATTTTCCAAAGATCATAGTACCCGGGTCGCTGCCGTTCTCCCCAAACCCGAACTCAGATGATATGGCCTGCACCCCTTGCTCCTTTTTTATCTTAAAGACATTGCTTTCATAGCTGTATATGGTCACCGCATTGAGCAGAAGCAGAAACAACACAGTGGCGGCTATTCTCCAAACAAAGGATGTATCATTCGCCGGCGAGATCGAATATCGACCAGCATCATCGATCCGAGACAATACCGCATCAGCCATATCAGGAGCCAAAGCGCGGCTCACGCC
>CAIXBT010000057.1 GCA_903917755.1 uncultured Bacteroidota bacterium
GTGCCCCCGGATATGTGTGAGTGCCTATGTAGATATTAGATTTAATGTCATTTCCCAGCGGTACCCCATTCGGTACTCCACTTGGTCCGATCGGGCCATTGACGCGGGCTACTACTACATCTGGACTGCCGTCTCCCCAGTGCAAAGCCAGACTATCACGATCAGCCTGCACACTACTGGCTTTGGTCCATGTGGCTATGGTCACCTGTATGGTATTGGGAGCAATGAAAGTGTATGTGAGTTCGCCGGCGCGATTGTGAGTGGCAAAGGCTTGCTGCATGCCGAGACACAACATAAAAGCAAGGATCAAAAAAGAAAATAAAGGCCCTTTTCTCATTGAATGCAATTTAGCAAAATTAAGATGGATGAAAACGTTAAAAAAGCGTATTGCCTTATTTCATGATATCCATTATATACCGAGCTTTTTGCCTTTATCCTTGATTGGCAGCTACTCTATTGTGATTTACTTGGTATCTTCTTTGAAAAGGTCTTTTTCATTCACCACCTGCACCTGATCTCCGGATGTAAGACTCTTTGAAATAAGTTTGAATGGTGCTTTGATCACCGTTTGATTTTCCTTTAATCCTGATAATACTTCTATATAATTTGCATCCTGTATCCCTGTTTTGACATTTACAGATTTTGCTTTCCCGTCTTCTACTACGAAGACCAATTCCTGAAGTGCGGTCTTCTTTTCTTTTGTGTTTGCATCATCAGATGCTTTATCCTTGTCTGCAGATTTATCGTCTTTCAGGTCTTTCTCTTCACGTGTAGTCACTGACTGAATCGGCACGGTAAGGATGTTTCCTTTCTCATTGGTCTTGATATCTACGGTAGCAGACATGCCCGGTCTGAAGGGATATTTCCGGCCATGTGAGGCATCGATGAGTTCAGCATATGAGTCTTTCAGCAGTTTCACTTTGACAGTGAAATTTATGGCCTGAGAGGTACTGACCACTGCGGTGGCAGAGCTCGTGGATGAATAGGCTATTTCGCTGACCACACCTTTAAATTTTTTATTGAGATAGGCGTCTACTTCTACTGATGCAGTATCTCCTATTTTCACTTTCAGTACGTCATTTTCATTCACATCTACTTCTGCCTGCATATGGTCCAGATCAGCTATGCGGATCAGTTCGGTACCTGCCATCTGTGCAGTACCCACTACACGTTCGCCCAGCTTGACGCTACTCAGCGATACGATACCAGTCATAGGCGAATAGATACGTGTTTTGATCAGATTGTCATTGGCCTGCTTGAGTTGAGCCTCGCTGTTGTTTACGCTGAATACTGCTCCATTGAGCTGCTCTTTGGTCGTAGCAAGAGTGGTCTCTGCATTTTTCAGCGTATTGCTAGCTGCATCAAAATCAGCATCGGCTATGATCTTCTGATCATGTAGCTGCTTCTGACGATTAAAAGCTATGATAGCCTGGTCGTATAGTATTTTACTGCTGTTGTAGGTAGCTTCTGATGCCATTTTGTTGGCACGAACCTGACTTAATCCGGCCTGTGCCTGACTGACCAGCGATTCATATATCACCGGGTTGATCTCTATTAGCAGATCACCTTTTTTGACACTGTCGCCTTCTTTGACATTGAGCAGGATTATTTCTCCCGATACTTCAGAGCTGATCTTAACTTCGGTCTCCGGGTGTATCTTGCCACTAGCGGTGACGGTCTCTACGATAGAACGCTTCTGTGCATTTTCTACTGCTACCTGCTTGACAGAGCTGCCTCCGATCAATCCTTTATATTTGGCTATACCCAAAGCGATCAAAGCTATTACTACTATTACCCCTATTGCGATCAGCAATTTTTTATTCTTCATCTGCTTTGTTTTGACCTTAATTTAATGTGATAGTTTTGCCCTGATAGAAGTCGAGAACCTTGACACTGAAAATATAATTGTACTTAGCCTGAATGGTGTTGGATTCTGACCTTGCCAGATTATCTCTCGACTGCTGCAGTTCATATGCCGCAGCCAGTCCTGCGTCATATCTTTTTTGAGCAGTTTCAAATGCCATTCTTTGCGACTCCAGTGCTTTCAGATTTGCTACATATGATTCGGCATTTCCTTTGGCATTGGCATAGGCCTGATATACATCTTTCCTTAGGCTGTTATTCGCGTTTTCGATATTCAGTTGCTGTATCTTATACTGCAGTTTTGCATTAGCCAGATTGGTCATTCTCTGCCATCCGCTCAGGATGGGGATATTGATATTAAAGCTGATGTCATTGGCCAGATTCTGATTGAACTGGTCCTTGGCCGAGACAGGAGTATTCGTAAATAATGCTGTGGCTTTGTTGAAATAGTCATCTCTGGTATTATAAGAAACAGAGAATGTAGGGCTGAGAGAGCCTTTGGCAACTTTGATACTGTATAATGCACTCATCACACGTGCCTGTGCGGCTTTGATCGATGGCTGGTTTTGCATCGCATATTGGTAAATATCACGCACATTCATTTTATCAAATGTCATCACTGAGCCAATATTTATTTCCGGTACAATGATGTCAAAACCCTGCTGGTCGGGTTGCTGAAGGGCTATCAGCAGAGCCAGTGCTGATATCTCCACATTGTTTTTTTGAGAAATAAGGGCCGCCTGATCTCTGGCCAGTTGTGCTTCAAAATCATAGATCGCAGTCTCTGCTACCGTTCCGGCCTTGATCCTGGCTTTGGTCACATCGAGTTGAGATTGTGATATATTGACTTGCTTTTCGGCAGCTTTGACCAGTTCTTTATTGAGCACTATCTGGAGAAATAAGTTTGTGACATTGAGTGCCGTGTTATTGATCGAATTCAGATAGTCTGAAGAATATGCGAGCAGATCATACTTGTCTTTTTTTATTGTATTGAGCTGTTGCAGGCCGGTGAATAAATTGAGATTGGCCTGACCTGTGGGAATAAAGGTCTGAGAGTTTTGTTTTACATAGGTATACTTAGTGGGATCGATAGAATAACCGAAGTCAAAACCATAGCTGAAATTAGCACTGATGGTCGGCAGCAGATTCATCTTACTCTGAAAGTAAATATTCTCGCTGACACGTTTATTCAGTTCGGCCTGCATGACCGCGATGTTATTTTTAGTAGCATAGTTCAGGCACTCCTCCAGCGTCCAAGTGGTTTTTTGAGTTTGGGCATGGGAGGATACAAATGCGCAGGCAAGAAATAAAAGCAGAAATGATCGTTTCAAAACTCAAAAAATTTGTCGCTAAAGTAATGTTTTTAGGGACGTACCGATACTAATTTTATTGCAAAATTAAGGGGAGCGGTAATAAACTATAGGTGAATGGTTTGGCATCGGCCCTTTTACCAGCCGAAATGCTCTCTGATCCTTTTTTTCTGATCTTCATGATGTCTGAAATGCATATTGCAGAGGGCGATCCATTCGGCTGTATTGAGGTAATCAAAAATGGGGTGCCTAGCTTTGAAAGATGGATCTGCATCCTTGATCCTGCCGATATATGATGTGGAAAGTTCTTTGATCTCGGTCAGTTTGGCTATCAGTTGTTCTTTAGACTCGGGTTGTTTTGGTTCTACTGCTATTTTTTCAGGCATTTTCACTCTTACATTTGGCATTTTACCCATCAGGAATACTACGACACCTTTCCAGTTTTTTCTTTTGCCCTGTTCTGCGCCTTCTTTGGTCAGACACTGTTCTGCCTTTTTAAAAAAGAACCCTTTGGCACTCATCCATACATGGATATAGACCTGACCCAGAGACCATGTGGCTGCATCGGGCTTCATGATAAGCTGCTCGAATGTATAGCGGTCCAGGTCTTTGATATAGTCATCTATCACTTGCTGTGTCTTAGTCTCAAGCTTTGCTGTGTCCATGATCGGAATGTTTTATTGGTCTAAATTATAAAACTTACCGTCAATAAATACAAAAGGCACCTCATGCGGTGCCTTTTGTTGTGGTTAATGTTTTTGATTTTTATTTGCTGGCTACAGCTTCCAGAGAGTTTACTTCTGTGATGCCTGCTGCTGTTACTTCATAGAACGATTGATTGTCAGTCAATACTTCACCTTTGAAGGTCAGTCTTGGTTCTACGGTCATCTCTACGTTTTTGCCTTCGGCTGTCAGTTGTTTCAGATCGTTTTTCAGATTTTGATAGCTGGCCTGATCGGTCAGATTAGGGTGGTTGGCACCGGCGTCTATTTTGTATGTATTGTTGTTCAATGCTATGTTTACTGATACATCAGATGGAGATATCTGGATGTTCTCGTTTTCATTTGGGTTGTTGAACTTAGGTCTGGTCACTGTGTATGCCAGTCCGTTAGCCAATTCCAGATCTTTGCCGTTTGCATCTATTTTCATAGAAAGTTTCTTTGGTGAAGCTTTCTTGCAGATAGACTGTGATATCTTCTGGCCGTTGACCATCGTTGATACTACTATTGTATAGTCTTCTTCTGAACCCAATTTATTGTCCATGACGTTCATATATAGTCCTGAACCGCTGGCCACGATATTTCCCGCTTTATCCTTGATCTGATAGCTGATCAGAAAAGATGGTATCTCAAGTGACTCACCTGTAGCCAGATCATTTACATTGTAACGAAGCAAAGCATAATCCCAGCTATTCTGAGTCAATCCCATTGTAGTAAATTGAAACTGCGCTTTATTATTTTCTGAAGTGCTGCCTGCATACGAAGTTTGGAATCCCAAAACAAGCAGCGCGATAAATATTTGTGTAATTTTTTTCATAACAATTAGTTTAGTTTCTATTACGGGGCTATACTAAACTATGTTACGTCTAAAAGAGACTTTTTGTTACAATCGGGAGATTGTTTGTGTTGGTAATCAATGAATTAAGTTTTAAAACGGTTTGAATTATCTTTGTAACCTTCTCATTTTACATCAATTATTTTGTGCGCTTCCTCTACTTTTTTTCCGATCTGTCCGGTCAGTATATGCCAGAACATCACAAAGTCTGACCCTAAACTGTATAAAGGGTACACAAATGTAGCAGGTCTGTTCTTCTCAAGCATGAAATGACCGAACCAAGCGAAACCATATCCGGCTAATGGTATGAAAAGGAACAGTAGCGGCCTCGCGGTCACTACACCTGTGATCAATAGCGCGATAACGATACCTGTACCGATGAAATGCATCGCCCTATTGATCGGCAGTGAATGCTCTGTGAGGTAGTACGGATAAAACTCCCAAAATGTTTTATATTTTTTATCTGCCATGGCTTGGTTTTTATTGATTGGTGGGCTAATAAATTCTTTTTGATAAACTTATGTCCGTCTATTTCAATGTGAATTATTTTATGAAAGTCTCTTTCTCTATCGCTGTCTTTAGTGCCAGTGCAGAGGTGGGAGCGATGTTTTCCTCCTTAGCTTTCAGGATGGCATAGTCGCAGGCTTTGGTCGCTTCAGAGTAGTTGTGCAGTTTGTATTGAAGATAGGCATAGGTCGTATTGTTAGCACAGGTGTTTTGGGTATTGACCGCCTTAAATGCCCACTGGCAGGCTTTCTTGAGATATTTCTCATCGTTGGTATTGATATAATATTGCCATGCCACATCATTCAGCAGTTTGGCATCGTTTGGCGCATATTTCTTTATATAATCGGTCACATATTTATCATATACCGTTGCATTGGCAGTATTGAAATAATAATCCATTTCCATTTTTGCTACCAGTTGCTTGCTTTCGGCACCGGTTCCCTTCACCAGTTCTACGGCATCTTTGAGCATCTTTTCATCTGTTTTCTTTTTGGCCAGTGCCAGTGCATCATTGGCCAGGGTCTCTATCTTTTCGTTATAAAGTTTAGCGCCGTATTTTGCTACCAGATCATTTTTGTGTTTGATCAGCACATCCACACCCGGCGAGGGGTACTTATTGGTCATGTCAAATGTCAGTGGCAGTGTATTTTCTTTCGGCCAGTTTTGAGCAGTGGCTTGTTTCAGATATTCGGTCAGCACCGCATCATTGTCTCTGCCCGACATTTTGAATAGCTTCAGGTACTCTTCCATAAATGCCTCATCGCGTGCTCCGGCGCTGTACTTATGGTCCATGTCCAGCATCATATCGGGTATCGGGTCAGCTGCTTTTCTTCCGGCATCGATCAGGCCTTTGGTATCGAGACCGCCGATCACTTTGTTTTTGATAGAGCCGTTGCCATCGAGCCACATGAGGGTCGGGTAGGCGGTGACCTGATAGCGTGTGGCTATGGACGGGCCTTCTTCTTTCTCCATATCAAACTTCACATTGATATAATTGCTGTTGAAATAGGCACCTACGCTGCTGTCTACGAATACTGTAGAAGCGAGACGTTTGCAAGGGCCGCACCAGGAGGTATAGCAGTCGATGAAAACAAGTTTGCCTTCTCTTTTGCCCTTATCGAGCGCCTCCTGAAAAGTCAGTTCGTGATTAAATTCTATACCGCTCGCAAAGGTCTGCAAAGACGAGATCAGGATCAGTGAAGAGATGATTATTTTGGTCAGGTGTTTCATACCACAAATTTATAAAGGTTCGGGAATATAAAGGTTAAACTATTTAGCGTCCGGATAAACAAAAGTTTGGCGTATTTGAATAATAAATGCAAAATAAGCAAGTAAAATGCATTATTGCTAATTTTTGGGTCAAAAATGTTTCTCAAAAGTCCCTTTTTGAACCTTGCGTATCGGGTTGTTTTTAGAATTGTTTTGCTAGGTAATAAAAAAAAGGGCTTTAGAGCGTTTGTGCAAATATTTGCTTAATAGATATTTACACATACCTATTATTTATCTGAAATTTCCGAAAACAAGCTATCTAAAATCAAAAAAATCAATTCTTCCCTGATAAAAAAACAGGATAGCATTGATATCCCTGCTATCAGAATGTCTCTTCCTGAGCAGATATAATTTGCAAGGCAGCAATATCTTCCCTACCTTCATCCGACAAGAATCTTCTGTGAAAAAACTAGTTCTACTTTTACTTTACTGCCTGCTGGTACAGGATCTCTACTCTCAACATTTTGTTTCAAAGAAATGGGATGCCCGCTTCGGGGGCATCAACGGTGATGTAATGAGTTCTGTAGCTGAAACAACTGACGGGGGATTTATTTTAGGGGGAACATCTGTCTCTAATATCAGTGGTGATATTTCCCTTTAGGCATACAAGACCCCGAGGGTGCCATGCACTTACTCGTATATCCTAATCCCACATCAGGAGATATTTCAATCAATATTCAAAAGGATGATTTGAAAGAAGCAACATTTACATTGACCAATACCGATGGCCAGATCATCTATCAGAACACTGCCGATCATCTCGCTCATTCATACACCAAAATTCTTGACCTCAGCAAGCTCCCTGCAGGCGTTTATATGCTTGAAGTAATGGTAGACGGCGAGCGCATCGTGAAAAAGATTTTGAAGGAATAGAGGAAATCTCCATTGTATTTGGTCAACAATACACGAGGCGATTCCTCAGGTTTATCACAATCATTTCTTATCTTTTGAAACCCTATCGGAATGACGATGCGAAAAACCCCGCCAACTGCGCACAGTCACCCGCCACCCCTTATCATTTTATCAGCATCACTTTCATTTCAGTCAGCTTTTCGCTATCTCGTGTCAGGCTCATCAGATATAAGCCATTTGAGAGCATGGACAGGTCCACTTGTTTCTGCTGAGTGCCCTTTGTGATCTGGATCTTAGTGGCAGATATCACACGGCCTGACATGTCGTGTATGTATAGGTCGGCACTCATCTCTGCTTCTGATCTGATAGTGAGGATGGCCTGACCAGCTGTGGGGTTAGGAGAGAGGATGATCGATGTCGTTTCGCTGATGTTATTGATCCCTGCATAATAGATAGCTACCAGAGTGTCCATCACACAGCCGGATTGATTGCGTATATGAATGATATGCACGCCGGGGGTATTGGTCACAAAGATGGCACCCGCCTGATAGCTGCCTGTATCCATAGCATAATACATAGAGTCGCTGCCGGCAGCTGCACTGACTATGATATTGCCTGAGCTGGCACCCGTCATCGGTATCACGGTGATGGAGCTTACTACTATAGTATGCGGCATGGGGATCAGGGTGCTGAGTTGACGCTGGCATCCGGCGCTGTCGGTCACGGTGACCTGATAGAAACCCGCCTTGAGTGCCGTGGGCCGGCTCACTGTATCGCCATTAGACCAGAGGTAATGATACTTTGTGTTATTAGTTCCTGCGGTGAGGGTGATAGAGGCATTGCTGTCTCCTATACATGTCAGGTTCTGCTGACTGAGGCTGAGGTTGTAGTTGCAGTTATTGCAGTTGTATGCATCTTCTGCTATGAAGGCATGATAGAGGTTCAGCCTGCCGCCGGTGGTGGTGATATTCTGAAGGCTGCTGAGCGGGTCTGCGGAGTGCAGCAGATAGTCGCGCATGATGAGAGATATGGAGTCAGGATATGCGAAATAATCCTGCAGCA
>CAIXBT010000058.1 GCA_903917755.1 uncultured Bacteroidota bacterium
ACATATTGCCTGTCATACCTGCCGTGAACGATTGCCACTAACTGTATCCGGCTAATGTTCGTGCGCTTGTGCCACCTGTATATATGAATTGTGACTGATCTAGCGTCTTTGCTGAAATACCTGAATCAGTCGCTGTCAGTATTACCGAGTCTCCTTTGCAGAATGCTAAACTATCAGTCGAAGTGATGACCGGGACAGGCAGTGAGCAAGCAGTTGCTAGCCTTTTGTGTTCATTTTGGGAGAAAGCACTTAGCTGCATGATACACAACAGTAAGATCAGCAGGCTTGATTTTGACGAAAGAAATTTGGTGGTATTCATCTTTGCTTTTTCACAAAAATGCTCATTATTTGATGAAAATAAAATGACAGAAATCAGGATCAATGCAGTGATTGAGCATCAAAATTCACTGACCACCTTCACACTCGGAGCCACTTTCAGCTTTACTATACCTATCGAACTGAAAAACCGGATCACATAATAAACGGGGTCTATCTCAAACCAGCGTGAACCGAAATTGATACTGGATGCGTGCTTGTGATGATCGTTGTGGTATGATTCCCCCAGCATCAGTACATCTACAGGTATTAGGTTCTTAGATGTATTATTCAGTTTATGGTTAGTATAGCCGTATTTATGTGCGTACCAATTTATGACTGCTCCATGCACAGGGCTCATAAGAAACTGTATCGGCAGTAGCAGAAACCACCATAGAGAGGGAGCAAACACTACATAGATGCCCACATACACCGCCCCCCAGCCTATACGCGAATACCATGAATGCCCGAGTTCGTCCATCGCATCCCATTTAGGCGTATTCTTCAGAAAACGTTCGTTGATGGGCTTTACTTTTTTCTGGATCGATACATAAACCTTGGCCGTATGCCGCATCATCGCTACTACATTGGAGAAATATTTGGGTGAGTGAGGGTCTTCGGGTGTGTCTGTGAAAGCATGATGCATCCGGTGCATGATGGCATACACACGAGGACTGAGATAAGATGAGCCCATCGTGATATAGGCAAAAACAAAAAAGAATCTTTCCCAGAATTTATTCATCGTGAATGAACCATGAGCTGCATAACGATGCATCAGAAATGTCTGTGAGAATAGAGACAGATACCAGTGAGACACAAAAAATATAAAGATCGGCAATGTATGCTTTGAAATATAAAACTACGAATTATTAATACCGCCACATGGTAAAATTTGTTATATAAGGATTGCCACTACTGTGTTTGCGATTTTAATTGGAGCAAATGGTTGTTCACTGAAATATTTTGGGATATTTGCCGTTCATCTCCCTTATGGCTCTATTTATGATGACATATAGAAGATAGGATTTCCAGATAAAAACCAACACATGCAGAATGATTTGACCGCCGAAAGCGAGAGTGTATTGAACATTACCAAGAAAACAAACAATTGGGAATCCGGACCGGCAGAAGAGCCGGAGCCTTTTAGCTTCTCAGGACTTATCAAAAAAACATTTGGTGCCATAGCGTCTTTCATCCTGCTGATACCTGTGCCCTGGATGGGTGCGGTCATCGCTGTGGGACTGCTGTGGGACCAGCTTTGGCTCAGGCTCAGTGATACATGGTTATCGCGCAGTCTCGGATCTTTTTTCACAAAAGTATCTGAACGCCTAGCCCGTATCATGATGCGCGACGAACGCAATGCGCCTTATCTCTTCAGTCTGTTTGGTATCGGGCTCTACACTCCTACCCTATTTGTTTTGGCATTCTACTGGCAGATCAGATATGGTGGCAGCGCCGCATGGTACACCATAGTGCTGGTAGCCTTCCTGTACAATGTATTGATGATGGGCCCATACTTCCGTTTCTTCTCGGTCATAGCCACACTCATTCACAAAGAGGGCCACGACACAAGGGGTATTTTCAAATCGCCTTATACTTTTCTGAATAATGCTTTTGGATGGTTCATCGGGCCATTTTACGGACATGTGCCGGAGACCTATCCTCTCGGTCATCAGCGCATCCATCATAAGTATGACAATGGTCCCGGAGATGTGACATTCACATATGATCTGGACCGCAGCAATCCTGCTCAATGGCTGAAATACCTTCGTCGCTTTTCGCTCTACTGGACAGGAGCCTCTATCGTGGGCTATTTCATACAGAACCGCCAGTGGGCACCGGCCAGACGCATGGCTACAGGTATGCTGGTCTATTATGGATTGATCGCGCTCATTACTTTCCTGAACCCATGGTTTGGTTTCGCATATCTGATACTGCCGCACATGAGTGTGATCATCTATCTCGCAGCTATCAACTATATCTGGCATACATTCTGCGATCCGGCAGATCCTGACAATCCATATATCAACTCTGTGACCATCCTCAACGGGCAATACAATGTCTATAATGAGGATTTTCATGTCACACATCATCATCATCCGCAGATGCACTGGACCAAGATGGCAGATGACTACTACAAGCACATCGATAAGTACAAAGCCAATATGGCATCTGTATTCACAGATACACAGGAGTTCGAAATGTTCGTCTGGGTCATGATGGGGCGCATAGATCTGCTGGCAGAGCACTTTGTGGATCTGACAGGTACACTATCTCAGGAAGATAAAATGGCATTGCTCAAATACAGGATGCAGTCGGTAAAAAGAGTAAAAGAATTGGCTGCTTAAAAATTGAAATCAAAGGTATTTATGCATAAAGTGAAATGGCTATCCGGCCTTATGTTAGGTATTGTAGTATTGTCTTCATTTCGAACCATCAATGAAAAAGATGACTGGAAACTAGGCGAAGACAAGAACGGAATCAAGATCTACACAAAGAAAAGCGAACAGGGGAAAATAAGAACATCCAGAGCTGAAATGTTTCTCGATGTGCCTCCGGCCAAAGTAGTCGAGGCGCTGCTGGATTTCAACAGTTATTCAAAATGGTTTCCGAGCTGTATGGAAGCCAAGATCCTCAAGCGTGTCAGTGATGACGAGTTCATTTCGCATCTCATCTACAAGACCCCATGGCCGCTGCCCAACCTCGACTGTGTGCAGCGTATGGTCATAGACCGCAAAGCCACTGGCGACACTACATTCATCCGTGTGAAGGCCGAACCCAATTATATAGGCCCTTCCGGGACCTGTGTAAGGGTAAAACAAATGCAGGACACCTGGCAGATAGTAGCTGTCAACGGCGGATCGATGCTCAGCAATGTATATTATACAGACATGGGCGGCATCATACCCTATTGGCTGGCCAACACTCAATCTGTCGAAATCCCCTACAACATATTCCACAATATGCGTGACTTCATCAAGGGCAAGTCAAAAAAATAAAGCCCCTGTGTAGCAGAGGCCTTATAGATAAAAAAGCAATGACGATCTTGTTTAAGACTTGTTCTGGTCTTCTTTTGTTTCCTTGTTGACATCTCTCCATCCGCAGCGGTGCGAATATTTAGCCTGCTGCTCAGGGCTTAGGTTCTGCCATTTTCCCTGCATTTTCTGCTGCCATTCTGCATGGCTGTGCAGATTATAATGCCCTGCGAAAGCCAACCTGCGGCGATGCCAGCCACCGAACCCGCGAGCACCAAAAAATAGCCGCGCCAGAGCAAAGATGCCGAGTGCCTTGAAGAAAGTAAGTGTACCAAACCCGAAAATGGATGGCATCAGCCAGTTCCAGAGCCCCATCGTGGCAAAGGCTGCCAGCGACACGAAGGCTATAGGAACGAGTATGTATAAGAATCTGAATTTATGTCTCATGACTTTGTATTTATTGTTTGTTATTTTAAAAAATGAGCTGCAGATACGAGCATGCTTTCGTTTTTTGCAGCTTATGTATGTATAGACGGAGAAGATCGAATTTTCATTTAAACTATGTCAAAGTTTTTTAAAAGCCTCACCTGAATTGATGAAAAATAGCTAACTCGCGCCCTGAAAACCACTACAATATGGATCTACCATACGAGCTGACCGACTTGCTTCGACTGGCCTACTCTGCCGAAAAGGCTGCCGCATTTGCCTATCAGGGCCATGCAGGTTCTGTAAAGGACGAATCTGACAAGATCCGGATCAAAGAAATAGAAGATGATGAATGGGTGCATCGCGAAGAGGTATTGCACCTGATGAAAACCTATGAGATACCTGTGTCACGCTGGTATGAGATCAAATATCATGTGATAGGCAAGGCTATCAGCGGGAGCTGCTATGTGATAGGCTGGTTCATGCCCATGTATTTCGCCGGCAGGCTAGAAAGCGGCAACGTGAATGAATATTACCACATGGTGGCATTGTTTCACACCATGGGCATCACCGCACATGATGAGATACTCGTGGAGATGGGCATCAAGGAAAAAGAGCATGAACTATACTTCCTGAGCAAGATCAGAACGCACAGATTACTGCCGGTCTTTGAGAAAATATTCTCATGGGGTGCCACGAAAAGCTTCAATGATATTGATATCTGATAAATGACCGGGTCAATCGGTTAATGTAAAATAGAAAGTAGCCCCTTTGTCTACCTTGCCCTCAGCCCATATCCTGCCACCGTGTTTTATGATGATCTGATGCACTATGGCCAGACCCACACCGGTACCTTCGAATTCAGTTTTGTCATGCAGCCTCTGAAAAGGCCCGAAGAGTTTGTCAGAATGAGCCATGTCAAATCCCGCACCATTATCTTTGACATAATAGATGATGTTGTTCTCTTTTTCCATCGATCCGATCTCTATGCGCGGTCGGCTTTTCTTCTTCGAATATTTTATGGCATTTGAAATGATATTGAGCCATGCCTGCTTGATCAAACCGGCATCAGCCATCGTCTCCTTGATATCTTTGATCACGATCTCAGCTTTAGTTCCGGTGGCATCCTCTGCCCTCAGCTCAGACACAGCCTCAGAAACTATATCATTCATATTCACAGATGTTTTGCTCATCTCCTGTCTGCCCAGGCGGGAGAGATTCAGCAGATCATCTATCAGATGCCCCATGTGATTGGCATTCTCTCTGATCGCCTTGATAAATTCCACTGCCTCTTCATTCATATTCTCACCATATTTTTTGAAGAGCAGACCCGAATATCCGTTTATGACACGCAGCGGTGTGCGTAGGTCATGTGAAACCGAGTAGCTGAATGATTCCAGGCCCTTATTGGCCTCTTTAAGTTCCGAAGTACGCTCGGCTATCTTACGTTCCAGAGATTCATTCAGTTCTTTTATGGCTGCTTCGGCCTGTTTACGCTCGGTTATATCCCTTAGGTTGCAGACTATGCCATTAGCACCATCTACATGAAAGAGATTGGTAGCAGTACCTTCTGCCCAGATATAGCCACCGTTTTTGTGCGGCAGCCGGATCTGACCCTGTATAGGTACACCGGGGTTTTTCATTACTATTTTCATCTTGTGCATGATCGGCGGCAGATCGTCCGGATGCAGCAGACTGATAATATCCTTATCCCACTTTTCGTTTTCTTCATAGCCTAAAGCGTGATATGCCGCAGGGCTGGCATAAGTGGGATTGAGCTTATCATCGATGATATAAATGATGTTTGTGCCATTCTCGATCAGTGCGCGAAAGCGCATCTCGCTGGTCTGCAAAGCCCGCTCAGCCCTGAGTGTCTTGAGCTCGCTCTCCACCTGACTCAGCTTGACCTTTTGCAGTTCTTTTTCGTGCTTTTCATTTTCATACTTAGCCTGAATGTCTATCACCGTCCGGCTTAGTTCGCTATCATATCCTTTTTTATAATAAGCCAGTTATTTTTGATAAGATTCGAGTGCATCCTGATAGTTTCCTTCAGCCTTATTGAGTCGGGCACTCAGTTCAGAGAGGTCCTTATGCAGAGATTCATTATCGAGGCCTATTGCTTTTCGCGACACAAAATCAAAGATGGTGCGGCACCATCCCAGATCTCTTTTCTCCAGAGCTATGGTGGCTAGCTGCACGGAGACCGTCAGTTCTATATTTGAAATAGAATGTTTCTTGGCCAGTTGCAGCGATGCCAGATATTTTTTTTCAGATTCAGCCCAGCGCTCCTGCTGCATCAGGATATCACCTTGATTGGAATAGGCCTTTGCGGTGACAGTATGATCATTGAACTCTACGCTAAAGCGGATCACCTTGCTATATTCAGACAATGCCAGTTTATATTTGCCTTCTCTCTTGCATTGCATACCCATAGCCATATGCCAATGCATGAGCAGTTCCCGCTGTCTGAATTTCCTGATAAGTATGTAGGCTTTTTTTAATATCTCTTTACCTGCATCTATATTTTCAATCGAAAAAAGAAGGCTGGCCAATTGTATATATCCACGGCTCAGGTCCTTTTGATTGCCGACAGATTCCTTTAGCTCGATCGCTTTCTGCAGGCAATCGATACCCTGACGATATCGTTTTGAATTAATATAAAGTGCAGCCAGATTATCATATCTGTTATATATATATCTGGGGTCACCTATCAGTTTGGAGAGTTCCAATGATTCCAATAACAACTGCTCCGCAATATTAAAATCCCCCTTCTTAAAGTTTATCAATCCCCTCAGATTTGTGCTTTTCATGTATAACAAAGCATCAGGAGACTGAACTAACATGCTGTCTATCAAGTCCAACGATGCAACAGCACCTTTATAATTTGTTTCTTTAAAATGCTTCTCAGCATCAGTTAGGATTGATTCAGGAGATTTATTTTTAATACTTTTTTTCATTTATAAGACAATTACATTACTTTCGGCATCATTTTTTTATAACCCCTCAAACATTTCAAAGCTAATGAAAAAATCATTTTTCCTTTTATTTAGTGCAGGTATTCTTTTTAGTTTTAATGCAAAATCACAATCTGTTGCAACACCGGTAGGTGATTTCAGTTCCACTATCATGCCTGCGGGCGGGGAGTGGGGTGTCGCTATCGTAGTAACCGATTCTAAGGGCCTCCCTGTATCGGGTGCTAAAGTAACTTTGCCATGCTCTGGTGAACCTTATCAGCTCACCGATGCCAAGGGTGATGCTAACTTCATAGGTGCTGGAAGCTGTCCTTGTACTGACCAGCCGGTGAATGTTTCGACATCAAAATCAAACGTAAATCAGTACGTTTATTGCGGTACTAATAATGTAACTCTTCCACAATAATTATTGCTTTAATTTTTCAAAAAGGCAGATCTGGATCAGGTCTGCCTTTTTCATTTTGTAAAAAATCTTAGCTCAACTTATTCAGAGGTACCTAGTGTAAAATAAAATGTAGCGCCTTTGTCTACTTCTGCTTCCGCCCATATACGGCCATCATGCATCCTGATGATCCTTTGCGCCAGTGCCAGACCCACCCCCATACCATCGAAATCAGACCTGTCATGCAGGCGTTTGAATACAGTGAAGAGATGCTTGGCAAATCTCATATCAAATCCCGCACCATTATCTTTGACATAATATACCGTCTCATTGAATCTGGGTATAGCGCCGATCTCAATGATCGGATCGGCTTTTTTGCCTGAATATTTGATCGCATTAGATATCAGGTTTATCCATACCTGTTTGATCAATGCAGGGTCGCAGGAGGTTGGCCCGATCTCATGAACGATAATATTTTTAGTTAATGCAGTATCCTCTCTTCTGAAATCAGAAATGATACTTTGTATCATACTATTATGATTGGTCTGGCTGCGCGATATAGCTTTCCTGCCCATACGTGAGAAGTTGAGCAGGTCATCGATGAGCTGCCCCATTCTCTTGGAATTGTCCAGTATGATATTGACGAATTCCTGGGCCTCTTCGCTCATTTCTTTCTCATGATCTGAGATAAGAAGCCGGGTATAACCCGATATGATACGCAAAGGCGACCGGAGATCATGCGAGACCGAATAGCTGAATGCCTCCAGGTCTTTGATAGCTTCCTGCAGTTCCGCAGTTCTCTCCTCTATTTTGATCTCCAAAGATCTGTTGAGCTCCTGAATAGCTACTTCAGATTGCTTTCGCTCGATTATGTCTTTCAGATTGCAGACTATGCCTCTTACCGTTTCATCATGCAGCAGGTTGGTACTGGTGCTTTCTATCCATCTGTACTCGCCGCTGCTCTCAGGCAGCCTGAACTGACTATGCACCGCCAATCCCGGATTGTCTTTTGCAAACTTCAATTTTTCAAAGACAGATTGTATATCTTCCGGATGAATAAGATCGTGAATATTCACCTCTTTGAAGAAGTTCCTGCTATAACCGAAAGACTTATAAATATAAGGACTTACATAAGTAGGGTTAAGATCATTTCTCAGGATCACGATCATCTCGGTACCGTTTTCCACCCATGCTTTGAAACGATTTTCAGTTTCCTTGAGTGTATTTTCGATAGTGAGGCGTTTCATCTCACTCTCCATTTTACTCAGCTTGCTCTCCTGAAGTTCGCGTTCACGTTTCTCATTCTCATATCGCGCTTTGATGAAGAGTATCACTTTACTTTGCTCATTGTCATAATGGCTTTTATAACTCTGCATGTATGAACGATACGCATCAAGGGCTTTTTGCGGATGACCTTCAGCTTCGTAAAGTTTGGCCTCGATCTCGGCCAGATCTTCCCTCAGGACCGTATCTTCCATATCCTTATGGCCGGATATATAATCATACAGCACCCTGCAGCGATCTATGTTATTTTGTCTCAATGCTATGGTGGCCAGCTGCACGCAGACCATCAGTTCCTGCGATACGAAGTGATTCTGACGTGAGATCTCAAGTGCCCTGGTGAATTTATTTTCGGCCTCTGCCCACCGTTCTGATTCTTTCAGCAGCTCGCCCTGATTGTAATAGGCTTTGGATGCCAGAAAAGAATCATGGATCTCATCAGCGAATGAGATGATATTATCAAATTCAGACAGCGCCTCATCATATTTTTTTTCCTGACTGAGCAATGTGGCATAAGCGAAATGATATTGCATTTTGAGTTCTGCATTATCGAGTTCAGATATTATCGAATTGGCCTTGTCCAATGTCTCCCTGCCATCTTTGAAATCTTCGATAGAGAATAACAGAGATGACATCTGCAGGAGGCTGCGCGCCAGAGCAGTGGCGTCTCCCTGTGCCTCCTTGAGCTCCATTGATCTTTTCAGGAAATCTATGGCACGATGTATCTGATTGCTGGTGGTGTATAGTGCTACCAGATTGTCATATCTGTTGCACCGCAGACGCACATCACCGAAATTACCCGCCAGTTCGAGAGAGCGGAGCAGACATTGTTCGGCAGCTTTGTATTCTCCTCTTTTCAGCTTGATGAGACCCTTTAGCATACTCACTTTCATCTCATCTGTATAGCTGGCCGGATAAGTTGACTCAGCCTCTATACTCTCGATCAGATCATGGGCTTCATTCAGATCACCTCTGCTGTAGGATACTTGAATTTTTGTGATTATTTCAGATGTAGTATTGATGGAATGCAGTTTAAATTATTTATGAAACAAAAAACATATACATGCGTATTCCATAGCTCACAAACTAATCAAATATATGAAAAAAACCATGCAATTTCTCTTCGCTTTGTCCATGATCATGGAAGGGCAAAATTCTTTCGCAGGAACTCCCGAGACTGCCTCAATTTTGGATAAACCGGAATCGATCACATCGACAAAAAGTTCAGCCAAAGGAATACAATACCTCATCCTGACCGTCACTGACGATCTGATGAAACCTATACAGGGAGACACTGTCAATGCCCCATGCACAGGACAGAAACCTGCTCTGACCAATACAGCGGGGGTGGCCGAGTTTAGCTATTCGGGAAGCTGTCCATGCAGCGGAGCACCGGCATACATCACCACAAAAACATGTGATGTAGAGATCAGTATCAACTGCAGTACGGACAATCCCGTAATATGTAATTAAGATTAAATTAACAATGCTGAAACTATGTTCTATTCAGTTCATAGTTTCAGTATTTTCTTATCACATCAATCAACTTCCTTTCATTTCCCATATACATCTGCCATATTTAAATTATATCATTTAAAATTCTCAAATTGTCATTTCTTTGATCGAGAAAAATCAACTAAGTGAAATATTTCATATTACTGTCTGCCGTCGCATTTCTTTCCTTATCATTTTCGGGTGACAAGTTTGGCGCCACTGATGATCTGAAGCTAAACCAGATACAGGTCATAGCCAGCCACAACAGCTACCATCTGCGCACAGACAAGGCCGTACTGAGATTTCTGAAAAATCTATACGGCATGCATCTGATGCCCAAAGACCTCAACCCGCAGGGCATAGACTATACGAATGTGCCACTGACAGAACAGTTTGAAAAATATGGTGTAAGAGGCATCGAACTGGATATATATAATGATCCGACCGGAGGCAGATTCGCTGACAGACGGGGATTAGCCTGGGTTTGGAAAAGATCCAGATCAAAAGACCCGGACATGATGAAGCCCGGCTTTAAGATCATTCATATCTCGGACTTTGATTTCAACTCTACCAATGCCACATTCAAAGGCGCACTGCAAGAGATCAAAAAATGGAGCGATGCACATCCTGACCATCTGCCGGTATTCATCAATGTAGAAACCAAAACTGATGCTACGGGAGATGTGATCCATCAGCTGCATAAACTCGCTAAGTCCGCACCCTTTGATTCAGCAGCAGTAGATGCACTCGATATGGAGGTCAAGAGTGTATTCGGCAATGATCTCAATGGTGTCATCACGCCCGATCAGGTGCGCGGCACCTATGTATCTCTGGAGCAGGCTGTGCTGGCAGGTCATTGGCCTACACTCCGCGAGGCAAGAGGCAAGGTGGTCTTTGTGATAGATGCAGGAGGTGATGTGCGCAATGTATATCTCAAGGGGCATCCGTCATACTCCGGACGCGCTATGTTCGTCTATTCAGATCCCGGCACACCCGAAGCGGCATTCGTGATCTGCAATGATCCATTCAGCGACTATGCACGCATTCAGCAATGTGTGAAGCAGGGC
Source organism: uncultured Bacteroidota bacterium (assembly GCA_903917755.1). Classification (GTDB taxonomy): domain Bacteria; phylum Bacteroidota; class Bacteroidia; order Chitinophagales; family LD1; genus UBA1941. The sequence goes on from CAIXBT010000058.1 coordinate 10,913, forward strand.
TATATAGTCAGGTCGCGCTGTGATGGCGAGACCGTACAGGCACGAAAGGGCGACTATACTCAAATGTACAAGGCCATGACAAGCTGGGCCCAGATCATATCTACAGATTACTATAAGCCGGATGCCCGTGCAGGTACCAAAGGCTGGTCTACCTATCAGGTCAAATTTGCCAATGGGGAACTGGTGCGCATAGACTCGATATCAGCAGAAGGCAAAACCAATATCGGCTTAGTAAAAGAGTAGTATCTTTAGTGATTGCTTAAAAATTTTCAAGATGGCTCCCATTCATTCGAATCCTCTCAGGGCTTTATTTTTTTGTCTGACCCTCGTCTGTTTGCATTCCTCTATATCAGGACAGAGCATCTCTCGCATCGGCAATAGCCCCTACCCTGCCTCATCTGCACCTGACACGCTATACATGATACATTTGGATGCTATGACATCGTCTCAGCAGCTGGCTGTGGTCACGCTTCAGGGCCTTCTGGCTCGAGTCAAGCCACAGATAATGGTCTCTCGCGGAGCACCGGATTTTATTCGTGACCTCACTCAGTACGGAGTGACATATGACAGCAGTTATTATAATGATTTCAAAGGTCTGTTCACACATTTCGCATCGCGTATCAATGGCTATGTGCTTTGCAATGCCAATGATTCCACCACCAATGCAGCTATTTCGATATGCAGTATGCTCCATGCAGTGGCGGTCAACGCTTCTGATACGGCCACTTTGGACTCACTGGGCTTAACCATGATTTACAACACGATCAACAAAGGTGAGATGTGGTCTTTTGATACTTTTCAAAATTCATACAGCAAAAAGATCATTTCTATTCAGGACCCGGCCAAGTCATCCTGGCTGTCTGATTATTCAGTTTACTCAGGTGCCTTTTCTTATTATGACTGGCCTACATTGCCTCGCTCGATGGCCATACTCGGCACCATGCAGGTCAATGGCGCTGTTTTCGGCTGGATGAATGAGCAGCAGCTCGTGACCGCTACATCTGAAAACAGTCTCCATGTTCATGCCTCAGATTTTTCGTCCAATCTTTCTACCTATAGCAATTTCAACATCCCGCAGCAGCATCAGGTCAATCATACTGCCGATACGGTGTTGCGCCCGGGTGTGCATACGGTCTGCTTCGTCATGACCGATGGCGACAACATACAGTGGATGGGAGGAGATTTCGAATACAGCCGAAACTGGTACGCTAATCCGCACAGAGGTGAATACAATCTGGGCTGGACCATATCTCCCGCACTCGCCGAACTCGGCCCCACCATGATGAAGCATATCTACGACTCTGCTGCCACCACATCTACAGGTCGTGATGGATTCATAGCTGCTCCGTCAGGAATGGGCTATTCCTATCCCGATCTTTTTTCGCAGCCTGACTCAGGTGCCGCTATCACCTCGCGGATGATGCAGAAAGCAGACCTGTCGATCCTCAATGTGATCGCCAACTCATATCTGGCGGCAAATCTCGCTCCCTATCTGGCAGAGCCGAATATCGATGCGATCTTTTACTATCCATATGATGGCAACTACTGGCTGATGCATGGCTTCACAGATTGTATCAATGATAAGCCCGTGATCAGCGCTCGTTACAATCTTGTGCAGCCGGACTTTTCGACCTATTCACTCGCTAAAGCCATCGATACACTGCCTCGCAATCCCTATATCACAGAGGGCTACAGCCTGATAGCCGTCAATGTCTGGTCGAGCACAGTAGATAGCGTGATCAAATGCATTCAGATGCTTGATAGCGATATCAGAGTGGTGACTCCTGAGTCGTTCGTCAAGCTCTTCAAAGCCGGGACCATCTGTGTGCCAGCGGGTGTATCTAAGATCAGCAAAACAAGCGGTGTGACCCTATACAATGAACATAATCCATGTACTGACCATACCGATATGATCTATACATTGCCGGCAGAGAGCATGGTGCAGGCCATGCTGTATGACCCATGCGGCAGAGAGATAAGGACGCTATTCTCAGAACTAAGCAGTGCGGGTACACATCATGTGTCCATCGATACACATAGCCTTTCGCCGGGCATGTATTATTATACATTGAAAGGCGATCATTTCAACATCAGCCGGAAGCTCCTTGTGATAAAATGATTTTAAAATTTAACTCCGATCCTGATCAAAGGTTTACCGATTTGTTTACAAATACTACATTTGGCTTATTACTTTTGATATTACCTAAATACTACCAGCTTTAAAACTCGATTATTACATGAAATTCATTTTCAGTACGCTGATAGTATTATTCATTTGTCAAAATGTGTCCGCTCAAAAGCTGACACTGAAAGGCACTATCCGAGATTCAAAAGACAACTCAGTGCTGATCAGTGCCGCCGTATCTCTCGCACCGGCCCGTGATACCAATAGTCTCACAGGTACATTCACAGATGCTAATGGTGTTTTTGAATTTGATAATCTCAACAAGGGCACCTACCAGATCAGGGTCAGCTATCTGGGCTATGAATCGATGGTCAGATACCTGAAGATGGATAGCGGCAATAAAAATATAGGCACGCTAAAACTCAAGCCCGAAAGTGAAACGCTCAAGACCGTGACTATAGAAGCTAAAGCGGTGCATGTGGAGCAAAAAAATGACACGACTGAATACAACGCGGCTACCTATAAGACCAATCCTGATGCTACCGCCGAGGACCTGCTCAACAAAATGCCTGGCATCACATCTGCTAACGGTACCGTGACCGCACATGGCGAGACAGTCGGCAAGGTGCTGGTAGATGGTAAAGAATTCTTCGGAGATGATGCTACTACGGCTATCAAAAACCTGCCAGCCGAAGTGATCGACAAAGTGCAGGTCTTTGACAGGATGAGCGACCAGTCCTCATTCACAGGTTTCGATGATGGCAATACTGTCAAGACCATCAATATCACTACCAAAAAGGGCCGTAACAATGGTGTATTCGGTAAGCTGTATGCAGGATACGGGTACCTGACCGACTCGCGCTATTCTGTGGGCGGCAATATCAATTGGTTCAACGGAGACCGCAGAATATCCCTGATAGGAATGTCTAACGATGTCAATCAGCAGAATTTCTCATCGCAGGATCTGCTGGGTGTGACAGGTGGTGGTGGCAGAGGCGGTCGCGGTGGAGGCAGTGCTGCCAATAACTTCCAGGTGGGTCAGCAGGGCGGTTTATCGACCACTCATTCTCTTGGATTCAACTATATAGATGTATGGGGCAAAAAGAAAAAGGTGAAAGTAGCGGGCAGCTATTTCTTTAATCAAACTGACAATACCAGTATCACGGCCCTCACCCGGCAATATTATTATTCACATGAAGCATCTTCTCTTTACAACGAAAATGATTCGAGCAGAAGTGTGAACAGAAACCATCGCATCAATCTGCGCATAGAATATTCTATCGATTCAGACAATACGCTTGTCTTCACACCTAAATTCAACTATCAGCAGAATACACAATACTATGATCTGGCAGGGCAGACCTTGCTGGACTCAAAAGAACTGAGCCATACTGCCAGCCAGCAATATTCCTACAACTCCGGCTATAACATATCGGGCGATGTTCTCTTTCAGCACAAATTCAAGAAGAAGTTTCAGACCTTCTCGGCAGACATCGGGACCACCATCAGCAATAAACAGGGGCATGGCAGCCAGAATTCATACAGCTATTATGATTCGACTAATACCAACGTACCCCTGAATCAGCAGTATCTCTCCTACAATCGCAGCTACACCCTCAACGCCAACTTTGCGCTCACCGAGCCCGTGGGCAGCAGCGGAATGATGCAGCTGAACTATACACCTTCATTCACCTGGAATAAATCCGATCAGGAGACAGATACACTCAATCATATCGACAACAAATTTTCTCTGCTTAATACCATACTCTCAGACAAATACAGCAATACCTATTTCACTCAACGTGCCGGTCTCAGCTACAGATTCAGAAACAATAATATCAATACAATGATCGGTGTGAATGGGCAGGAAGCGATCCTGAGCGGTACAAATATTTTCCCGTATCAATACAGCACTACCAGAACATTCCTGAGCATACTGCCGAACTTCATGTTCAATTATAAATTCGGCAACACGAGCACTCTGCGCATTTTTTACCGGACATCTACCTCGGCTCCATCCATATCTCAGCTGCAAAGCGTGATAAACAACAGCAATCAGCTCCTGCTCAGCACCGGCAATCCTAGTCTCAATCAATCATACAACAACTCACTGAACATCAGATACGGATTTGCGAAAGGGCCTAAAGGGCAGTCGTTCTTTATCTTTGCGAACGTGAGCAACACGATGGATTATGTGGCAAACTCGACCATCATTGCCGCTCAGGATACGTCCATAGCTCATACCGTAGTGCTGCACAGAGGATCTCAATTCACACTACCTGTCAATGTGAACGGCTACTGGTCGGCTAATACGCTTATCACCTATGGCGTGGCCATCAATCCGATGAAATGCAATCTGAATATCAATGCAGGATTCAATTATAACCGCACTCCCGGCATGGTCAATAATGCACTTAGCCTGTCCAACAACTATGTGCCCACGGGCGGTCTGGTGCTCAGCAGCAATATCAGCGAGAAAATAGACTTCACTATTGGCTACACAGGCACCTATAATGTGATCAAAAACACGATACAAACCAGTACAAACAACAACTACTTCAGCCACTCGGCCAACGCAAAATTCAACTGGTTATTCTGGAAAGGATTCGTGTTTAACACCAGCCTGCAAAACACTTATTATGAAAGCGGTTCGCAAGGTTTCAATCAGAATATTTTCATCTGGAATGCAGCGCTGGGATACAAATTTCTCAAAGACAAATCGCTCGACATACGTGCCAGCGTGAATGATATTCTTAATCAAAACTCGGGCCTGAGCCGTACCATCAGTCAAACTTATATCGAAGACGACAGGTCGCTGGTGCTTAAAAGATATATGCTACTGACAGTGACATGGACATTGAGATACTTCAAGGGTGGTGGTGCGCCGCCTACCGAGCAGAAAAGCAGAGGTGAAGGTCGGCCTCGTGGAGACGGCCCTCGCGATGGAGGTTTTGATCGCTAAAAAATCACAAAATCGATCCGCGATTGATTTTCTGATATCATTGATAGCTCCTTTATTTTCCCTCTCTTTCTAAAGCAAACTATTTTCAAGTAATATATAATTCAATGTTTTGAAATACATTACAAAAATACCCTCCAGCCCTTTTTTTTATTACTGAGCAAAACAATTCTAAAAACAAATCTGAAAACAATTTTCTGAGCAAAGAGCTATTGATGTGATTTTTTAAAATGCTATATTTGCATTATTACCACAAATTGTTCTTTGAATTAATTCCGGCCAATGATCAGAAAACAGGTTTGATACCGATCTTGAAACCGAAGTTTGGAGCGCCGGGAGAATTGAGATAAGTACAACGCCAGACGAAGTTAAGCTGAAGTACTTTCAGGATATTCTCCACACCTATACCCGCCTCGATATAAGGCATGGGGCCGGGTGTAGTCATACCCGCAGGCACGAGCATGAGTGAGGCATTGTGATCGCTAAATCCTCCCACCATCATCTTGCACATGATGAACTCACGCAGGTGGAAACGTTTGAAAAATGGGATACGGTTGAATAAAAGACCGTCAAAATAATGCTCATACCAGATCTGCAGGAACTTATCCATCACGAACTCATAAGGCACAGTAAGCTGAAAACTATAGCTATCTCTGATGAAACCGATATTGCTCGAATTGAGGAATGCGACAGGGTACGGCGCATCGCCATAGATGTATCCCGCACGGGCATAGATCACAGAGTGGCCGATGACGGGCAGCTGCCATCTATGGTCAAACTCCAGTGTGAACTTCTGATAGTTGTAGTCGCCCTGAAAGAGGTCCTTCACACCGATCACATACTTAAACAGCAGAGTGGGCGCCTTGGTCTGAATGAAATAGCGATAAGTATATCCGTCAAAGAAACGCTCAGACTTGCACCATCTCAGACTACCCGAAAACTCGGTAGTGAAAAAGTCCTTGGGTGAATAGGTTTGGGTATAATCGTTGTAGGCCTGATAGTTAAACTCGCCGGGCATGGAAAAAAACTTGCGACTCTGAAAGGTCACGATACTCGACAGACCTTTGAACCAGTCACGCTCATAGGTGATATTGACCTCGCGGGTTTTGATCACCTTATCTAATGAGCTGCTGAATAATGTCAGCATATTATCAAAAGTGAGAAAGGCGTTTTCGTTGCCCAGTACGGTCATGTCATTCTTATACTCAAACTCAATGACATGCCATCTGTCATAAAGCGCAGGTAGAAAGAAACGAGCATCAGCTTCATATTTCCATGCTTTGTCCTTCGTGCCATAAGCGCCATAGGCACTAAGCAGCATCTTTGAACTGAAATCATAGTTGGTCCTGACACCCATGCGCACCCTATAGTCCTCCGTAGCATTGCGACTAATGACCTTATACAATCTGCCGAACTCGATAGGCCCCGCTTTGATATTGGCAGTGGTAAAAAGAGAGTACAACCATTTCAACTCCTTATATTTTGGTACCGTATGTAGTGTATCGAAATGATGATACACAAGTTTTTCAGTTTTGGTCAGGGTGTCAAATCGCGTTGTGTCGAGATAGGTAAATTTCTTCTTGTAGGCATCAGCATCTATGATCTCATCAGGCACATGCAGATATTGAGCAGGTATGCTCACTTCGGTTTTGATATTTCTGCGTTCGGTGTTCTTATCGAGTTTTAGAGATAGTTTCTTGAAAGACTTGATCAGATTGCCCTCAGCGCGCAGGGTCTCATGCATCATCATCCAGCTACTGTCATTGACCAGTTCGAAAGTCTGCTCTATATCATAGTCCCTGATGTAATTGAGGTTTGCGCGTTCGTTCGGGCGCATGTATATCTGCTTGATGGCCCATGTAGCAGAATCGATCCAGGCATAACCTTTGAATGTAAGATCATTGGGATTGAGCCCTACGAAATTGAGCTTATAGCTCGTCCTGCCTTCTATCTTAGCAGTATCAAGCACATGATAGTCATAAGTGATACGGGCAGCCGGCGAGAACGGTGACACAAAAGAAAGCAGGAATACGATATTGACATTCTGATATACATCGAGCGGTGTGAACTGATAGCTCATTATTCTGACTATGTTCGGGCTTTTGATACCTGATATCCGTTTATAGTGTACTATACGTCTTTTGCGTTCGGGTTTCTTAGTATAGTACTCCTCACTCACTTCTTCCTGGGTCAGCAGCATAGTGTAGGGTGTACCTTCTTCAGTAGTGTCTACCTTCTCAAAGAAAAACTTGAAAGGCCTGAAGAATTTACCGGTTTGCCATTTAGTAGGTATCTGTAGCAGTGAGTAGTCGATCTTGGTATATTCATTAAAATGGTAACTGGAGATATTAGTAGGCCTGTTGTGAGGTTTATTATCTACCACATGATGATAAATGATGAGAGCCGTCGTATCAATAATGCGTTTATGCTTTTTGGGTTTGACTATCACTTCTCTGAGCATCACATTATCAGAAGCGAGTTGTACCGTGACCTTGTTGGTCTGGGCGGGTTTGATAGCAGCTTCGTATGCTTTGTATCCTAAAAATGAGACCATGATTTTAGTGACGGGCTCAGTAGCAGACAGCGCAAAGAAACCGTTAGAATCAGTCATAGCAGCCTGTGCAAGCCCCTTGAACTTGACTATGGCAAACTCGATCGGTGTCTGAGATGCTTTATCTATCACACGTCCTGTCACGATAGTCGGACTCTGAGAGAAGGACCTAACTACAGAAACAAACACCAAAAATATAAGGCAGAGCCTACCTTTGCTCATTCACACACATATTTAAACCGGTAAGGCATAAAGAAACAATATATAGCACCTGTAGTTTTTCAAACAATAAACATCCATTTGACAGACATGAAGCCACTGAGTTTAATTCATTCATCTCAGGGCACAATATAATACGGAATGTGTTGCAAACTATTCTGTAATAGGCAAGAATCATAGGGATTTAGGCTAAACAGGACTTTTTGCAGGTAAGGACAGGGTTTAAGGTGAAAATAATGTTAACGAAATACAAATGCGTTTCGAAATTAAAAGACCTCATTCAGATTAGTAGCGAAGCCGCGAGAGTTATGCGTACCGAAACCATAATCAAGGCAGGAGTTAGAACTGGTGTGCTTATTAAACTTGATCCTGAGGCCCAATCCGCCACCGGGTTGAATCGGTCCGAAATATTTACCTGTATATTCAGTCAATGTCGCAGCATTGCCGAAGACCACAAGGCCTAAGAGACCATTTCGCAAAATATCAAACCGGAGTTCAGTTTCTAAATAGAGCATATCCTTGCCTCTGAATCGGCCCGCAGCATAGCCACGACCGGTATTGTTATATGAATCCCAACCGATACTCGGTAGATCAAGATAAGGAGGTTTACCATTCAGTGTGATCCAGGCATAACCCCAGACGGCGAGCACCACGTACCATTTCTTAGTGAGCGGGAAATATTTACGAACGTCGATCACCATTGAACTCCAATTACTATTGCTGCCTAATGGTTTCAAAAACGAAGCGAACTGAAAATTCACATAAGCACCGCTAAGTGGTCGGTTGCCATTATCTCTGGAGTCATAGAGAAAATTGACTGTCGGGCCTGATGATGAACTGGTCCTATGGAAGCCATACTTCACAAAGTCAGTCACAGCGCCGCTCTGAGCATTATAGTCTTCTATATTCCATCGATAGTCAAAATTATAACCGATGCCGAGAAAGGTGTTTGGTACTACCTGCCGTAGAAATGACCTATAAAGCCTGAAGTGAGCATAGTCTATATTCTCTCCGGCAGATGGCAATGAACTGGTACCAAGCCCAAAGGTGGTGGTGGGAAAATGTAAATACCTCAGGTCTCCCGGAAACTGCCATTTATTATTATTGGAATAAATATTTGACAGAGATTGAATGATGATCTGATTTTTTTGAGTGTATTGAAAGTTATTATTGAAGAAAGAAAGATTGCTGTTACTGTTCTTTTTGGTACGAAAAGAAATATTGACAGCCGCCACACCTGCTACACCGGTGGCGATAGCATATCCGGGATAAGCCACTATGGTATAAAAAGGTCCGGCACTATTATGTTCCACCTTCTTATGAAAAGGATTCTTCTTAAGGCCCAGCATAAGTTTGAGCACGTCGACTATATCTACCTTATTGCCCACCGGGAAGGTATCTTTAGCTATCAGCTCACGTTTGGGTTGCTTGATGGTATCAACGGGAGTATTGCCGCCGGCGCATGCTCTGCCTGCTGATACATACAGCATCAGCAATACAAGTACCACACGAATAAGACCTTTCTTATCCAAAGCAGTATAGCGCTGCACTTTCTTTCTCAACCCGATTTTTATTAAGCCCGCAAATACAATCAAAATATATGATACAGCGAAGAAATACCATAAGGGACAATTATTAAACAGTAATAACCTGATGCATCATAAATCATCTCCAAGGTACGCAAAACAGCCGGTGAAGCATGATTTTGAGCGGTTCAAGAAAGTATAGACATTGATGAAGGGCTAAAGTTTAAAATCGAATTTTAGAAATATTAACCGAATGAATAACATCTATGGCCGACTTTGTAATTATCCAAGACAAATGGTTTATTAACTTTGAAAATATGGTTCTTACTAAAGGATTCTATAATTCCGTTTTACAGATACTCCTGTGGGTGGTATTTCTGATTTTGCCATACTTCATGATACCTCACACGAACCCGGATGTCAATAAGCAACTCATGTTGGTCAGAGAGTCGCAGCCGCATTGGGTATTCTATATGTTCATCACTTCTTTTTCGCTAAACCTATGCCTCATTATTTTCTTTTATGTCCACAATCAGTTTTTGTTTGACAGATACATACTAAAAGGCAGCATTTCGGCATATATCATTTATGTCACGATCATCATACTATCGTTCCTTGCTATTTTCGGTGTATCCTATTTTATTCGCGGCTGGCTTCTGGAGAAATTCTCGCTGTATGAACGCCCGGTAGAAGTACGTGATGTGATACGTTCTGCCATGTGGTTTTTTCTGGTGCTGTTCGCAGGTATCGGCATCAAACTCTCCGACCTGTGGAGACAGGCAGAGCGCCGAGCACGGGATATCGAGAATGAACACCTGCGTACAGAGCTGTCCTTTCTGCACATGCAGATCAATCCGCACTTTCTTTTCAACTCACTCAATACGATCTATGGCATGTCGCTCAAGAAATCTGACAATGCACCAAAGGCTGTATTGAAACTATCTCAGCTCTTGAGATACATGATAGAAGAAACTGGGCATGATATGGTGCCGCTGGAGCAGGAGGTGACCTATCTCAATAACTTCATCGAACTGCAAAGGATGCGCAGCGGGCCGCAACTCTCAGTGTCATTCAATGTAAGCGGCGATATCAATAGTGCCAGTATCGCCCCTATGCTCCTTTTACCTTTTGTCGAAAATGCATTCAAATATGGCCTGACCAATAGCATTGATTCACCTATTCAGATCGATCTCGTGGCCAGTAAAGAAAGAATTGTCTTTTCGGTCATTAACCGTAAATTTGAGAACATGGAGAGGCATTCTTCCGGTATCGGCATACCGAATGTAGAACGCAGACTGGCGCTGCTGTACCCGAATAAACATGAACTTAATATCGAAGACTCAGGAGACAGCTATTCTGTAAAACTCAAAATATCACTCATATGACATTGACTTGTGTAGCCATAGATGACGAACCGATAGCGATCGAAGTGCTGGAAGAGTATATTTCTCGCACACCAAATCTGGAATTGCTCAAGACATTCAATGATCCATTTAAGGCGATAGATTTCATCAAAGACAATAAGGTACAACTGCTCTTCTTAGACATCCAGATGCCGCAGATCAACGGGATCCAACTGCTGAAATCATTGCCGGAGCCGCCATTGACCATTTTCACTACAGCCTATAGCACCTACGCCATAGAGGGTTTCAACCTCGATGCGGTGGACTTTCTGCTCAAGCCATTCGAGTATGACAGGTTTCTCAAAGCCGTCAATAAAGCCGGAGAGTATATGTCCTACAAAGAAAGGCCTGCGGAGATATCAAACCCCAGCAGTTTCATATTTGTAAAATCGGATTATCAGATCATCAAGATCGATCTCAGCGACATCTCTATGATAGAAGGTATGGATGATTATGTAAAAATATTCACCAGCAAGAAGATGATACTCTCGAATATGACAATGAAGGATATCTTGTCCAAACTACCTTCACCAGCCTTCACCCGCGTACATCGTTCCTTTATCGTTTCTCTGGGTCATATAGAAAGTGTGCGCAATAAAAGGATCAAGATCGGCGAGAAATTCATTCCTGTGGGCGACAGCTTTGCAGATAGTTTCTACAAACTGCTCGGCGAAAAAGGATAAATTCGCACTTCCTTTTAAATCAAACCGTATATGAGATATATCGCGATCGTTTTTTCTTTGACTGCCTTATTATGTATTAATACCACTGCATACAGCCAGGACGCCATGAGTGTATGGGATACAAGTGGCATCAGGATAGATGGCAAGTTCAAAGAATGGCCTTCTTTTTTCAGATTCTATATTTCAGGGGCTAAACTTCAGTTTGACTTTTGTAACGACAGCAGCAATGTATATATCTGTATCAAGGCCGTGGATATGGAAGCCCAAAGCAGACTCATGCATTCCGGTGTCGATCTCTGGTTCGACCCTATGGGAAAGAAAAAACAAAAGACCGGGATATCATTTCCCATGAAACTGGAAGGAGCACCGGGAGATGCACCTAGAAGAATGCGAGCCAACAGTGACCCTTCTTCCGAACCATCCGAACGGTCCCGTGCGTCAAAGCTCAGAGAGCGAGTGCTATTCGCACAAAACATCATCAAAGTGACTGGCATGATAGATGTGAAAGAACCCGAGATCTCGCTTCAAAATAAATACGGCATAGAAATAGCCTATGACTGGGATAGCCTCAACATACTGGCGATAGAATACAAGATACCGCTCTCGCTTATTCTGCAGCATCCGGTGCAGGCTTCTGACATGCTACACCCTATGGGAATGGCCATAGCGGTGGGAGCAGTAGAAAGCAATCATGCCGCCACAGCCCCTGAATCTCATAGCCAAAGCGGACAACAACGCGGCATGGGAGGTGGAGGTATGGGTGGAAACGGTGCCGGGAGTCGTGGCGGAGGCGGACGTGGTGGCAATAGTCAGAACAATCTGGCTAATGATCGATTTAACAACGATGGAAGTGAGCAAAAGGTCTGGCTGAAAGTGCACTGGGATACAAAGCCGGTACAATAAAGATCACTTGCGTCTCATCACTGGCATTCTAAAGAATCTCGATCTGTATTGGCTAAGAGTATCCGGTGGAATTCCCGCAGGTATCAATGTACCGTCAGCAGATCGCACCAAAGTATCAGGTTTAGCCAATATCGTATCCCAACCTTTTTCATACTTCAGATAGAAAGTATCACCCTTTTGAGTCCACATTCCATATTCCCAATCTGTAAGACCAAACATGCCCGGATATCTAATATCAAGCTTTCCGTTAGCATGCATTTTCAGCAGATCATGACCGAAATGAGACCTTCTGTATGCACGATATATTATTTTGCTTTTGAATACTTCACTTGATATTCGTAGCGGACTCCAAAAGGAATTCACTAAGGCGATGAGATAGATCACCAATGGCAGCAATGTCCTTTTTCCGTATGTGGCATAGTTCTTTTTTACATCAATAACCTCGTGTATCAGCAGTGCAAATATGATCACAGTAGCTATGAGCAGATACAATACCAATAAGGGATTGGCAAGGCGCGAATGCAGGCGGTAAAACATTTTGTCGAGATCATCCAAAAAGAAAACAATGACGATATACGGAACACAGATCAGCAATGCTCTTCTTATTTCCTTCCTGATATGATCCATATTGTGCCTTATTTATCGAGTAACCTGCGGTGATAATTGATCTGACCCAGATGATAAGCCAGATGTCCGAACAGATGTATCAGAAAATGCCCGGCACTATCCATTTTGTCTGGTTTCATATAGGCATACTCAGTTTCCATATCAGTGTTTGACATTTTGCTAAGCACCTCGTTGAGCACAATGATCGTATCGTCGATCTTCTCTATAAGGACAGATCGTGCAATATCTTTTTGTGAAAATTCAAGCTCGCGCACCCTGACATAACCTGAGTGGCCCAAAGTGGCACCAATGAAATGATTGAGATTGCCGATGAGATGCAGTGTAAGATTGCCGGCAGAATTTGCAATGTTGGGTTCTACTTTCCAGATGTTTGACTCTGAGGCATATAAATTCAGCTCATCTTTGAGCCTGTTCAGATCACGGGTGAATAACGTAAGCAGAGATTCATTATAGTTGACCATTGTCATTTATTTTTTGATACAACAAAACTGATGATTATTCTGAATACATCAAACTAAATAAGACTGACCAACAGATATAACTTTGTTAAGGTATAAATCTTACTTACTTTCATGGCCTAAGGTTTCATTATGAAAAGAAAGACTTATATAAAATTAGCGATGGGGTTTGCGCTCATCGCCTTCGCTTTTTTCAGTTTCGTTCCGGTATATATTGACAAGGCTTTCAACAAAAGTGTCCATACAGCCACGGCAGCCGACAGAGAAGTGTGGTATGACTCCATTCCCTTCATAGCAGACATGCATTGTGATGCATTGCTCTGGAATCGCAACCTGCTGGCTAGACATAACTACGGACATGTCGATATCCCTCGCATGCAGGAGGCCAATGCCGCACTAGAAATTTTCACCATCGTGAGCAAAAGCCCTCGCGGCCTCAATTATGACCACAATGAAGGAAATACGGATCAGCTGAAATTATTAAGCTTTGCGCAACTTCGTTGGCCTATAGATTGGTTCAGTGTCAAGGCTCGTGCGCTGCACCAATGCGAAGCACTGCACAAAACCGCCGAACAATCAGAAGGAGTCTTCAGGATCATAACCAGTCAAACGGAACTCAAACAATATATTCAGGATCGCAGCAGCAATCATAAACTCACAGCAGGAATGCTGGGTCTGGAGGGCGCACACTGTCTCGACAATGACATCAATAACCTTGATCTTTTTTACAAAACTGGTGTGCGCTATATTGGTCTTGCTCACTTTTTTGATAATGAATGGAGCGGCTCTGCACATGGCATGAAAAAAGGCGGACTGACCGAAAAAGGTAGGGAACTCATTAAACGTATGGAGGCGCTGCATATCACCATCGACCTGGCGCATTTATCTCCAAAAACCATTGATGATATTTTCGCCATGACCACCGGGCCTGTCATGGTTTCACATACAGGTGTGAAGGGCACCTGTGATAATATACGCAACCTAAGCGATGCTCAGATACAAGAGATCGGCAAAAGAAACGGGATCATAGGGATAGGAATGTGGGAGACCGCCGTGTGCGGAAATGATGCTGATGCTACAGCTCGAGCCATCAAATATGTGGCAGACCGCATAGGAACAGACAAGGTCGCAATGGGTTCCGACTTTGATGGTGATGTGGCCGCCAGCTACGATATAACGGGCTTCACTATGGTGGTCAAAGCGCTGGAGAAACAGGGTTTCAGCAGAGCCGATATCGAAAAGATCATGGGTGGAAATGTACGCGACTTCTTTCTTCGCAATTTGCCAGTCAATTAATTTCAATTTAACATTTAACGATTTATTTGCTACAGACAAAAGCGTGTTCAAACAGCTTTTTACTATGCTAATAATATTTTTTAAAAGCTAATAAAATTTGTTCCGTTGGTTTAAAGTCGTAGCTTGGTGTCAGAATAACACTTTTTGTATTATTCAACTAATAAACCCATCTGACATGAAGAATATCTACATACTCGCCATATTCACCATTTGTTTTCTATCCGCTCAGTCTCAATATATGTCTCGCAGCCAGCCGGTGCCTTTTTCATGCCCTACGGTATGCCCGGGTAGCGTCATTGTATTAGATGTGCCGCAGGTGCAGAATCTCAATCAGGGTGACACGATACAGGCGTGGCTTTCAAACGCATCAGGATCATTCGCTTCCGGCACCACTACCCTATCGAGTACAGCCTATAGTTTAAACACAGGCACAAACTGGACAAACGGGGCCTATCTCTATTCATCAAACATCAATGACCTGTATATCAAGATCACCATACCTGCCGGTCTGCCAGCGGGCAGCAGTTATACCATCAAGATGAAAACGTCTTCCGGATTTGTAGCCAATGACCTCTTCTCATGCAGTGGCTCGAATTACATAACGGTGACATCTGCCTATCCTACACTTGGCAATCAACCAATGAATGCAGAAGGAAATGATCAATGGATAAGCCACGTGTATACATGGACCGCCACTACATCATCACTGCTCACCACTACTGCACTGGTCAATGCACAGGACTTCTTTGACTCTCTGAATTATAAAGGATACTTTCTGAAAGACAGTCTAAGTTTCGATATCAATTTCAATACGGCCAGCGGAGGCACCTGCCCCGGTCAGCCCGGCACGCTCAATAATGGCACAAACATTCCTTGCTCTCAGGGCTATGCTACAGATTTCAGTCTTAGGATGCTACGCAAACAGAATTTCACTCCCGGTACTTATCAATTCACGATAGATGGTGATGACGGTGTCAGATTGAGTATAGACGGCGGCAACACATGGCTCCTGAGCAGCTATTTTGAACAACTATACAGCAATGGTTTCAAAAGCACGGCTACTGCTTACCCTAATGGTATTTGTCTGTCAGGCCCTACAGATCTGGTGATAGAATTCTTTCAGCGCAATGTTGACTCACGTGTCACTTTCACAGCTACTGCCCTTTCCACCACTCCCGTGATCAATGCCGGCAACCAAAGCACTTGTATAAATGGAAGTGCAAACTTTAATCTGCATGATACCACAGCCAGCAGCTATCAGTGGTACTATACTACTAACGGAGGAGGCAGCTACAATCCGGTACCAAACACGGCCCCGTTCACAGGAGCTACGACTTATAACCTAAACATAAGCCCCGTACCGGCTTCATACAACAACTATCTATTTTATTGCAGTCTTGGTGGCATCTGTACCAACACAGTCAATACCCCTACTGATACCTTATTCGTATTCGGGCAAACCAGCAAACTGGTCTATATCAGAGCTAATAAAACACTGATCTGCCCTCACAATGATTCAGCCACACTCTGTGTATCCGTGAGCGGTCCGAATTACTCCTATCTATGGAATACAGGTGCTACTACACCCTGCATTACCACGGATACACCCGGAGATTTTTATGCCTCTGTATCCTATCTGGGTGCATGCAGCGATATGACCAACCATCTTCAGATATCTATAGCTCCCACCATCACTCCGGTCATCCAGCATAGTGGCAATACACTCAGTGTAGGCGCAGGCTCAAGCTATCAGTGGTACAGCGGCAATAGCGCCATCAATGGAGATACGCTATCCAGCATGACCATATCCAGCCCGGGAACTTATTATGTAACACTCAATGACACCAATGGTTGTCCCGAGCAGGCAGCTTCGATCTCGGTGACTTCCACCGGTATCGATTACATTTCAACTCAAACTACTCTCAATGTATATCCTAACCCTGCTACTGACCGATGCCGCGTCACGATCTCGGGAGGCGAACTAAATGAATTGCCGCTGATGGTATATGATGAACTCGGTCGTCTCGTAATGCAGCCGATCACCATCACCCATACTGCCGACATAGATATGCATAGCCTGGCAGGTGGTGTATATTTATTCAAGATGGGAGATATGGTCCGGAAAGTGATCAAAGAATAAGCGCCATTGATCAGACACCATCCAGATGCCTTGTGATGAGCTCGGTAGCAGCATCGATATTACTGTCGGTCACCTGAATGCTATCACTTACTTCTACCATGACCTTAGAGAATAAAGCAGGAACAAATTTTCTATCCCATGCACCTAAGCGTATGCCACGACTGGCAGAAAAACGAAGCGCAATTACAGGCACATTTGAATCGCGGCTCATCCATAGCACCCCTGGTTTCAGTACCTGAGGCGGTCCGGCAGGGCCATCGCTGGCTATAGTGGTCGAGAAACCCTGTTTGAGATAGGAGATCACATTTTCGAGAGCTGCCTTACCGCTGTTGCCGCTACTGCCCAGACATATATGCTCCACACCCGTCATGCGCAGCATCACATGCACCGGTTTCATATACCATGCGGGATGATTCATCCATACTGACATTTTCACCTGACTGAATGCACCAAAATAGAAGACGAGGTCCTTGTGCCAGATGCAATATATGGCAGGGCCCGGAGGCAGTGGCCTGCTGTAGCTGATCCTGCAGGTCAGCGTGATGAGTCGCACCCAGAGATAAAGAAATATCCCACAGCCATAACCAAACAGCAAAAACAGCGGCTTTAAATACCAGGGCACATTATCCACTCTTATCATCTTCACGAAGAAACCTATTTCCACTGAAACTGCAAAAGCGCAAAAGACAATGGAGCATCATATTTCATCGAACTTGGTTTGATATATCTTTTGATATATTTAGCCTATAAATAAAAACCAATGGCAAGTTCAAAACTGACAGGAGGAGCTTTTCTATTTGAAAATGCTGCCGATGCAGATGTATTCATTCCGGAAGAATTTACCGAAGAGCAACTGATGATCAGCAGCAGCGTGAAGGAATTTATGCTGAAAGAAGTACATGGTCTCGGTGTGGAAAGAGTGGCGAGCCTCGATGCCGAGAAGGATAAAGCCCTGGTGATGGAAATATTCAAAAAGGCATCTGAAATGGGTTTCTGCGGCGTATCTGTCGATGAGCAGTACGGCGGCATGGGGCTTGATTTCAATACATCGCTGTTATTTACAGAAAATCTCTCTCTTGGGTTTTCATTCGCCACTACCATAGGCTGCCAGACATCTATTGGTTCGCTGCCTATCACATGGTATGGTACAGATGCACAAAAAGCCAAGTATCTCCCAGGCATAGCCAGTGGTGAAAAGGGCTGCTCTTATTGCCTTACAGAGCCAAGCTCTGGTTCCGATGCTAATAGCGCTAAATCTAGAGCAGTACTGAATGCAGAAGGCACCCATTACATTCTGAACGGGCAGAAAATGTGGATCACCAATGGTGGATTCGCTGAGGTCTTTACCGTATTTGCAAAGATCGACAATGATGATAAGCTATCCGCTTTCATAGTAGAAAAAGATTTCGGCGGCATATCTCTGGGCAAGGAAGAAAAGAAGATGGGTATCAAAGCATCCTCTACGGTGCAGGTGTTTTTCAATAACTGTCCTATCCCGAAAGAAAACCTGCTCGGTGAGCGCGGCAAGGGCTTCAATATGGCACTCAATATCCTGAACAGCGGCCGTATCAAGATCGCGGCAGGCGCTATGGGTGGCATGAAATATGGACTGGAGCGGGTAGTAGACTATACCACACAGCGCATTCAGTTCAATAAACCCATATCGGATTTCGGAGCTATGAAACTGAAGATGGGAACGATAGCAGCGAGTGCATTTGCGATAGAAAGCGGCGTATACCGCACAGGTGCTGACGTGGACAAAAAACATGATGAGCTGCTCAAGGCCGGAAGCAGCGGCAATGATGCCAAGATAAACTCGATGCGTGAATATGCCATCGAATGCGCTATACTGAAAGTAATAGGCTCCGAAGCCGTATGCAACACCGCTGATGAAGCCATACAAATGTTTGGTGGTATGGGCTACAGTCAGGAGACAGGTGTCGAGATGGCTTATCGCGATGCGCGGATCACAAAGATCTATGAAGGTACTAATGAGATAAACAGAATGCTGAGCCTCGGTGAGTTTTATAAACGTGCATTTGTGAGCAAAGAGCTAAAGATCAGCAAAGCATCTAAGACAGTGCCCTCTGCTATTTTTCAAAATTTCAATCCATTCAAAAGCGGCTTTCTGTCATCGGAATTCATGTTTGTTAATAACCTCAAAAGCCTCTTTCTCATCATCACCGGCGTGGCTGGTGCTAAACTGAAAGAGAAACTGGTGGACGAACAGGAAATAGTGATGAACCTCGCCGATATTCTGGCCATGGCCTTCATGGCCGAATCTGCACTGCTGCGTGTCAGAAAACTAAAAGGCAAAGCCGGTACTGATAATGCCACACTGATCATCAAAACCAAAATGGCCCAACTATACCTGTATGATGCCCTCGACACAGCTCGCAAAGCAGCTAACAATGCCATAGACAGCTTCTCAAGCGGCCTCACGAAATTCGCTTTGAAAAGACTGGTCGGCATCATGCTGAAAACATATTGCATCAACCCCAGAGATCTGAGACGCGATGTGGCTGACCATATGATCAGCAAGAAGGGATACTACTTTTAAAAGATAAAAGGGATAAGCATTTTCACCTGTTTGCGATAGTCCGGATACTGATCAGGAAACTCCTCCATCATAAAGTTTTCCTCCATCTTGAGTTTGTGCCAGAAACCGAGGAAGCAAACGATCACTGCTACGAATCCTTTCATCTCACCTGTCACCATAGCCGAGCCCAATAGCCCAAGCAATGCTCCTGTATAGATAGGATGCCTGACTATACTATAAGGTCCTGTGCGTATCAGTTCATGACCTTGCTTCAGCGTTACATTGCCACTCCAGTTCTCTCCTAAAATATATCTGGCCCTGATAGCAAACAGAATACCCGCAGCACATAGCAGACATCCGATCACTCCGCTCAGATCACTCTGAGGTATCACCTATACTATCAACCAACTGATCTGATGAAACGGGGAGTACAAAAGCACAAAAGAAAATGCCAGCGCCAGCAGATAGGCCCATCTGAGTGCGAGGCTTTGTTTACGAATGGTTTGCTTGGTATTGAATGCATTGATCAGCCAGTAGGCACCGATGACCAGCCAGCATAGATCGATGAAGTATAGATAAAAGTCGGTATTCATAAGACAAAGTAAGGCTATTTGCAATGAAGTTGTTTAAACTTTTGTACAAAGCTAATAAAAATGTTATAAAAGCGGGATAGGATAGAAAAAAAAAGAAACTACCTATCCCGCAAAAAATGATAGTTATAGACGAAACTAAAATAAAAAGGAAATACTGCCATACC
>CAIXBT010000059.1 GCA_903917755.1 uncultured Bacteroidota bacterium
AGTGAATTCTTAACCTCTTTAAAAAATGCTTCAAGGGATACAAGGACATCTACCTTGGCGACCCCAGTCAATTCAGATACCCTTGTAACAACGTCTGCTTTTCTCATGTTTTTTGAAATTTAGTTTTTATTATAATTATAGTATGGGTTTTCTATTATCAGGGAGCAAGATTAAAAAGTATTTTTCACATAATAGCACATTCAAATATAAGTTTACCAAAAATTAGGAATTGACATGTATCACTCTTACTAAGAACGTTATCAATGGAAAAAATTGGATTCCCTAGCCCTTACTCAGCAAATATAATAGTATTTACAGAATATAAAAAAAAGAAATAATGTATAAGTGTGTTTTATTTTTAATCTGATAAAGGCGAATAGTACTCATAATTACTTGAAATAACGTGCCTTTTGCCTGGTTATTGTAAAAAATTAAATTATCATTAAATATTTTACTTTTTCATAACTACCCGGGATTTTATTTGTTTAAACAGACAAAAAATCAGAAAATGAGAAGTTGTTCACAAGAGCATTAAAATCAAGTCTTTGACTAATTAAACTTGATCAGTTTGACCATATGACATGGATCAAGGGTTTTGAAAATGTAGATCCCCGACGTTAGATCTTCCATATTAATGACATTTTCACCTTCCTGTAAATGGCCCCGTTTGAGTGTCTGACCACAGAGTGAAGTGATCTCAAAATCATTGTTTTGAGATAGGGTTACGATTAATTGTTGGTTAAATGGATTCGGGAATACACTGATTTTATCATTGTCAAACAGCATATTTAACCCTGCTGGGAAAAATCCAATCGGCTCCGAAACCATATGGATCACTATTGGACCGGTGTTAAAAAGTGCCTCAAGACAATAAATGCCATAAGATGTGGGGGCATAATGGTCGCTTCCGGTGTCGACCAGCGCAAGAGATGTGTCATGTATCTGATACCAGCGGTAGCCATACAAGTGTGGTATGGTGTCTACCAGTTCCGTCCCTTTCTTATAAACGGATGGCCTGTTCGGTATCTGCCAGTCTATCTGCTCCATGCGGTAGGGTACCTGCTCGGCTGGACCAACGAGTTCTTCGATCACATTGCCTGCTGAGTCTTCGATATCAGCTACCTGACTGTAAGCTGTATTGATATAATCCTGAATAGTGATGCCGTGATTTAGGACAGAGTATATTTTAGGTGTACCGGCAGACCTTTGAGTCTTTCTAAAGCTGCCCATGGCTATGGATGTCTGCGGAGATATCGGGTTTAGCTTTTCCTCAAGTCTCGCTATCATGCTGTCTTTGTTGACATAATAAGTTTGGCCGGCCAGATAATGCATAATGCCTGCACCGTCAGAATATACACTATAATGAAAGCTGTCAAGTTGTACCCAGTCATGCTGGTAATAATAATTTGCGCTATCAGGTATCCGGATATAGCTAGAACCGAGGGAGTCCAGCCCACCCAGTTTGAAAGCGATATGGCCGGATGTCGGATCGAATTCAAAAACACCGACCTCTCTGAAGGATACCTGAATATTTCCGTTCATACCGAATCTGGCACTGTTGCAATGTGACCAGTCGAGTGTGCTGTCAGAATTTCTGATAGTATATCTGGCTTCACAGATGCTATATCCATGATCAAGCGGATTCCATGCCCAGATCAGATTATTATTTGAATCAAGTAATACTATCCAGCCGATGGCCACTGTGTCTACCGTCCTGCCACCTGGCAGACAGGTCGTATTCATGACTGTATCCACGAGAATGGGCAGAAGCTGATTGCCATGGGCATCTACCTGATAGTCATGGCCGTCTATGAGCAATGAACGGACACCCGGAATATGTATGTCTGAAGAATGAAGCGTTTTTTTGATGGCCAGCGTGGTCATATCGATCACGACGAAAGAGGTATCGCTGGTATTGGTTGCACTGCTGGTTTCAAATCGACAGTAGGAAAAAGTATTATCTGCATTGATATTGACACCCGTGTAAAAATCCGTCTGATATGATCCGTTGGAGGTATGAAAAAAATCTGTGTTGCTGCCCTGTATGAACCATTTGGGGATGGATGGATAGGTAGGGTTGATCACCTGTATCGTTGTGCGACTTGGAGTAGTTTGGGTGCCGGCTCTCAGTTGTCCGAAATCTTTTGTGTTGAAAAGCAAAAGGACCTTTGATAAATGTGATGAATCTGTGGCAGTGGCCGAATTCTGAAAATCGGCCCAAAGACGTGGTATCTGATCCAACTGCGCTGATAGAGTAAATTCTTCTCCCAACAGAAAAGTTAATGAAGTTGTTTAAAGTTGTCGAAGCAAGATAATCAGAAAAGATAATAGCACCAAATTTCTCCAATGCACAGGGTTAGTTTCAAATCTGACCAATAAAGCCTTAAATCCATCCAGCCAGG
>CAIXBT010000060.1 GCA_903917755.1 uncultured Bacteroidota bacterium
AGCCTGAGATCGACCTAGCCATCCAGACAGTGCTTGACACAGGCCGCTTCATAGGCGGTCCGGCTTCAGACAGTTTTTCTGCCCATCTTGCACAATATCTGAATGTCAAACATGTGATTCCCTGCGCTAACGGTACCGATGCCCTGCAGGTAGCCATGATGGCACTGGACCTTCAGCCTGGAGATGAGGTCATCACGGCAGATTTCACTTATGCTGCCACTGCCGAAGTGATAGCCCTGCTGAAACTGACTCCGGTACTGGTAGAGGTAAACCCCGATACGTTTAACATCGATCCCGCAGCTATAGTTCGCGCCATCACACCTGCTACCAAAGCCATAGTGCCGGTGCATCTGTTCGGGCAGTGTGCCGATATGGAGACCATCATGCAGATAGCCCGTCAGCATAACCTGAATGTGATAGAAGATACGGCTCAGGCCATTGGTGCGGTTTATACATTCGCAGATGGATCTAGCCACAGGGCCGGCACGATCGGCACTGTGGGAACGACTTCGTTCTTTCCGTCCAAGAATCTGGGATGCTATGGCGATGGAGGTGCTATGTTTACCAATGATGATCAGATCGCCAAGCGGCTTAAAATGATAGCCAATCACGGACAGACAATTCAATATAGTTTCGATGATATAGGATGCAACTCCAGATTGGACAATCTTCAGGCGGCCATTCTCGATGTCAAATTGAAATATCTCGATGAATATTGTGCAGCCCGTCAGAAGGTGGCCGCTTTTTATGATAAGGCTTTTGACGATCTGAAAAATGCTCATGTGCCTGTCAGAGAGTCAAGGTCCACGCATGTTTTTCACCAATATACATTGATACTTGCTGCTCATATGGACAGAGACAGCATCAGAAAAGCCCTTGCAGAACGGGGCATTCCGACCATGGTATATTATCCTAAACCTATGCATCAGCAGAAGGCCTATGCCTCTCCGAGGTATTCAGATGCTGATTTTCCTATATCTATCAGGCTTGGTTCGTCCGTACTTTCTTTGCCTATTCATACAGAAATGCCGGAAGACCAATTATATTACATCGCGAAAAACATAAAGGAAGTGATTGGATAGATTGACTTATGAAAATGCGGGATATGTCGATTATTGTCAAATAATCAAGAGTCTGGCCGAGATAGGCGGGCTATATCTCACATAATTTTTTATGTTTGAAAAATTTCGAAACAGAATTATTAAATTTTAAATCAAAGTATGAAAATAGCAGTAGTAGGCACGGGATACGTTGGTTTGGTCACCGGTACTTGTTTTGCGGAGACCGGCAATGAGGTGACATGCATCGATATCAATCAGGCTAAGATCGATATGCTGAATAATAATCAGCTTCCCATATATGAGCCCGATCTTGACACCCTGTTCGAACGAAATAAAAAAGAAGGCAGACTGACCTTTACGACCTCTCTCAAACAGGGTATAGCAGGTGCTAAGGTGATCTTTCTTGCTCTGCCTACACCTCCCGGCGAGGACGGCAGTGCTGATCTGAAATATATCCTCAATGTATCAAAAGAACTCGGACCGCTGCTCGACCAGTATGTAGTGATCGTGGACAAGAGCACTGTACCAGTGGGCACTGCCGACAAGGTGCATGCCGAAGTGATCAAAGGCGCTAAAGTAGAGTTTGACATAGTGTCAAATCCTGAATTTCTGAAAGAGGGAGTAGCTGTGGAAGACTTTATGAAACCTGAGCGTGTAGTGATAGGTACTTCGTCTAAAAAAGCGGAAGCAGTGATGGCATTGCTTTATGAGCCCTTCGTACGTCAGGGCAATCCGATCCTGTTTATGGACGAGCGCTCAGCAGAGATGACCAAATATGCTGCCAATTCATTTCTCGCTACCAAAATATCATTCATGAATGAAGTGGCTAACCTCTGCGAACGCGTAGGTGCGGATGTGGATCAGGTCAGAAGGGGTATCGGTACAGACTCAAGGATCGGAAAGCGCTTTTTGTTTCCGGGTCTCGGATATGGCGGTAGCTGTTTTCCTAAGGATGTGCAGGCGCTGCATTTCACAGCTGCACAGCATGAATATGACTTCAGCATACTCGATGCGGTCATGAAAGTGAACTATGAGCAGCGCAAACAGTTTTTCAATAAGGTATTGAATAAATATAACGGAGACCTGTCTGGCAAGATAGTAGCACTCTGGGGGCTGGCTTTCAAACCCAATACGGATGATGTGAGAGAGGCACCTGCTATCTATCTGATAGAAGAATTGCTCAAGCTCGGTGCTAAGGTGAGGGCATATGACCCTGAGGCTATGGAGCATGTCAAAGGCCAGTTCGGAGATAAAGTCCATTTCTCTCATGACCCATATGATGCACTCGAGAATGCAGACATGCTGCTGATAGCTACCGAATGGAATACCTTCAGATCACCTGATTTTGATAAGGTGGCTAAGCTCATGAAGCATAAAGTGATATTCGATGGAAGAAATTTATACCATCTGAAGCATATGAAAGACCTTGGTTTTTATTATTATAGCGTAGGCAGAAAAACAATAGAATAGTGGCTGAAAGAAAAAGAATATTAATAACGGGAGCTGCGGGATTTTTAGGATCGCACCTCTGCGACAGATTCATCAAAGAAGATTATCACGTTATAGCGATGGATAACCTCATTACCGGCGATCTGCGCAATATCCAGCACCTCTTCAAGCTGGAGAATTTTGAGTTCTATCATCATGATGTTTCAAAATTCGTATTCGTGCCCGGACAGTTGGATTATATCCTGCATTTCGCATCTCCGGCCAGTCCGATAGACTATCTCAAGATACCTATCCAGACACTCAAGGTGGGAGCTATGGGCACTCATAATCTGCTCGGCCTGGCGAGAGTGAAAAAGGCCAGGATACTGGTCGCTTCTACCTCAGAGGTCTATGGTGATCCGACCGTGCATCCTCAGACTGAGGAATACTGGGGCAATGTGAACCCTGTAGGCCCTCGCGGGGTGTATGATGAGGCCAAGAGATACATGGAGGCCATCACGATGGCATATCATACCTATCATGGATTGGAGACTCGCATCATTCGTATATTCAATACTTACGGACCCCGTATGAGGCTGAATGATGGTCGTGTGCTTCCCGCTTTCATCGGTCAGGCGCTGAGAGGAGAGGACCTCACTATGTTTGGCGATGGCAGCCAGACACGTTCGTTCTGCTATGTGGCAGATCTGGTGGAGGGCATCTATCGTTTATTATTGAGCGACTATACCCAGCCGATGAATATCGGTAACCCAGAGGAGATCACGATCAAAGAATTCGGCGAAGAGATATTAAAACTCACCGGAGCGAATCAGAAACTGATCTCTTTGGAACTGCCTAAGGATGACCCTAAGCAGCGTAAGCCCGACATCACTAAAGCCCGACAAATACTGGGCTGGGAACCTAAAGTAAAACGCGCCGAAGGTCTGAAGATCACCTATGAATACTTTAAGACCTTATCACAGGAAGAATTATTCAGCGGACATAGAGATTTTATCAATGGAAATAAATGATACATATTATAGCCATGAGACAGCCATCGTAGATGAAGGTTGTCAGATAGGCGGAGGCACTAAGATCTGGCATTTCAGTCACATCATGCATGGTGCTATTTTAGGTGAGAATTGCAACATCGGACAGAACGTTGTCATCTCTCCGGGGGTGGTGCTGGGAAAGAATGTCAAGGTGCAGAATAATGTATCGATCTATACAGGCGTGTCCTGCGATGATGATGTGTTTCTCGGGCCTTCATGTGTGTTTACTAATGTCACCAATCCCCGCAGCGCAGTCAATCGCCGAGGTCAATATGCAAAGACCCATGTGGGTACAGGCGCGAGCATCGGAGCCAATGCTACAATCGTGTGCGGACATGATATAGGCAGGTTCGCTTTCATCGGTGCGGGTGCGGTAGTGACCAAAAATGTACCTGATTTTGCACTGCTGGTCGGCAATCCTGCCAGACAAACCGGATGGATGAGCGAGTACGGACACAAACTGAAATTTGATGGAAATAATAAAGCTACCTGCCCTGAGAGTGGTCAGGTATATGAACTGAATAACGGAATCGTAAAACGAATATCTTAAACACCAAACCATCTTCGAATATCATGTATCAACAATTACTAAATAAGGAAAAGAAACTAGCAGTGATCGGATTAGGCTATGTAGGTCTGCCAATAGCCCTGGAATTTGCAAAACAAATATCGGTCATCGGATTTGACATCAATCCAAAACGTGTCGAAATGATGCGCAATGGCATCGACCCCAGCAATGAACTGGAGAAAGAAGCATTCGCTGGTTGTGATATACATTTTACAGCTGATCTCGAAGATCTGAAACAGGCTTCATTTTTTATCGTAGCAGTACCTACGCCGGTAGATGTACATAATGTACCCGATCTGAAACCTGTATTGTCGGCCTCCAGGACCATCGGTGCTGTACTCAAAAAGGGCGACTACGTAGTGTTTGAGTCTACCGTTTATCCGGGCTGCACAGAGGAAGATTGTCTTCCGGTGATCGAGCAGGTGTCAGGTCTCAAGCTTTTCACAGATTTCAAACTCGGTTATTCTCCCGAGCGTATCAATCCGGGTGATAAAGAACATACACTGACCAAGATCACCAAGGTAGTGTCAGGATGTGATGCTGAGTCGCTTGATACGATAGCAAATGTATATGAGATAGTAGTGAAAGCCGGTACACACAGAGCCAGCTCAATCAAGGTAGCAGAAGCCGCCAAGATCATTGAGAACACTCAGCGTGACGTGAATATCGCTTTGATGAATGAGCTTTCTTGTATATTTGACAGGATGGGTATCAATACATATGAAGTACTCAAAGCAGCGGGCACTAAATGGAACTTCCTTAAGTTCTTCCCGGGTCTGGTAGGTGGTCACTGTATCGGTGTGGATCCATACTATCTGACATACAAGGCAGAGGCATTGGGTTATAAATCTGAGGTGATACTCGCCGGCCGCAGGATCAATGATGACATGGGTGCACGTATAGCCAAGAAACTCGTACAGCAGCTCATTCAGCTCGATAAGCAAATAGCTCATACCAAAGTATTGGTCATGGGTGCCACATTCAAAGAGAATGTATCTGACATCAGAAATTCAAAAGTGGTAGATGTGATCAAGGCTCTGAAAGATTTTTCCGTACAGGTAGAGGTCACAGATCCGTATGCAGACAGCGAGGAGTTTCATCATGAGTATGGTATCGACTTCATCACTACACCTGCTAAGGACTATGATGCCGTGATACTGGCCGTGAACCATGATAAATTTGCAGATTATGATGAAGCATATTTCAAAGCCATGCTGAAACCGGACGGAATACTGGTAGACATCAAGGGCGATAAGAGAAATCAGATCAAAGACCTCAAATATTGGTCATTATAAAAAATAATAAAAGGTGAAAAAGATACTCATAACAGGTGGTGCAGGTTTCATTGGTTCTCATGTAGTGAGGCTCTTTGTAAACAAATATCCTGATGTAAAGATCGTCAATCTCGATAAACTGACCTACGCCGGAAATCTCGAAAACCTCAGGGATATAGAGAATGCTCCGAACTATACATTCATCAAAGGCGATATAACGGATGCGGAGTTTATCAATAACCTTTTTAAAGAGGAAAAGCCGGACGGTGTCATACATCTCGCTGCCGAAAGCCACGTAGACAGATCGATCACTAATCCGCTCGAGTTTGTCACGACCAATGTGATCGGTACGGTCAATCTGCTTAACGCTGCTAAACACGCGTGGGGTTGTAATAAAGATAAAGAACTCCCTGCCGATAAGCGTTTCTATCATGTCTCTACCGATGAGGTATATGGATCGCTGGGAGATGAAGGATTCTTTCTCGAAACTACACCTTATGATCCGCAGTCTCCGTATTCTGCATCTAAGGCCAGTTCGGATCATTTCGTAAGGGCATATCACAATACATACAATATGTCTGTGGTGATCACTAATTGCTCAAA
Organism: uncultured Bacteroidota bacterium; assembly: GCA_903917755.1. Taxonomy (GTDB): domain Bacteria; phylum Bacteroidota; class Bacteroidia; order Chitinophagales; family LD1; genus UBA1941. Next base: position 5,987 of record CAIXBT010000060.1, read on the forward strand.
CAACTATGGTGCGAATCAGTTTCCCGAAAAGTTGATACCGCTATTCATCCATAATATCAAAACCAATAAACCACTGCCTGTCTATGGTGATGGCAAATACACCCGCGACTGGCTCTGGGTGGTAGACCATGCACGCGCTATCGATGTGGTCTTTCATACAGGCAAGCTGGGTGAGACATACAACATAGGCGGATTCAACGAATGGCAAAATATCAATCTGATCAAACTGCTCATCAAGATCGCTGACAAAAAACTCGGCAGGGCAGAAGGTGAATCGGAAAAACTGATCACTTATGTCAAGGATCGTCCGGGACATGACAAGCGCTATGCTATAGATGCATCTAAGATCAAGAACGAACTGGGATGGACACCCTCTGTCACATTCGAAGAGGGTCTGGACAAAACGATAGAGTGGTATCTGAGCAATGATGAATGGCTGAACAGCGTGACCAGTGGTGACTATCAGAGTTACTATGCTAAGCAGTACGGCAAGTAGTGAATAATGAATAACTAATAATTAATACAATTTGCAGAAAGGGAAAGATCGTAAATCTGTAATTCCGTAAATCTGTAAATTTCCCACTTGGAAAATCAATCTAACAAACCACTCGCCGAATCAAGCTATCGAAGCGCCGTCAAGGCTTTCTCATGGCGGCTGGTAGGTACATTGGATACCACGATCATTTCTTTTCTCCAGACAGGAGATTTCAGCGTGTCACTCAAGATAGGATCTACAGATTTCGTATCAAAGATCGGACTCTACTATCTGCATGAGAGAGCCTGGGTATATTTCGTAGGTAGAAAGGCGCTCGTCAGCAATGTCTCAATCATCAAGGCAGTCACCTGGCGCACTATAGGATCTCTTGATACTGCTATGTGGGCCTGGATATATACCGGCAATGGTCTGACAGGGCTCAAGATAGGCGGCTATGAGATCCTCACTAAGGTCGCTTTATACTATTTTCATGAGCGGATGTGGGCACAGGTTCCGATCGGCTCTGTGCGCAGGCTGGTCGATAAACTCAGGAAACGCTTTTAATTCTTTTGCTATAAATAAAAATGCCCGATACTAAGCGTACGGGGCATTTTTTATGATTGTATGTGATACTTCTTTAGAAAGTATAGCTAAGCTGCAAGGTGTAGTTTCTCGGAGCCTGAAACTGTCCTGGTCGGGACATCCATTGTGTATTGATCACGTTTTTGACGATCACGGCTATCTTGAACTTATTGATAGGTTTGAATCCTAATGCCATGTTTAATATGTTATCTCCTTTGAGCTTTTTGGCATCAGTGATGGCACGATATGCTATCAGGCCTTTGAATGCACTTGACTCATTAGCAAAAAGAGGACTCACGAATGCATAGTCTATGTTTTCCTGATAGCCCAGATACTGGTAATCCACGTTCAGGTCCCATTTCTTGTAGCTCAGGGTAAATACGATCTTCATTTGATTTCTGGGACGGTATTTCAGGAGGTTATCTTTAGATGAAGATGTCATGCCGTATGTCAGGAATGATGAATCCGGGTTGGTTTTAGGATCGTGGTTAGCATCATTATATGGTCTGAGGTGAGCCAGACCGCCCAGTACGTCTACCTGTGGTCTGATGGTATCACCTTCAGTATTGGTCATGGTCAGTTTGTCATTCCAGTTTAGGTTGCGAGGGTCGATATAAGTATATCCGACTACCAGGCCGATTTCCCAGTTGCCCACTTTACCTTGGATAGCACCAGTCAACTCACTACCCAGTATTCTGGTGTTACCCACATTCTGCGAAGCAAAGCCCAGACCGTAATTCAGCGCTGAATTATTCCACTGAGATTTCGGACCGAACTGACCGAAGGTAAACTCCATCATATTGTTATAGTAGTTGGCAAATAGGGCCACATCAGCATATCCATACCAGTTATTACCGATCTTGAATCCTTGTTTGATACCCACTTCTGCGCTATAGCCTTTCTCAGGTTTCAGCAATGGGTTGTTGTAGATACCCAGCGGGCCGACTCTGGTCTGAACGAATAACTCAGCCAAAGAAGGATAACGGAACGCCATACCGCCGGATGCTCTAAGGAATGTAGCCTCAGCAGCCTGATAGTTCACACCTATTCTTCCGAGTGGATACTTGAGATCCTGCAGGATATTGACTCTGGAGTGGAGGCTATCTCCTGCATCTCTGTTGAAATACTCCCATCTTGCTCCTAT
>CAIXBT010000061.1 GCA_903917755.1 uncultured Bacteroidota bacterium
CTGAATAAAATCAAACTTAGTCTATTTGGATTCCTCTCCCTAAGATGTATCCAAGTCAAAGACACAGACCTTATCCAAATAGGCACGTAAATATTTCGTGTATTATGGAGCAGTGAAGATTCTTGTGACGGGAGGAGCCGGATTTTTAGGCTCGCACTTATGCGAAAAGCTGCTCGCTAATGGGCATGAGGTAATTTGTGTAGATAATTTTTATACGGGCAACAAGAAAAATATTCATCACTTAATAGGGAATCCAAAATTTGAAGTTATCAGGCATGACGTAACATTGCCGCTCTATGTTGAAGTTGAAGGAATTTTTAATTTGGCTTGTCCCGCTTCCCCGAGACACTACCAAAAGAACCCCGTTCAAACTCTTAAAACTTCGGTGCATGGAGCTATTAATTTGCTTGGGTTAGCAAAGAGAACTGGTGCCAGAATTTTACAAGCTTCTACTTCTGAAATTTATGGCAATCCAGAATTAATGCCACAGCCAGAATTTTATTGGGGCCGAGTCAACCCAATCGGAATCCGAGCTTGCTATGATGAAGGCAAACGCGCGGCTGAGACGCTCTTTTTTGATTATCATCGCCAATACAACACCGACATTCGTGTTGCACGCATATTCAATACTTTTGGTCCACGTATGGCATCAGACGATGGACGAGTCGTAAGCAACTTTATCGTGCAGTCACTTGGCAATAAGGATATTACGATTTACGGTGACGGTTCTCAAACTCGAAGTTTTTGCTATGTCGACGATCTAATCGACGGAATTTTTAAACTATTTTTTACTGAAAAAGTATATCAACCAATTAACATTGGAAATCCAGAACCGATTACTATGATTGAATTGGCGGAAGAAATTATTGCGCTTACGAAATCAAAGTCTTCACTGGTCTTTCGAGAACTTCCTGCTGATGATCCAGTACAACGTGAGCCAGATATATCTAACGCAAAGTCAATTCTCGAATGGCGCCCTTTAGTTCCTAGACGTGTAGGACTTGAAAATACAATTCAGTATTTTAGTCAAAGCACAGAAGTTCGATAAATATGTCGCTACAAGTTCTTTCCGTAATCATTCCTTGTTTTAACGAAGAGGATACAATCGTCACACTGCTAAATTCTGTTCTAAATCAGCCTCAAGTTGGCCAAGTTATTGTCATCGATGATAAATCAAATGATAAATCGCCGCAGTTAATAAATACAGTAGTTGATTCAAGAGTTAAGTTTCTGCAAAATAGCAAAAATATGGGTAAGGGCTTCTGCGTATCTCTAGGGTTCTCAGAAGCAACAATGCCCTTCGTTCTTATCCAAGACGCAGATTTGGAATATGACCCAAGAGAATATGCCATTCTTTTGCAACCATTGTTAGATGATAAGGCGGATGTTGTCTTTGGGTCAAGATTTTTAGCATCGACTTCACGGCGAGTTCTTTACTATTGGCACCGTCTTGGAAATAACTTTTTAACTACACTTTCAAACATTTTTACAAATATTGACCTTACTGACATGGAAACCTGTTTTAAAGTCATGAAAATTAATATCGCTAAGTCTTTAGACATTAGGGAATCTAGATTTGGAATTGAACCTGAAGTAACAGCTAAAGTTTCAGCATTAAAAATTAGAATATTTGAAGTACCAATTTCCTATAATGGGCGTACTTACGATGAAGGAAAAAAGATTACATGGAGAGATGGCTTCAGC
>CAIXBT010000062.1 GCA_903917755.1 uncultured Bacteroidota bacterium
ATCAAATCTTGGACTAAGAATCTATGCTTTCTTCATATTCCTAGCTCTCATTGAAGCTATCTCGGGTAAATACCCAATATAGCCGTGATATTTGAACATCTCTATCGAGTCCTAGGAATAACATGAATACAATTACGTACATGCTAAGGATGCCGCGAACTCTTGTGGAAATGTATATATGAAGATAGCCATTGTCACTTTTGGCTTCAACGTTGAGAGGCCTGGCGGAGTCCACAAAGTTGCCATTAAGATTTTGGAGTTTCTTCTAAAAGGAAGAGACCATGATATGAAAGTTGTTTCATTTTCGAACACAGTTTATGACAAACACTCGATTGCTTTATCCCGCCCGATGACATATCGAAATAAGCTGGTTACCTCCGATGAGTTATTCCTGGGAATACCTTTAATCAGAGTCGGGTCGATAGGGTCAGAATTAGAAGCCTTGCGATATCGAAAGAGACGGGAACTAAAGAAATTCTTTAATCAGTTTGATTTAGTCATAGTCGTGACCGGGTTTTTGCAGTTTGCGAATGTAGTTCCTAAAACGAAGACTCCGGTGATTGTTCAATGTGCGACAAGATTAATTTGGGAACGTCAATCACAGTATCATTCAATGAACATCTTGAAGAAAACGATTTTAATTTTACAGCGTCCAATTCTCGCTTTTCAGGAATGGAAAGTAGTTCGATCGAATTTTCTCTTTTTGGTTGAGAATTCAAGAATGCATGCATGGATTTCTAATCGATCAAGATTTCAAACTGAAAAGTGGTATCCCGGTGTCGCATCACACGCGCCAGAATTGATGGGTTCAGGTCAACCCCATGTAGCTGGACATTTTATATCTGTTGGAAGATTCGGTGAATCTAGAAAGGGGTGGGATAGGCTTTTTCTAGCTTATAAGCAGGCATTCGATTCAAACAGCAAATTACCAGAACTACGAGTTATCGGTTGGGGGTCTTTTTCAAAAAAGGATCAAGATCTTTTGAATCAACTAACCCCCCACTGTCCGATTAGAGTGTATGCAAATCTTTCTGATGCTGACAGAAATGGCCACATTGCTTCTGCTTCTTATTTTCTGCAAACTTCACATGAAGAGGGCCTTGGATTAGCGGCTTTGGAAGCGTTGAGTTTTGGATTGCCATTGATATGTTCCAAAACCGATGGATCAATCGAATATGTGCACGAGGGAATCACAGGCACATACGTTTCGCAAGGTCCAAATTTTATTTTTGAATTTGCTACTGCAATTCTCTCATCGCAGACCTGGGATTTTCCCTTCCTCCATGCAAGTTCAATTCAGTTTTTTAATGAAGTTTTTGCCGATGAAATAGCAAATAGACGATTGGCGGAAGTCATTTCGCGAAGTCTTACGATTGTTACCTGATGGAAAATCTCCTAATGGTTGGAATTATATGTGACATAGTTCTTTTAATCTATATTGCTTCTAAAGCTAGATCAGGATTGAAGTTTATACTTTTATTATTAGGTGGATATTGGATGTTAAGTTTCTTCATTAGACCCCTCATGTTCCTATATTCTAGAGATCACAATATAGACAGTGTAATTTATGATTTCCGCATTGGGCAGAACCAAACACATTTTCGCGAAATTATGTTTCCCATAATTATAGGGTGTTTCATTTTTTGCATGCCAATACTCATCTTTATTTTTAAAGAAAGTCGGCCCCTCGCAGTACCACATTTAAAAAGTGCATCGGTCAATTATTTCAGATTCATAATGATGGGGGAAGTTTGCGGTTTGGTTGCACTATTTATTGAACAAACAAATTATCAAAATCCTATCTCCAAATCCATCGCATCTCTCCCCCCGGTGATACTTAGCACGTATTTTTGGAAGCGGAAAGATTTGAAATTTTCTCAACAAAAAAATGTTTCGATTATTCTACTTGGAACGTTTGGCACTTTATTGGTTTCAATACAATCTGGAAACACTAAAGGAGTCCTGTTGGTACCACTTGTTACCTATTTTGCGACTCTTTCTATTTGGGCTTCTGAAGGTCAAATATTAAAGAAAACAGCAGTCGGGATTTCTATCGCTGGTGCATCAACACCACTATTCTATTTATTGCAGGTCAGACATTTAGGATCTGTTGCTTACGAATATGAAACGAGATTTAGTGGTGAGTTTCCGTTCTATCTGAAACCGTTGTCATCAATGGCGATTCGATTTGATCAGTTTGCTAGAGTGACTGATGCCCATTTTGCTGGTTCCGGAGCCCTTGGGGGTGGTAAATCATGGTTGATCTATATTTTGAAATCTTTGGAATGGAACCCTAGTTCGGGAAGATATTCGTTGTCATTTGGCCAAATTTGGAATCAATCTGTTACTAACGTGAGTATTCCAGGATCAAGACTCAGCAGCGTTTCTTTGGCTCAAGGGATGATAGCGGAAGGAATCATATGGAATGGCTTTGCATCCCTGGTAATTGAGTGTCTTATCTTTGCTGGTCTCTTTATTTGGGTCGGCAAACTCTTAGAAAAGGGGCCAATTGCTGTCGTTTTATCTTTTACACTAATCGCAAATGGATCTTTGTTCGAAACCGGGCTGGTGGATTTTGCAAGTGCCATGAGCGGTGGGTTGAAATTCGTCCTATTTTTTTGGTTCACAAAGAACTATTGGTCAACAAAGACCATGACGAGAATCCTTCCAAAGTGACAAATCTGGTTCACAAAACCATAGCAAGGACCTGCGCGAAAAACGCTAGACACTCCTGACCTCTA
>CAIXBT010000063.1 GCA_903917755.1 uncultured Bacteroidota bacterium
CAAGTAATTTCTGGATATAAAATAGGTGAGGGTGAACCTGTTATTAAAGCAAATGATGATGTAAACAAATCCCAATCATCTAATGATACTTTCCCGACGGCTATGCATATCGCAGCTTATAAGATCCTCGCTGATGTGACCATTCCCGGTCTCAAAAAACTCAGAGATACGCTCGCTGCGAAATCTAAAGCCTATATGCACATAGTCAAGATAGGCCGTACACACCTCATGGATGCTACACCACTTACACTAGGCCAGGAGCTCTCGGGATATGTATCTCAGCTGGATCACGGCATCCGCGCCATCGAGCATACCCTTGCGCACCTCTCAGAGCTCGCACTAGGGGGCACTGCAGTAGGTACAGGTATCAATACCCCTCCGGGATATTCAGTCAATGTCGCAAAACACATCGCTACTCTGACAGGCCTGCCATTCATCACAGCAGAAAATAAATTCGAAGCATTAGCGGCACATGATGCAATAGTTGAATCGCATGGTGCATTGAAAACTGTGGCCTGCTCGCTGATGAAAATAGCCAATGATATCCGTCTGCTGGCATCAGGACCACGCTGCGGTATCGGTGAGATACACATTCCGGATAATGAACCGGGTTCATCGATCATGCCGGGCAAGGTCAACCCTACTCAATGCGAAGCGATGACGATGGTGGCAGCACAAGTACTGGGAAATGACGTAGCCATTAATATAGGCGGTGCCACAGGTCATTTCGAACTGAACGTTTTCAAACCGGTCATGATATATAACTTCCTTCATTCAGCCAGACTGATAGGAGATGTCTGTATGTCGTTTAATGATCACTGTGCAGAAGGTATCGAGCCGATCGAAGCCAATATCCAGAACAATCTATACAACTCGCTGATGCTGGTGACATCTCTCAATCCATATATTGGATATTATAAGGCTGCCGAGATAGCACAGACTGCTCACAAATCAGGCAAAACGCTAAAACAAACAGCTATCGATCTGGGCTATGTAGCTGCAGAAGATTTTGACAAATGGGTGAACCCTCTCGATATGGTGGGGCAGCTTTCGTAAGGAGTGAAATGTTAATATAATCGTACTGGGTGAATTTTAAAGCTAATGAACTCAGTATATGATTAATATTCTATTATTTCCTTATTTTTAGCACAGTATTAAATAACAAACTAAAATAAACAATGAAAAAGTTATTACTTCTTTTAACCTTATTCACTGGACTGGTGTCAGCCGTTTCCGCGCAGGTATGTACGCCGGATACGAGTCACTTCACCGCCGGAGCATTTGCATATCCATCTTCATTGCCTTGTATCACACAGAGCAGCACTTATTCCGGTACGATCAGTATACGTATACCGGATTCAGTAGATGCACACCTTTTTGACAGTACCTATCCGGCTGGTTTCTACTATGTACATATAGACTCTATCGCCCTGGATAGTATAGTAGGCTTGCCATCAGGCATTTCTACGACTATCAATCCCGGCAGTAATGTATTTCTATATCCCGGTCAGTTTGGCTGTGTGCAGGTGTCAGGTTCTACCAGTGCTGCTATAGGAAACTACACTCTCGGGGTGGCTGGTCATGGCTGCTTCCATGTACAGCTGACACATCATGTGGCAGACTCATGCATTAGTGGTCTACTACCTGCTTATTTCACCTATACACTTAGTGTTTGCGCTCCTTCTACTGTATGTACTCCAGATACCAGTGCCTTCACCGCAGGTGTGTATGTATATCCGCCAAATCTCCCATGCATACTTCAGGGTCATCCATATTCAGGTACTGTGAGTATCAGGATACCTGACTCGGTAGATGCGCATCTTTTTGTATCTGCAGTACCTGCCAATACTTACTATCTGCATATAGACTCTATGCGTATCGACAGTATCACAGGTGCTCCTGCCGGTATCAACGTTACCACTCATCCCGGCGATTCGGTATGGCTGCATGGCGGCCAGTTTGGCTGCGCAGTATTCTCAGGTACTACTAACGTAGCTCCGGGCAACTTCCCTATAGGTATCTATGGCAGGGGTTGCGTGCATGGCATGGTGTTTACTTTTAACATAGACTCATGCGTCAGCGGCAGCCTTTCTTCTTATTTCAATTACAGCCTCAATGTATGCAACGGCTCCGGTGCATGTACCGTAGACAGCGCTGCTTTCGTAGGTGGAGCGAGGGTTTATCCTGCCTCATTGCCTTGTATCGTGACAGGAGTACCATTCACAGGTCAGGTGAATATTCAGGTGCCTGACTCACTGGATGGAAGTGATTTTATTTCTCAACTGCCTCCGAACCTTGTCAAAGTATACGTTGACTCAATAGAGATCAACACCATCAGTGGCTACCCTGCAGGTATCACAAGCGTGAGCAATCCGGTATTGACCACATGGTTGCCGAGATCATCATTCGCCTGTGCGGTATTCTCAGGTACAGTGAACGGCAACGTGACTGCTGCCGGCACATACAATCTTACTATCTCTGGTATAGGCTGCGGACATGGTACATTCCCTGTGATCGGTTACAAAGACACCTGTATGGCTACGACTTTCACACGCGAATTCCCTTATGCTCTGAATGTCTGCTATCCGGCAGGTATCACTGAGGTCACAGAAGGAATAAACCTCAATATCTATCCAAATCCAAACCAGGGCAATTTCACTGTGAGCATAGCCTCATCTACTCGTGTGAACGGTAGCATGTCAGTATTGGATCAGCTAGGCAGAGTGATCATGACTCAAAATCTGGATGTGATGGGTGCTAAACAGATCCCTCTGGATCTAGGCAATGTGTCAGCTGGAGCCTACCTCCTGATTATCAACACAGGAGATAACAGATCAGTAAAACAGTTTATAGTAAGATAAATATTATCTGAATCATATTTTACAATGGGGAATGCATGTCATTCCCCATTTTTTTGTGATATGATAAACATCAGGTTGCGTATTTTTATGAAAACGGTTTTGACAAATAGCGATTTATTACCTTATTTTGAGTAAAATAAAAAACAAACAAAAACAATGAAAAAAATATTACTTCTTCTTTCCATTTCAGCGGGATTTATGCTCAATGCTTC
>CAIXBT010000064.1 GCA_903917755.1 uncultured Bacteroidota bacterium
ACGGCTTTAAAACGCTACTCACAAGGTTTGAAACAAATGACATCCATTGGAGATCTTGGCATTTGATTGCTTTTACCATAATTTTACTCAGAACCATAAAAGTTTAAACAACTTCAATATAAACAACATTTTTATTGTGCCGATATATTGCTTTCTACAACATTTTCATTTATCTTTATTTTATTAGACATTGGGATTGACATCCAAATATCTATACATTAAAATCCCCCTCTTTTTTAAATAATTGATATATGCAAAAACGTCTTGGCTTGCAGTGGTTCAGGGATATACCTATTGCACAAAAACTATATTTCACTGTAGGCATAATGGCTACATTGATCCTGGTAGAGTTAGTGACCCTATGGTTCGCCGTTGGTACCCTCTCATCTGTCCGTGCCTATGTAGAGGGTGAGGGCCTCTGGTCCAAGGGCCAGAAAGACGGTGTTTATCATTTGCAGAAATATAGCTACTCTCATAATGAAGCCGATTATCAAAGTTTCCTGACTTTTATGAAAGTGCCACTCGGCGATCACAAAGCCCGTGTAGCAATGCTCAAACCGATCCCTGATATGGAAGGTGCCCGGCAGGGTTTTCTGGAGGGACGAAACAATGAGGAAGATATCGATGGCATGATCCATCTTATGCTCCGGTTTCACAATATATATTATCTCAGCAAAGCCATCGGATACTGGGCCGAGGCTGACCCTGAGATCACAAACCTGCTGCCCGTAGGAGAGAGTTTGCATAAAGAAATCACATCCCCATCGCCAAATGAGAAAGTCATTGACTCTCTTCGCTCAGATGTACAACTGACCAATGAAAAACTGACCGTGCTGGAAGACAATTTCTCATATGCCCTCGGTGAGGGATCAAGGTGGCTGGAAAACATCATCCTCAAGCTACTATTCGCTGTGGCACTCACCGTAGAGATCAGCGGCCTGCTATTGGCATTCTCTGTGAGCCGATCTATTCAACGCGGGCTGACGGAGATCCTCAGATCCACAAAATCTTTGGCCCAGGGTGACTTTGATGATAAAGCGATCGTCTATTCACGTGATGAGATAGGTACACTTGCGACTTCCATAAATAACATGGCCGACGAGTTTGGGAAAGCTCAAAATAAATTCAAAAAACTGCTTGAGTCTGCACCCGACGCAATGGTGATAGCCAACCGCGAAGGAGTGATCCGACTGGTCAATGCTCAGGCAGAGAAAATGTTTCAGTATAAACGTGAAGAGATGATCGGCAACAAGGTTGAGATACTGATACCGGAGCAATTTTCCACACATCATGCTAAACACAGAGAGGGTTTCTTTGCCGACCCTAAAGTACGCAGTATGGGGATCGGACTTGAACTGTATGGCAGAAGAAAAAATGGTGAGAAGTTTCCGGTAGAGATAAGTCTCAGCCCGATGGAGACCGAGGAAGGTATGTGGGTCTCTGCCGCGATCAGGGACATTACCGACAAAAAGCGTGACCACGAGGCACTGCGAGAATATGCGCGAAAACTAGAGATAAGCAACAACAATCTGGAGCAATTCGCCTATGTGGCTTCGCATGACCTTCAGGAGCCGCTCCGCACCATCACTAATTTCGCTTATGAACTGGAGCAAAAACAAAAAGGTACACTGGATGAAGAATCAACGATCTATCTGAACTATATCGTCACCGCATCAGAAAGAATGAAGGTCCTGATCAAAGACCTGCTGATGTATTCGAGGATCGGAAAGAAACGAGTGGTAGAACCAGTGGATTGTGCACAAATAATGAAGGATGTACTGACAGATATGGACCTGCTCATCAAGGAAAATCAGGCAAAGGTTACCGTACATCCGCTTCCTGCCATTTTAGCCTGCAAAACCGAGATTATCCAATTGTTCCAAAACCTGCTGGCGAATGCCATAAAATACAGAAAAGCTGATGTGACACCTGAGGTCGAGATAGCTGCTGAGAGAGATGGTGGATATTGGATATTCATGGTGAAAGATAATGGCATCGGTATTGACAAAGAATTTTTCGCTCGGATATTTGTAATATTCCAGAGGCTGCACAATCAAAATAAATATTCCGGGACCGGTATAGGTCTGGCCACTTGCAAAAAAATAGTCGAAATGAATGGTGGTAAAATATGGGTCAAATCCGAAGCGGGTCAAGGCAGCATATTTTATTTCAAACTACCGGGCTAAATACGTTGTAAACGTAAATCAGTCGTATGAACAAATTGGAATACATCTTATTGATAGATGATAGCGATGCAGACAATCATTTTCACAAACTCATAATAGGTCGTTCAGGCATCAAATGTAAACTGACCAGCATCTCCAGCAGTCATGATGCTTTGGAACTACTTCAAAACGGCATCTCTGCTGAAGACAGTACACTCGCTCCGCTACCGCAGGTGGTTTTTCTCGATATCAATATGCCTGCTATGAACGGATTTGAGCTATTGGCCAAACTACGCGAGGTGCCGGACCTACATGACCGCAAAAAAGATATCAGGATATTCATGCTCACCGGTTCATTGAATCCTGATGATAGAGCTCTTGCTACCGAACAATTTGCAGATCTGGTGACAGGATTTCGGGTCAAACCTCTGAGAGAAAATGTGATTCTGGATATCCAACAAGAATATTTCTCTGCATAGAGCAATGTTTATATAATTGCGGTATGGTCTTTTTGCTGAATGACTCTCTTGTATTTCCAGACCCGAATCGGGCAGATGAGGATGGTCTGCTGGCCATAGGTGGCGACCTGTCTGCAGAGCGATTGATCCTCGCCTATCAGCAGGGTATCTTTCCCTGGTACTCTGAAGGGGAGCCGATCTTATGGTACAGTCCGCATGAACGATTTGTGATCTACTCTGATGAGATTCATATCTCACGCAGCATGGAGCGTCTCATCAGATCTGATAAGTATCGGATCACCTGGGACCAAGCCTTCACTCAGGTGATCACACAGTGCTCTGCTATCAAACGACAAGGCCAGAAAGGCACATGGATCACAGCAGACATGATCGATGCATATGTGGCCCTGCATGAAAGAGGGATAGCACACTCTGTCGAAGTATGGCAGGGTGATATACTGGCGGGTGGACTATATGGAGTAGAGAGTGGTTCTGTATTCAGTGGCGAGAGCATGTTTAGCCTCATGCCCAATGCATCTAAGATGGCGCTCATCTACATTTGCCAAAGGGGTTATAAACTCATAGACTGCCAGCTGCATACAGCACATCTGGCAAGTATGGGAGCCCGGCATATCGATAGAAAGGTCTACAATGCTATTCTCCGATCTTAACCGCATTCTATTTATTAACAGTAATTACAATATATGCAATGGCTGCGATCATACATTTGCTTATTATTCATCCATAAATTTTTACCATGAAAAAATCACTTTCGATCATTGCCTTTCTATCTCTACTATTCTTCACTTCATACTCTCAGGACAATAAACCCGAAGCCAATTCTTTTGGATTGCAGTATGGGATAAGTTACGGTGGAACGTTAAATCAGGAATTAGGCTTTTCGGGATGGTTGAATAAAGGCCTCGAAGTTAGAGGTGGATTATTATTAAGTTTTACACAGACCGACAATAAAACTGGCAATAGCGATTCCATTTATATCAGTTCCGGCAATCACATCAGCGGCTATACCTATAATGAAACTAAAACAGGATCGATCAGTATCACACCAAACATCTCTTTACTAAAACACTTCAATACAAAAAGTAACATTGATCCTTTCGTTGGTGGCCTTTTCTCCGCAGGTGTTAATTTTCAAACTATTCAGACCCAAAACATCTATGACAATGCAGGACTTAATTATGACCACTATACCAATACAATGACGAAAACGCCGATAGTAAACACATTGGGGCTCTCTCTGGTAGGCGGAGTGAATTACTTTTTTGCAAAAAACTTTGCCATCGGTATAGATGCCGGAGTGGGATTTACCACCTCTATCACCAAGGGGCAGAGGTATGTAACTAATATCACTAAAAATTCAGGTTCCAATAACCCGGTGTCAACATATACATCCATCACAAGCGCCACTGACAATAATGTAATGACATATGGGCTTAATCTTTCCGGAAACGGAGGCCTGCGTTTCACATATTACATAAGGACCAAAGGAAGTAAGCCAAAATCTGAATCAAAATTTTAAAAAAACCTAAGCGATTCTTTGAGGTAAATCACAAATTACTATATTCGCGGCGGGGCGAGCCTTATGCGACCAGCTCCTGCTCACTCCCCCAGATCGGAAACGAAGCAAGGGTAAGCGGTTGAGCGGTGCGACATGAGTAACTTGCCCTACTTTTTTTTCTTTTCCCCTTCTGTTTTCCCCCAAAAAATCCCATATTGATTTTCACCTCACAAAAGAGGATATCATGTTCATAAATACTAAAGAACTGATATAAGATAAAACGGTAACTTTGCAGCACAAAAATCCCAATTAATGAAATTTTTTATAGACACGGCCAACCTTGCAGAGATCAAAGAGGCAGAAGACCTCGGTATACTAGACGGAGTCACTACTAACCCCTCTCTGATGGCCAAAGAAGGCATCAGCGGCCATGACAATATCATCAAACATTATGTAAAAATATGTGAGACCGTATCAGGTCCGGTGAGTGCAGAGGTAATATCTACAGATTTCAAAGGAATAATCGAAGAAGGTAAAAAACTTGCGGCCCTTCACTCTAACATAGTGGTGAAAGTGCCAATGATCAAAGACGGTATCAAAGCCATCAAATGGTTCACTGATAATGGCATCAAAACAAACTGCACACTGGTATTCTCTGCCGGACAGGCGCTTCTGGCTGCTAAGGCAGGTGCCACAATGGTATCTCCATTCATAGGTCGTCTGGATGATGCAGGCTATGAAGGAATACAACTGATCAGTCAGATCGTCAACATATACAATATTCATGGCTATGAGACAGAAGTGCTGGCAGCATCGATCCGCAGTCCTTTGCATATCATTCAGTGTGCTGAGGCCGGTGCGAATATAGCTACATGCCCACTATCATCTATACTGGGATTATTCAAACATCCACTGACCGACATCGGCCTAGAGAAATTCCTCGCTGACTATAAAAAGCTGAACGGATAATAAGACAATAACATTAAGATATTAGACCAATAGAAATCTTGTATTATCTCTTGTCTCACATCTCCAATCTCTTGTCTGGCTCAATAATCCCACACTGGATTGCGGCTGCCCTTGACATAGTCTTTGAGTTTCAGCCAGAATGCAAGTATCATATATACAATAAGCGGAGAGCCGATAGTGAGGCATGATGCATAGATAAAGAAGAGCCTGATGTTTTTGATCGGCATACCCAGACGCTCACCTGCGCGGCTACAAACCCCAAAAGCATTATACTCTACTAAAAACTTAAATGTATCTAATTTCATATACTGCGAATATAATGCTTTCTGAAATAAATCTGACCGATCTTATGTTAAAGTCATCAGGTAAGCAATGAACTTTCACGACTGAGAATTTTATGACCTATTTGACAACTCAGACACTTCTGAGCGGAGCAATATTGATTGAACAACTGAATGAGAGCCTGCGAATCATTGGCAGTCTCTGCTCCGATGCCCAATGAATCCCACATTCGGATGATAGTATTATCCTCTGCTGATATTTCGCTGAGCATATCCAGAGATCGCTGGCAGATACTTTCATCACTTTTGTATTGTCCATAACTGAATAATAGCGGCACTACGGCGTTGATCAGAAGTACATCAGTAAGCATATTACCCAAAGATATCTTTGTTTGACTTACAGGTTTATCAAACTGAAAATGTGTCTCCCAATAAGGATTTACATTGATGCCAAACAATTTTCGCAGGTCAGAGATCGATCTGCATGTTAGCACTGTATTGAAAGGATGTGCTTGCATCGTCAGCCAGGCTGCAAGCTGAGCAATTTTGATAGTTGGGAAACTGACAGGTCTGACGCGGAAGAATTTCCAGGACTGAGACTCCATTGGCCTCAGCGAATGAAGTTTCCGAAGATAGGAATACTCTCTTTTCAGCATTCGCGGATATTCATCATCAAAATCAGCATCGAGCAAACCAGCCTGCCCGAATAGCAGTGCCTCGATCTGATCAGGTTCTGCTCTGTGTTTATGTATCACTGACAATGGCAGGGATCCGGCCAATTGGCCGAATGGCTCTTTATTGACTGATCCGCCGAAATACATCGCTATCATCCGAAATGCCACCTGATCCCAATCATTCGTCGAATCCTTTAGCATGTTTTCTACAATTGCTACTTTAGACTGAAGACGCTCTATCACCAGTCTATCAAAGAAGGATCTCATCGGGAAATCTGCCGGCAGTTTCGCTAAGATGGATCTACAGGGTATCTTATCCTTACTGGCTTTGAGCAGATCATATCGATTCAGAAGAATTTTTGAAATATAATCTCTGAGACACAATACAGGAATGACCTCGCCGCTTTGTGTACGAGCCGGTTTTCCGCTGTCATCATAGACCACATGAAGGATGACATTATTGTATGCTTTGTCTTCATCATGATGATGCTGATACCACTCGCTCTGATTAACGTGCAATTCAACATTGCCTACCATGAGCACCTCTCCTACTCGAATACGCGCATTACTGAAATCGGCACCGGCATTACTATTATACAGACCAGTATTAATGACTTCAATGATATCGCCATCCACTGTTTTTAAATTTGACTGCTCAAACAATCGGTACTTCCACACGAAATGCAACAGGTCTTCTTTCATAAGACTAAAATATCATATTATCAGATATATCGAAGCTTTGCACGCTTATACACGAAACAAACACGCTTATACATTTCTAATTTTTTTCTTATCTTAATGCAACTAATTTGTATGTAATAAGCATCTTCTGTAGAATAAATTCAAATTCCTAAACTCATAATATACCTGTGAAACGTGTAAACGGCTATCCGAAATGGTGGCCGTTTTTGTTTTTAACAAAAAAGTGGGCACTCATATTATGGTTAATTTCTTTAAACAGGTAAGTTATTATACTTATATAATATTATTATTCAATAAAAGTAGTGGCAATGCACCATAATTAAAAAACCATATGCTTTTGAACATGTAAGTCTATATTAAAATTCTATGCTTACAGTTGCGACTAATTGTTTATTTTCATTGTCTATATAACTAAATAAAAATCAGCAAACTAAAAAACCATATTCTTATGAAACAAAATCAACTATCAGCCAGTAGAATG
>CAIXBT010000065.1 GCA_903917755.1 uncultured Bacteroidota bacterium
CTGAACAGCAAAGGTATCACTCGGGACGAAAGTTGTCTGTGTCTATTTCGAGAATGACCTCTATCGGATCGCCGATCTTTTTTCCCAGCTTCTCTCTGATAGCTTTCAGTACCGGAAATATATGCTGCGGATGTCCGTATTTGACCAGAGATCCGCGATAGGGCTCGCCGTCTATGGTCGCCTTGATCGGTACGCGCCCTTTGGTGCCAAAGGTTTCCTGCACATCATAAGGAAACAAGACAAATGCACCGCCGGTGCCGACTGTGGCCTCCTGTAGTGTAGCGATAAATTTTATTTTCTTTCCCATAGCTGAGAGTTTTTATTCAGACACCGTGACGCTATTGCCCCTGCACCAGAATGTATGGTCGCCGGGCTGCAGGGAATATGCTACTGTTTCATTATAGAGTTCATAGCCATTCACGATCTGGTCGCTGACCTGTACCTGCTTGCCAAAGAGATAACCCTTCAGACGTCCATCCAGATCCTGATATACCACAAAATCCCTGTATGCCTTGACCGATAGTGGCTGGAACCTTTCGAGCAGTTCGGTTTTGCCTTTATACCATACATAGAAGTTGTTTGACTTATCTGTGTAGGCGATCACATTCTGCACGATCAGGAGGTCTTTGGGCCTATCCTGTGCCAGTGTTTGCTCTTCGCCCTCATACCACACCGCCAGCTGCCGACCCAGGGTGTAATAAACGAAATATCCCTCGCCGGTCCAGTATTTGGTCAGGCTGTTGATATTGGTTTCGTAGCTTTTGCCTTTCGAAAAGAACTTGAAATTATTCATATTATCAAGATATACGACCAGGTCTCTGTCTACCATGTACATGGTCGGCTCATATGACTCAAGGGTAGTGACAGTGCCATTGTAGAACGCTTTGAACTGATTCGATCCATCCACATAAGCAAAAATATTATCTCCCATTTTAGCATTCGAAGTGGTATTGCCTGCGGCATCTGTTTTCTGCTGAATCGGCAGTCCCTCTATAGTCTGAATTTCGCCATTATAAAACACCTTCATCTCATTGAACGTAGTCATCCACGATATGATACTATCGCCATACCAGTATTCACCCAGCACCAGTTTGTCCAGTGTTTTCAATTCGTTTTTGTAGAGCACACCGAGCAGGCCATAGTTTTTCCATACGAACCAGTTGTCAGTAGCCCAATATTCAGCGGCATTCTCACATACCGTATAGGTTTTGCCTGCATAATAGAGGCGCAGGCGGCTGCTCTGACTATTGACGAATGCCACATAATTTCTGCCCACTTTCACAGATGCCGGTGCCAGCGGTTCGATGAATTTTTTGTCTCCGTTATCATATACATAAAACTGTTTCGTCAGATCCCAATAAGGTGCTATGCATTGTGCACCGGCATTGAGACTGACGAGCAGAAAAAGAAAGGCAATTAATTTAGATGATCTCATACTATTTAGCGATAATTTAGCCAGGCCAAGATACGGTTTCTATTCACTTTTCATTATTCCTGTTCGCTATTCAGCTATTGTTGTTTATTTTGCCCCGTAATGAAGATCAGCGGTTTCACTATGGTGCGCAATGCAGGCAAGCTCTACTATCCCATCAGGGCCTGTATCGAGTCTCTATTGCCTCTGGTAGACGAGTTCGTCGTGGCCCTGGGTGCGGGAGATGCTGACGATGATACACTGGCACAGATAGAGGCGATAGGTTCTGATAAGATCAAAATATTTCATCGAGTCTGGGATGAAAAGCTATTTAAGGACGGAGCGATCTTTCGCGAAGAAACAACCTTCGCCCTGCAGCAATGTACCGGAGACTGGTGTATCTATCTCCAGGCCGATGAAGTGATTCACGAAGATGATCTGCCGAAGATCAAAGCCGCTTGCCTCAAATATCAGGATGACAGAGAGGTGGAAGGACTGCTGATCTGGTATCATCATTTTTTCGGTGACTATGAGCATGAGGTGATCAGTCATGGCTGGTGCGCACATGAGATACGCGTGATCAGAAACGGAATCGGTGCCGAATCATACAGAGATGCCATCTCCTTTCGTATCGATGACCGCAAGATGAAGGTGGCAGAACTCGATGTGCCGATATATCACTACGGCTGGGTCAGACCTCCCGAACTGATGACCCAAAAACGTAATATCCAACATGATATGCATCACGGCAAAGAAGGCGGAGAGGCGCACTACACACAGGATCTGTTTCAATACGGGCCGCTGGGCAGACTGGACAGATTCAGAGGGACCCATCCCAAAGTGATGAAGGACTGGATGGCCAGATTTGACTGGGCGCATCAGCTCGACTATGGTAAAGAACATAACAACCCAAACAGGGAACTCTATAAACACGAAAAACCTAAATACCGCATCCTCAATTTCATCGAAAGAAATTTCAATGGTGGCAGACAGATCTTTGCTTTTAATAATTGGATCACGATACGGCGATGATGTTTTTTTGAAAAATTTGTCATCGCTATAATCCTATATTAGCTTTATGAGAGTTACAATACTCGGTACAGGGACTTCGGGCGGTGTACCCCTCATCGGGTGCAGCTGCGAAGTGTGTACATCTAAAGATCCCCGCGACAACCGGCTCCGTACCTCTGCTATGGTAGAGATAGAGGGCAAGGTGCTCGTGATAGATGCCGGACCGGACTTTCGCTATCAGATGCTGCATCACAAGGTTCAAACCATAGATGGGCTGCTGATCACACATGGGCACAGAGATCATATAGCCGGGCTCGACGACATCCGCCCGTTCAACTATTTGCAGGGCAAGATCATTGAGATATACTGCGACCAGTGGGGCGAGGCCATGATCCGTGAGCAGTATCCTTACGCTTTTAGTTCTGACAACTATGATTTCGCACCTAAGGTCAAGTTTCACAGAGTACGATTTGATCCTTTCTTTGTCGAGGACGTCCCTGTCATGCCTATCGAAGTGATGCATTATAAGCTACCCGTCAGAGCCTTTAGGATCAAGGATTTCACCTATATCACAGATGCCAAGACCATCTCTGAAGAGGAGAAAAACAAGATCAGAGGCTCAAAAGTGCTGGTCGTAAATGCCCTGCGTGCCGAAGATCACATCTCGCATTATACCATAGCCGAGGCTCTGCAGCTGATAGAAGACGTGAAGCCTGAGATCGCCTATCTCACTCATCTTAGCCACCAGTTCGGCCTGCATGCCGCTATGGAAGGCACCTTGCCTGCCAATGTTAAGATAGCCTATGATGGCCTTGTGATTGAGATTTAATGAGGCAGCACTTTTCAGGTCTATTGTCTCTCGTCTCCCCTTAGCATATGTACATGCTCTATATCATCTTCGATATATATCTCACCTATGGCAGTGAAACCATATGACTCATAAAACCGCTTCAGATATAGCTGTGCGCCTATCTTGAGCGGACTGTCTCCGAATAGCTCCCGGCATCTGAGCAGTGCTTCGGCCATCAGTATCCTGCCATAACCTTCTTTTCTGAGTTTGGGTTCACTCACCACCCGCCCGATAGAGGCATAGCCAGGATAGGCCAGCCCCTCCGGCAGCAGACGGCAGTAGGCAGCCAGAGTCTGGTCATCTGTATAGTACATGAGGTGCCAGCCGGGCTGGTCCAGATTATCATTATCTATGAATGCGCAGTTTTGCTCCAATACGAAAACCCGCTGCCTGAGCCGCATAATGGCATATAGTTCATCAATATTCAGTTCCTTAAAATGTTTGAGCTCAAAATGTGCAGGCATATAAATTTTTAATCAAGCGAGATTTATTTCAAAAAAAGATGAACTTTTCGCGAGGAAGTTTTATCTCTGCGCAAAGAAATTACAATTTCGGGAGCTTTTAAATTTTTACTCGTCTCGGGTCCTTGGATTTTTTATATATTTCGGTTGTCAATGAAAAAAATAGAATTAGAGATCATTGCCCTATCGCATAGTGTCACACAGTCACACTCTTTCGCAGTAGTACTGGGTGAAGTAGATGGGACGCGCCGTTTGCCTATCGTGATCGGTGGTTTCGAGGCACAGGCTATCGCCGTGGCACTCGACAATATGAAACCATCACGTCCGCTCACGCATGACCTGATGAAAACCGTCTGCGATACTTTCGCTCTAGAACTTCAATACATCTATATCAGCAAGCTCCTGGACGGAGTTTTTTATTCCAACCTTGTTTTCTCCAATTCCATAGAGACCTGCGAGGTCGATAGCCGCACCTCTGATGCACTGGCACTGGCCGTACGCTTCGAGTGTCCTATCTATGTCAATGAGAACATCCTCGAAGAGGCCGGTGTGGAGGCCGATGCCAATACCGATGGTGCACCTGCATCAGAGAGCGATCTGGAGAAAAAGATCGAAGAACTCACCGCTGCTGTACCCAACCCGCCGGGTGGCAGTTCTAACTATTCTGTCATGACTGACGAAGAGCTCAACGATGCCCTCATGCATGCCATCGAGCATGAAGACTATGAGCGCGCTGCCCGCATCAGAGATGAACTGAACAAAAGGCAGTAAGCCTCATTGCTATTTTATCTTCCCATATGTTTCATTGACCATTCATTGTAAATTGTCAATTATCCATTGTCAACTATTTTCACTTATACATCTCAAAAATCCATATTTGACATTATGGATGCCTTTTTTGAAAAAATATTAATGTCCTAAAAATTAATGCATTAAACATTGACACTATTATTATATTTTTCATTTTATATGTATAATATGACTTTAGTGCATTTATGACTTGTATAATGCAAATATAGCAATTTTAAGATTAAACTAAAAGCCTCACTAAAGTTATCACTTCAGTCAAGTAAAGGCCGAAACATCTCCTCTCTGAGCCTCTTTTTCCTTTTAACAAAAATACCGGTTTTCGGGTATTGTTTGTCTGAGTTGTTTGTTAATACATTTGCATAGTCAAAATTAATAATTTATTATTTATTGGCATGTCAGGCCTCATTAACATATAGGAAAAACCCCGAAATCCATAACAATCAGGGCACAATCGCTTAAAAGTGAAAAGATAAGCATCACCCCAAAAAACTCTGTCATATGGCAAACAATGAAAATGAACTGGTTGTAAAGGTAAGGCCAGGCACAAAGGTTCGTGTTGTAGAAGGTGCTCCGAATGATGAAGATCTCAAGACAAGAGATCTTCACATAGTCGCCCCGCAAGACCTCAAGATCTCTGTGAAGAGACTTCAGGGCGCTGACTTCAAAGGAAGCCCTTCGACCATTACTATGTGTGGTTGATTCATTCAGATGGGCTAAGGAGAACCTTGGCCCATCTTTATTTACTAAAATTTTCAAGGTCATGAACACCATAAAATATCCCAGACTTAGGCATTTCACCATGCTGGCCAATAATGACAAAGAGGCTATGCATATTGTGGTTGGGACAGAGCATTTTGAGCTGAACGAATTGATGGGCGACAGGAACTCTTTTCTGAATATGAAAAGATATTTCGATGGTCGGCACTCTATTCCAGAGATCAGTTCATTGGCCAATATCTCTGTTAATGATATTGATTCTGTGGTAACCGTTTTTGAGGAATTAGGTATCATTCGCAAAGAGCCACTGGAAAGAACCCAAACCATTCCGAAAAATGAATTTATCTCCAGGGTCAATGACACGTGTGTGATGTGGCAGAGGCAGATCGGGTACCACAGACTTTTCAATCTGCTATCCTCAAAGACACTCAGAAAAGAAGTGCTGATCGGATTGCTGCTGGAGACCTATCACTATGTCAGGTCTGCACCTGAGCATACCGGCACGGCACTTGTGCATTGCAAAAATGAGAAATGGAAAAATATACTCACACATTATCTGGTAGACGAATATGATCACGCAGATTTTTACCTCGATTGCCTAGCAAAGTCAGGCATAGCAAGAGAGAGGGTGCTCTCCGCGCATCCATTGATCGGCACCTCATCGCTTATCAATATGCTGAATGATATTGGCCGAAAGAGTACGCTGGCTTACCTGGCTTGTACCAATTTATTTGAGGCGAATAAATATGATTTTCAAAACTCAAAGATCGTGATCGAAAAGATATTTGAATTGTATGGCCTGCCTGCAGAGGCATTGCATGGCCCCATCTCTCATATCGAAATGGACATCAAAATGAATCACAAAAGCCTGCTGAGCGAAGCACTTGAGGAGACTGAATATCTGGATATAGATGAAGTGAATTTTGCTATTAATTGTGTACATG
This sequence comes from uncultured Bacteroidota bacterium, assembly GCA_903917755.1. Lineage (GTDB taxonomy): Bacteria > Bacteroidota > Bacteroidia > Chitinophagales > LD1 > UBA1941. The sequence continues at coordinate 6,205 of CAIXBT010000065.1, forward strand.
ACCTAAAGCATGCCTTTGACCAGTTTCATGATCAGATCATTCAATATTATTCTGATATTTCAAATTATATACCGAGGCTCAAGGTTGACTATTTCTCATTATGAGGCTTACCCTAAAATCAAATCGCCCGCATCAGCGGGCATTTCAATTAGTTTTTTTAGTATTCCTCTTCGTTGAAGAAGAAGTCCTCTTTGGTGGGGTAATCCGGCCATATGTCCTCTATACCCTCGTACAGTTCTTCATCGTCGTCCAGTTCCTGAAGGTTTTCAATAACCTCTACAGGTGCGCCCGAGCGGATGGCGTAGTCGATCAGATCGTCCTTGGTAGCTGGCCAGGGAGCGTCTTCGAGATATGATGCTAATTCTAATGTCCAGAACATAGTTGGGTATTGTTTCTCCTAAATTTCGGGCGAAACAAGCACTTTTTTTCTACAAATCAAATAGCTGTTTGCATTTATACACATACTATTCACTTATTTTTTGGTTAAATAGGGTTAATCAAGGGAATGGGAATCGGGAAATCAGTCATATCGGGGGTGTTCCCCCAGAGAGGTTGGGCTGAGGTCACAAAAAAAAGCCACCCGGTATAGAGGTGGCTTAGAGTTTATTAGTTATAAGGTTGTTTTATTTGATCTTAAAAGCAGCTTTGACTTTAGCTACGTAGTCAAGTTTCTCCCATGTGAAGAGTTCTACCTTTACAGTCTTAGTCTTACCGTTTGGTCCGGCGAAGGTCTTTGTAACAACTTCATTCTTTCTGCCCATGTGGCCGTATGCAGCTGTTTCGCTGTATATCGGGTTGCGGAGCTTCAGACGCTGCTCGATGAAGTAAGGACGCATGTCAAATACCTTCTCTACTATTTTAGCTATCTGGCCATCTGTCAGTTTTACTTTGGCAGTACCGAAAGTATTGACGAAGATACCCATAGGCTGCGCTACACCGATCGCGTATGATACCTGCACCAGCACTTCATCAGCCACACCTGCAGCTACGAGGTTCTTAGCTATGTGACGGGTAGCATAGGCTGCTGAGCGGTCTACCTTAGAAGGGTCTTTGCCGGAGAATGCACCACCACCGTGGGCGCCTTTGCCACCGTATGTATCTACGATGATCTTACGACCTGTGAGGCCTGTGTCGCCATGCGGTCCGCCTATCACGAATTTACCCGTAGGGTTGATATGATATTTGATCTTGTCGTTAAACAGGTGTGCGTATTTTTTGTATTTAGCTTTGACACGCGGGATGAGAATGCTCACGATATCCTTTTTGATCTGATCGAGCATCTTATTGTCATTCTTGTCAAAATCATCATGCTGTGTAGAAACTACGATAGCATCGATACGTACAGGTTTGTTATTGTCATCATACTCGAGAGTGACCTGAGACTTGGCATCCGGGCGGAGATATTTTATTTGTTTATTCTCACGGCGCAGGGCTGCGAGTTCGATCAGCACTTTGTGTGCGAGGTCAAGTGCGAGCGGCATATAGTCTTCAGTTTCGTTGGTCGCATAGCCGAACATCATACCCTGGTCACCGGCACCCTGGTCTTCTTTCTTCTTGCGCTCCACACCCTGATTGATATCAGCAGACTGCTCATGTATGGCAGAGAGGATACCGCAAGATTTTGATTCAAACATATACTCTGCTTTAGTATATCCTATCTTTGCTATCACTTCGCGGGTGATAGTTTGTACATCCAGATATGCAGAAGATTTCACTTCACCGGCCAGTACTACCTGACCTGTTGTTACCAGTGTTTCACAGGCTACCTTCGATGATGGATCCCAAGCCAGGAAGTTATCAATAAGCGCATCAGATATTTGATCCGCTACTTTGTCCGGGTGCCCTTCAGACACCGATTCAGATGTGAATAGGTAAGCCATTGTTTTTTGTTTTTAATAAAATGATTGCCAAAACTATAAATTTTATCTGTATTGCAAACCAAAGAAGAAGTACTGATTAGCCGCTGTATGGATAAACTATGTTAACGGCTGCAAAATAGACTTAATATGTTTAAAATAACTTTCTTATTCGCATGTTATATCTACCGGATCGTCATACATGTGATCATCCGTTAGATTTTCAGATATTTGCATGCATTTTAAAAATATCATCTTGTCCATAAGGCATTTCAATTGTCTCTTAATCATCTTAGTTTTTTCTGCAATTCTGATTGCCCAAACTACTGTAGCTGCCCCTGTAGTGCCCATACTGCCTGAAGTAAAAAAGGACTCAACGCACCACACTTTTATCCAGCGGGCTAAGAGCTACAAAGAGCTGGACCTGATAGACCTGGTCAAAATGGTCCTGCACAAAAAACTCATGTCGACTTCTGACTCTGTGACCAGAGATGAAAAGCTGCATATGAGTATCCTCGCTGCTCCGGGCTATACACGGTCTACAGAGGCTATAGGTATCGTATCGGGCAATCTGGCTTTTTATGTAGATAAGCATAATCAGAACCAGTCGAACATCTCTATCGAATTTTCATATACACAATTGAATCAGGCACTCTTTACCATCGGACCTAATATATGGACCAAAGATGACCAGTGGAATTTCATCGGCGACAATAAGTTCATTAAGTATCCTCAAGAGACATTCGGACTCGGCGGGCATACGATGCCTTCGGATGGCTATGTGATAGACTACTTTCTGGTGAGGGTACATGAAACTGCTCTCAAGCATATAGTCAGAGACCTCTATATGGGTGTGGGCTATGATCTGGATTACCATTTCAATATCAAAGAGCTGACCACTAACATGAACACCGACTATAAGAAATATGGTGGTGGCACTACCTCTATCTCATCAGGTTTTAAGGCTATGATAGAATATGACAGCCGTCGCAACTCGATCAATCCTCTCGGTGGCTTCTATGCCAGTATCATTTATGGTTATTACTACAGGGATCTCGGCAGCGACAATAATTATGGCAGTCTCAAGGGAGACTTCAGAGCATATATCCCGCTGAGCAAAAATAAAAGACACATACTGGCACTGTGGAATTATGACTGGTTTACCTTTAATGGTCATTCACCCTATCTGGACCTGCCCAATACCGGATGGGATGATATCAGCTCTACAGGTAGAGGCTATAATCAGGCCCGATTTCGTGGTAAGAATATGATCGACTTTGAAGCAGAGTACCGATTCCCGATACTGAAAGATGGTCTGTTCGGTGGGGTGATATTTGCAAATGTGGAGTCCTTTACTGACTATCCTTCTAATAAATTCACTACTGCTGCGCCTGGCTGGGGCGCGGGTCTACGGGTCAAACTCAATAAACATTCCGGTACGAATATCACTTTTGATTATGGCTTCGGCCTGCACAAATCAAACGGATTGACGATCAATATAGGCGAGGTATTTTGATCAGTTTGTACTATCGATTGTAGCGCTATTATACCATTCGGGGTGAATGGTGATATTCTCCGGCATTTCCTTGGCTAGCCAGAGGTCTACTTCTTCTCCCACATGAATCTTGCGGCCATAATAGGGGTCCTGTTTCCATACGAAAGCACGTGCTTTGTCTGCATCGCTTATACCATCAGCTGTGGTCACGGCACCGATACTGAGGTGATATTCCTCTCTGATCTTCACTACTGCCTCTTCATAGCGCAGTCCTATCAGATAGGGTGCATTGATCGTTTCATTGCTCAGCCCCTGCCCCAGTACCAATACAATAGTACTTCCCTTTGCTGCCTTTTCGCCTTGCTTCAATGGTTTGCCATTGACCAGCATACCCAGCAGTGCATCGCGATGCGGATCCGGCTTATAGACCGGTTCACCTACCTTGAAGCCCAGCCCCTCCAGTTGAATACGAGCATATTTGTATGAACTTTTGCCTACCAGATCAGGCACCTCTGACAGCGGGGCACTGGCGGCATTGACCGTCAGATATATGGTTCTGCCTGACTTGACCACTGTCTCAGGCTTGGGATTTTGCTCTATGATACTCAGGGCGGGTTTGTCGGGCAGATACACCGAATCCATTATCTCATAGTCGAGGTGATTTTTGTCCAGCAGATCTGTGGCATCATCATATTTCTTGCCTCTTACATCAGGCACCTTCATGGTTTGGCCGTGGCGGGTATATATCCGCAGACCCCAGTTGACGGTAAACAATAAAACAACTGTAATTCCTATGGCCAGCAGAATATTATAAAGAAGAGCCTTGGTGAAGTACTTTTTCAAATGATGTAAGCTTTCGGACAAATATAAGTAATAACGAATAATGAGTAGCGAATATTGAGTTTCCACCCGTTTCCACCTTCAAAATTCAACCTCTTTCTTAAATTTTCCATAAGGGCATACTACTTATTTAGAATTAGTCTAAATTCGCATTGTGTCTGAACAAAGAACAAAAGAAGAAATAAAAGAGGCTGTCATTGAGATGCTTAAAACCATCTTTGACCCGGAGATTCCGGTCAATATATATGAACTGGGGCTCGTCTATGAAGTGAATGTCATGGCAGAAGATGTGGTGGAAATAGTGATGACACTGACTTCACCCAGTTGCCCTGTGGCCGGCACTCTTCCTGGCGAGGTGGAAGAAAAAGTGAAATCCGTATCCGGTGTGACCGATGCAGTCGTCGAATTAGTATTCGAACCGGCATGGAATCAGGATATGATGAGCGAAGAAGCAAAACTCGAGCTTGGATTCATGTAGGACCAAGAATAGAATCAAGAAATAAAGAACTATCAAAAACCATAAATAAACAATATCATGTATCCAGCAGAATTAGTAGCCCCCATGAAGGCTGACCTCACTGAGGCAGGATTTAAACAACTCACATCAGCAGCAGATGTAGATGCTGCTATGAGCGAAGCATCCGGCACCACTTTTTTAGTATTCAACTCCGTATGCGGATGTGCAGCCGGTGCAGCAAGACCTGCATTGAAAAATGCCGTCAAATCATCTTCTAAACTTCCCGACCACTTGATCACCGTTTTCGCCGGCGTGGACAAAGAAGCTGTGGACAAAGCCCGTGAATATACCCTGCCTTACCCTCCTTCCAGCCCGTCTATGGCCCTGTTCAAAGATGGTCAATTGGTACATTTCATAGAGCGCCATCAGATAGAAGGCAATACCGCCACTACGATAGCAGAGCATCTCACAAAGATCTTCGAACACTACTGCTAAGAAAAAGTCCGGCTCCAAATATGAGAATGATCAGAGCAAATCACTTTCTTTTCATTAGGAAAGAATATGGTCATTAGTATATTTGCCTCAAACTTTACCTAATGTCAAAATTCAATCATTTGAAAGTACAATCTGTCGTTTCAGAAACCAGTGATGCTGTGTCAGTGTCTTTTGAAGTACCCGACAGCCTTTTGGTCAATTATCAATATTTCCCGGGGCAATATACCACCCTGCGCCTACAGATAAACGGTGAAACCGTCAATCGCAGCTACTCTTTCTGCAGTTCGCCTTATGCCGGCGAACCAATGACCATCGCCGTGAAGCGCGTACAAGGCGGCAAAGGTTCCAACTATATCAATGATCTGCTCAAGCCCGGCATGGATATAGAGATCATGGAGCCGATGGGCAATTTCCACTCAGTCCTTTCTGCTTCAAATGAAAAGCACTACATATTATTCGGTGGCGGATCGGGTATCACGCCTCTCTTTTCCATACTCAAATCCGTTTTGATCAAAGAACCTAAGAGCCGTGTGACCCTGTTTTATGGCAATCGTGATACCAAGAGTATCATTTTCAAAAAACAGCTCGATGAACTGGCGGCCAAACATACCGACCGCCTGAAACTCGTTTACATACTCGACCGGGAAGAAGCCGGATGGTCAGGATATACCGGTTTCGTGGTGAAAGATATGGCGCTGCGCCTGCTTCGCGAAAACACTAACCTCAACTTCCAGCATGCTGAGTTCTTCATCTGCGGGCCGACACCGATGATGAAAGAAGTGGAACATGCACTCGGCACTCTCGGGATACCAAAAGACAAAACACACATCGAATACTTCACGGCCAAGGCTGATGAGGACAAAAAAGCTGCCGACGTGGGTGCCCATGTCATATCGCAGGAGCCATTCACCGGCCGGACCAAAGTCAAGATCATCTACGACGGCAATGAGGTGGAGTTTGAAGTGACGGAGAAAGAAACCATCCTTCATGCGGCGCTGGATGCGGGCTATGATCCTCCCTACTCATGTATGGTCGCGGCCTGCTGTACCTGCCGCGCCAAACTCATCTCAGGCAAAGTGGAAATGGACGACCGCGAGTCTCTGACCGACGGCGAGATCGCCAAAGGCTACGTCCTGACCTGCCAGAGCCACCCTAAGAGCAACGGCATCGTGCTGAACTACGACCTGTAAATTCTGATGTTTATCCCCTCTGCCTAAAAAAGCGTGTCATTTTTTTATTTATACATGTAAATAATCCTAATTTACCACTATTGGGCTCTTTTTTTGAAAAAAATCAAGACGAAGAAAAACAAGCGATTGTACATTGGTGAAATTCTTATTTGAATTAATAATATGCATAATTGAAATTTATTTTGCTTTAATAAATAACAATACACAAATATAGCTATTTCGCATCTTCGAAGCAGGCTATCGCCGTTTCGTGATAGCATAAAAGATCCACTCGTCATTCCTCTAAAATGACATGTTTATTTTTCCGGGAATTTTGTTCGGAATGACGACGACCGTGTTCCTTGTTTCTCATTTAAACCCGTACATTTGAAATACAACTGCTATTGGTGTGCAGGAATACAACATTATCTCTTTCATTTCTGTTAGCTATATTCCCGAGGCTGTTGCGCGAGGGATGGGAAAATTGGCGGAGCCGTTATTTTCCCGATTCTTTTGATTACTTTTCTTCTAAAGAAAAGTGATGAAAGAAAAACTTATAGTCCAGGGGTAGGCAGTAATAGTCGGGGGGATACAAGTCAGGGCAAAAAACTCCCCACAACGGAGGAATTGACAGCCAATTCACTCGATCAAATCCAAGTCATTGAAATACAAGTTCTCCTAATGACTTATATGTAAAAAATATAAGTGTTAAAGTCTTTCACATTTCGATACTCTTTGTACCTTTGGCCGCCGTTTTCAGGCATCACATGAGCAACCACTTAAAGAAAGTATCCGCAGCAGGAGTACTTGTTACACTCGGTATTATCTTTGGAGACATAGGGACATCGCCGCTCTATACCTTTCAGACTATATTAAAAGAAGGTGGCTCAGCCACAGAAGAGCTGGTGCTGGGTGCTATATCCTGCGTATTCTGGACACTGACACTGCAGACCACTTTCAAATATATCATCATCACGCTCCAGGCAGACAACAGAGGTGAAGGTGGAATTTTCTCACTCTATGCTTTAGTAAGAAGATACGGCAAAAAACTGGTTTTCCCGGCCATCATTGGTGCCGGTACGCTGCTGGCAGACGGGATCATCACCCCGCCTATCTCCGTTTCCTCTGCTATAGAAGGACTGAGCATGGTCAAGGACCTGGAGAAATACTTCGTGCCCGGCAGCAATCTCGTACTCGGTACAGTGATCTTCATCCTGATCTCTCTCTTTATTTTTCAGCGTTTTGGTACAAAGATCGTGGGTGGCCTGTTTGGTCCTGTTATGTTCTGCTGGTTTACCATGCTGGCCGTACTCGGTCTGAATCAGATCATACAGTTCCCGCAGATCTTCAAAGCCCTGAGTCCGCATTACGGTATGAGGCTTCTGTTCAATCACCCGAATGGATTCTGGCTGCTGGGTGCCGTGTTCCTATGTACTACAGGTGCTGAAGCACTGTATTCGGATCTGGGCCACTGCGGCAGAAAGAACATACAGGTCAGCTGGATATTTGTCAAAACCACACTGGTCCTGAATTATCTCGGGCAGGGTGCATGGGTCCTGATGCAGCACAAAACCAATCTGGGCAATGGCATCAATCCATTCTTTGAGATCGTACCGAAGTGGTTTCTAGTACCGAGTGTGATCATAGCCACCGCTGCCACCATCATAGCCAGTCAGGCATTGATCAGCGGTTCATTCACACTGATCAGTGAGGCCATAAGTCTCAACTTCTGGCCACGTGTCACTGTGAAATATCCGACTACCGTGCGCGGACAGATATATATACCGAGTATCAACTGGATCCTTTGCTTCGGATGTATAGCCGTGACTTTATATTTTCAAACCTCTGAGAGTATGACCGCTGCTTACGGTTTTTCCATCACGGTAGCGATGCTGATGACCACCATCCTCATGTATTTCTTCCTCAGATATGTGAAGCACATTCCGCTCTGGATCGTGGTGATAATATTGGTGGTTTTCGTGAGTGTAGAGGGCTCTTTCTTCATTGCTAATGCCGTGAAACTCCTCAAGAGATGGATGTTCCTCTTCTTTGAATTCGGCCTGATATTCACCATGTATATCTGGTACAGCGCACGCAAGATCAATAACCGCTTCCTGAACTTCGTAGACCTGAAAGAACACATACCGCAGCTCATAGACCTGAGCCACGATAGCAGTGTGCCTAAATATGCCACCCACCTCATCTATCTGACCAAGGCTAACCGTTCTAACCAGATAGAACAGAAGATCATCTATTCAATATTCAGCCGCAGACCTAAACGCGCGGATATTTTCTGGTTCGTGCACATAGAGCGTACGGACGATCCATATACCTGCGAATATTCGGTAGAAGAACTGCAAGATGATAAAGTGATAAGAGTCGAGTTTCGTCTGGGATTCAGGATACAGCCGCGTATCTATACTATGTTCCGCTCAGTGGTCAAAGATCTGGAGGCCAGCAAAGAACTCAACATCACCAGCCGCTATCCATCACTCAGCAAATATAATCTCGCAGGCGATTTCAGATTTGTGGTATTGGAGAAATTCCTTTCTTACGACAATGAGTTCTCATTCCGCGACGGCTTTATCCTAAACAGTTATTTCGCCATCAAAAAAATGGCACTGGCAGATGACAAAGCCTTCGGCCTCGATACCAGTGAGACTACGGTAGAGAAAATGCCTTTCATCGTGGCTCCTGTCAGCAACATGCACCTCAAGCGTGTGCTGGTCGATACAGCCACAGAGCGCAATGCGGTAGCTGAATAAGAATTGTATTTCTTTTACGAAACGGATTTCTTATTTTTCAAATCAGGGAGCAGATATCTTTTTGCCCTACGGGAAATAACACTCAAATCATTATTATGAATATAGCCATCATAGGAACCGGAAACATAGGCTCTGCTCTGGGCAAGGCCTGGGCAAAAGCGGGTCACAAAATCTATCTGGGCGTAAGAGATACAGCCAATTTCAAAGGCAAAGAAATGCTGAGCCTTCCCAATATACAGGTGCTATCGATCAGCGAGGCGGTGAAACATGCAGATGCCATAATGATAGCTGCTGTACCGCAGGCTACCGCTGATATAGTGAAGGCTATGGGCGATGTGAATGGCAAGATCATCATAGATGCTATGAACTCGGTGCGAGTGAAACCCGAAGGTTATAGCAATACCTTCGAAGCGCTGACAGATCTGGCAAAAGGTGCGCAGATCGTGAAATGTTTCAATAGCACGGGTTTTGAGAATATGTCTGATCCGAAGTATAATGATACGGCCATTGATATGTTTGCTGCAGGCGATAGTAAACCTGCCAAAGAGCTGGCTAAACAACTGGCCAAGGATGCTGGCTTCGCAGAATGTTATGATTTCGGGGGCAATGATAAGGCTGCCCTGCTCGAACAGTTTGCGCTGGTATGGATAAACCTCGCCATCATGCAGGGACAGGGCAGAAACATAGCTTTCAAACTGCTGAAGAGATAAAACCGGATCAATAGTTCCAAAGGTCATGCTCAAACTCAAATATCTGCTGCTTGATCCTTTCGCTCTCCAGCTGAGCATCGATGCCGCTGGCATATTCGTTTATAGCGCGGTCATAGACATTGCTCTCCTTATAGATATAGCTTTCAAACCTTCTGCCCACGAGGACGTCATCCCAGCTCAGGCTTCGCATATCATTACCCGGCTCGAAAGCCTCTTCTGTAGCCAGCATATTCCGCAGATCGGGATAATATAGCCAGTACATGGTCATATCGCCCCGATAGTTGCCCGTAGCATCAAAGTCTTCCATGACAGGAGCTATGCCGATGATCCGCACTTGCATGGTAGATGTTTTAGTATCAAAGAACCAGACTTCCTTCACCTTGTACTTAGTGATCTTATCCCAAGTGAGCGGATTGGTGATCGCAGCGATCTTCGGGTCAAGTGTATTCGGATCGAGCACTTCTATCGTATCGGTCTTCACTCCTATTCTGGCTATCTCTGCGGTGGTCAGCACTTTTTTGAACTGATCCGCATTCTCTACTGCCGGGTCATAGGCCTTGATCCGGCCTGCCATTGCAGCTTCATGAAGTATCTGTATCAATGGCCTCTGCGGATAGCCAAAAGGCAGATTCATCTTCTCACGAATGTCGATAGTGCGCCATATCTTTTTGCTCCACATCACATCTGCTTCACGCACGTATTCATACTCAAGCGGTTTGGCATTTTTGCGGTCGCGCTGCTGCCAGGGTACATCAGGCATTTCTTCCTGTGCGAATGATGAAAAAGGGATGATGGCGATGAAAGAGAAAATGAGTTTCAAAAGATTTTTCATGTCAATGTTTTATATCGAAACGACACAAAGCAGACTCTTGGTATGAGTTAAAATAAGAATGCGGATCGAGCGTTATACATAGATGGTACTACGTGAAGATTCATTATAAACCGCCATTTTCTGACATAAAAAAAGCCGCTAAAATTGAATTTAGCGGCTCTGTGTCTTTTCCAAAAAATACTTTTATTTTTTCTCAAGCAACTTAAAGAACTGGTCGAGTTGCGGCATCATCACGATAGTGATACGGCGGTTCTGCGCTCTGTGTGCCGGAGTATCATTAGCAGCTACAGGCTCATATTCTCCGTGGCCGGCTGCCATCATACTGGCAGGATTGATGCCATATTGTTTTTGCAGTAATCTCACTACTGTAGTAGCACGCCTGATGCTCAGGTCCCAGTTGTCAGGTACACAGGCTGTGTGCATAGGCTGATTGTCAGTATGGCCTTGAACCATGAACTTGATATCCGAGTTTGCATTGAGCAGTTTGGCTACTTTGTCCATTACTGATTTGCCTTTGGCTGTCAGGTCAGCGCTGCCACTGCTGAAAAACATGTGGTCGCTCAGCGTGATATACAGGAAACCCTTGTTTGAAGTGACAATGATGTCTGTATCGTTCGGGCCGATAGCAGCCTTTACTTGTTCACGAGGGTGAGATTGAGTTGCTCACTGTTTGATGCATTCACGTTTTTCAGCGACTGATCCAGATTGGCGGCTTGCTCCGGGCTGAGTATATTCAGGTTTTTCAGCGTGCTGATCAGTTGGCCATTGTTATTATTAGCGGCAGCAGCTTTAGCAGCATCGAGTTGAGTTTTAGAATCATCTACCTGAGCCTGGAGGTCTTTCACCTGCTCATTCAGTTTCTTATTGCTCACCAAGCCTTTGGCCAGATTAGTCTGACAGTCATTTAACTCGTTTTTGGTTTTTTGCATGTCTGCATCGAGTGCATTGAACTTCTTGGTGCTGACACAAGATGTCATTAGGATACTTGTGACGATAAACACAACAATAAGTTGAAGTATTTTCATGATGAATTGATTATAAGGGTTATTTAAGCTGTACAAACTTAAAAGTTATTTTCAAATTACAAGTCTGGATTTGTAACAATTACAAGGTTTATCAACATACATCGTCTATTTGCCCATACTTGAAGCATCATATTACTTTTTTACTAAAAGCTTGAAGAACTGATCCAACTGAGGCAGGATCACGATGCGCGTTCTGCGGTTTTTAGAACGTCCATCAGCAGTATCGTTTGAATCTACCGGCAGGTATTGGCTGCGGCCGGCTGCGGTCATTCTCGATGGCTGTATCCCGTATTGGGTCTGTAGTATCCTCACTACGGCTGTAGCGCGTTTCACGCTCAGGTCCCAGTTGTCTTCCAGACATTGGCTGTGCATGCTCACGGTGTCGGTATGTCCCTCTACCAGAAACTCGATATCAGGATATGCATTCAGTACCTTAGCCACTTTGCCCAATACCTTCTTTGCATTGTCTGTCACAGCATATTTACCACTGTTGAAAAGCATCTTGTCTGAGATATCAATATACACGGCACTCTTGTCTACCTTGATGTTTACGTCCTTGTCATTCAGATCGCCTATTGCCCCTTTGAGATTCATGACCAGCGCCATATTCAGAGAGTCTTTGCGCGCCATAGCAGATTGAAGCCCCTGGATGAAGTTGTCTTTCTCGCCTATGGTCTGGAGCGTCTGCTTCACACTCTCTGCCTGTTTGGTAGAGAGCACCGACATATCCTGTAGGGTATTGAGCACCTGGCTGTTGTTCTTCTTCTGATCATCGAGCTGTTTTTTGAGATCATCTACCTGAGACTGCAGGAAGCCGTTTTGAGTAGTCAGCTTATCATTGGCTATTTTGCTTTGCGCCAGCTTGGTATCACAATCGTTTTTATCGTTTTCCATTTTCTTCATGCTCGCATCCAGCGCATTGAATTTTTTAGTAGTGACACAAGATGTCATCATGCTGCCGCTCAGGACCAGAACGAGCAGAATTTGAAGATACTTCATAATATAAATTGATTTAAAGGGTTGGTTACTAAATAGGGCGCGCCAAATATATAGGTTCTAATGTTTTGCAAATACACATTGACCTGTTTTAATGTTCATTAACAAACATTTTTTTGAAATTAGGAGGCATTTAACTGCGGGCTGACCGACATTTTTCAATGTTCATTTTCATAATGCATCAAAACAATAAATATCAATCCATACATTTACTCTCAAAGCCCACAGATGAAAGACATCTTAGATTTCACCATACACATAGCCAGGCTAGCCGGCAGCAGGATCAAGGCCATGCGCGAAGAGGAGAACTTTAGCGAAGAGCTTAAGTTCGGCTGCGAACTCGTGACCAGTGCAGACATAGCCAGCAATGATATCATCATCAGTGAAATTTCAAAGGCATATCCCGGGCATCGGATCATTTCAGAAGAGTCGCCCAATGAAAGTTTTGAGATAGATGCTCCGACATGGATCATCGACCCGATAGATGGTACGGTGGGCTATGCCAATGGACACTATCAGGTATCCGTTTCTATAGCTTTCGCGATAGCCGGGCAGGTAGCAGTAGGTGTGGTCTACAACCCTTTTCTCAATGAACTTTTTTATGCAGTGAAAGGTCATGGAGCCTATCTGAATGACACAAAAATATATGTCAAAGAGGTGAGTGATCTGAAAGAATGCGTGGTCGCCACAGGATTTCCGCACAGGAAAGAGAATATCCCCCACATCATGTCATATCTGACGCGCCTGCTGCCCCATATCCGCGATGTGAGACGGCTGGGCTCAGCGGCGCTGGATCTGTGCTGGGTGGCCTGCGGCAGAATGCAGGCTTATTATGAAGGTTCACTCGCACCCTGGGATATGGCCGCCGGCAGACTGATAGCTGCAGAGGCAGGTGCCAGCATCGGTCATTATGCACCTCGCTCCGGCGATATGCCCGAAGATATCAATGGTCTGCATCTGATCGCAGCTAGTCCAGGAATATACATGCA
>CAIXBT010000066.1 GCA_903917755.1 uncultured Bacteroidota bacterium
AGAAAATATCAGAAATTGAGAACCTCTTATTTTCTGTCCCTAAAGTAAAATATCATCACGAATTGATTTTTGGGCCAATTAATTCTATTGAATCTATTATAGGTTTATACCCTGATGGCTGGGTTGGACCAAAATTTGAATTGTCTGACATCAACCTGAGCCATGAAGTCACTGAAATTCATCTCTCTTTTAGCCTTCCAAATGAACATATCGCAGGGAATGTTGCCACAATTGTATGTGAAGGCCAGAAATCAGAAGTAAAAATAGAATCTTCAAATAATATTGATTATGTTATTCGATTCATTGAGCCAGTTAAACCTAGCAAGCTCGAGGTTACCTTCAATTTGACTTTTGTACCTGATGATAAAATTAAGTGTGGGGACATTAGGGAGTTGTCTGCCATTCTAAACTTTATAGAATTTAAATAAATTACCCAATTTCAGCTAGTGACCTTCCAAGAAATTCCTGTGATTTGACAAATAAACTGCTAGTTGTTAATAAATCATAATATTTTTCATATGTCTCAGCCTTTGCCATATATAATTTATTAAAACCAACGGCAAAAGGAATTAGGCTTCTCTCATTATCAATGAATCGGATAAGACCTTCATATACGGACATATAACCGATATTTCCAATATCATTTAAAAAAACAATTCCATCCTTGTTAATTAGCTTTGCAGCTAGAACTAAGTCCTTGTGGATACTTTGAGAATCTTTTAAGCCATTTATTGAAAAATAACGAATAGACTCTGAGGCAATTAATGAAAGAAGTTTATCCTCATAATTCAATTCGTCGATAATTGAGCACTTATCTCCAAGAGATTTATCGTATTTAATGAGGTTTGATAGCAGTAGCCTTTTTTGGCTCTCCTCATTTTCCCGTTGAATCAATACTGCGAAGGAATTTTCGATATCTGGAGCCGCTGCATTTAGTAGCAGTAAAAACCTTCCGGCATCAACCCCAATTTCAACCACGCCCCCACTCTCAGTGTTTTGGAGTGAACTCAATAACTCAATAACCTTAGTCAAACCAAAATCAGTCCATCCAGGCACTAAATCAAAATAATGCTTAATATAGAACTCAAGAGTAGAAATAGATGACATCCTATAAAAATACTAGAAATTAATTGTTATATCAAATACTGGCTTAGGGGCATAATTTTCATCCGGCTGAACAATATTGGTTGCATGAATGTCTTTCCAGCCCAGTCCCGCAAAGGCTAAAAGCTTAAAGAAATTTTTACCAGTCATCCAAGGTCCATTAATATCATTCCCAAATGGTCCTGCAGAATTATAAGGAAAGGAATACATGAGATTACTACCGTCTTTAGTAATAACTCTGTGATCTTTATATTTTTCTGACACACTGTAACCATCGACAAGCTTGAAAGAATTATATTTCCCGAGGCTAATTAGCGTTGAAAAAACTTCTATATTGTGACTCTCTGCACTTACGAAAGGCGGGAATATATTATTAGAGAATAAATCCCTGAGGATGTGCTCATCACAATATTCAATATCTATTTTAATGTAATAAGGTCTCCCATACTCATGTACAAGACTCAAAATATCCCTAGAAGGCAAGATGACCTCATCGAAATCTTCAATTTTTTTCGGCTTTGGTAATTGGCTATGAACGTGATCGTATTTGTGTATAAAAAAACTTGTCGTGTCGGCACCTTTATTTATATTAACAACACAATTAACTACCACCAAACATCCTTCATTTATTTGCTGTTGAAATGTACGCCTAATTTCATCGCACAGTACCGGATTAGCCTCAACAGCAATTACCCGATCACTTTTCAGCAAATAGCAAGGAATATCACTTCCATTATTCGCGCCTAAATCATAAGTTATCTTCATTAATCAGTCCTAAAATTTACTTTAAACACCCTAATAAAATTTGCCACTATAAAAGATAGCATCATAGCCTACCTTTGGTTTTTGAACTAAATCAATCCCTTCAAGGATCATAGATAGCTGATTTTGAGATGCCAAAGGTCCACACAATTCATTTATCTTCTTCACACTATTTTTAGATATTGTTTCCCATAAAATTTTATCGTTCAGAATGTTAAAAATTTCATTGGCAAAATATTGTGGGGTATCTGCAATAATTCCATCGTTATTATTTTCAATACCCAATCCTTCGGCTGCAATACTCGTCATAATAGTTGGCAATCCTTTTGCCATCGTTGCGCATACTTTACCCTTCATGCCAGCTCCAAAGCGTATTGGAGCTACAGAAATTTTTATTTGGTCTAAGAATTCATTTAAATCTTCAATAAACCCATGAACGACAATGTTCTCCGATTCGAGCTCTAAAATCTCTGGAGGAGGATTGGCTCCTACTATGTGGAATTTTATATTTGGAAGAGATTTATTGACTAATGGCATCACTTCTCTAGCAAAAAATAAAATTGCATCAGTATTTGGGGGGTGATGTGCCCCACCTATAAACACTATCCCCTCTCTTTGTTCGTAGCCCTTTAACGTTCCAGGTACATCGTAAGCTAATGGCATCACCTCTAATCTTTCGTCTGGAATCTGTGGCCTTAAAATTTCTAGCTCTGCAGAACTTACCAAGATCGTTGAATCTACTTCCGAAATCGCCTTTAATTCCTTTGCTTTCATTACCTCTGCATCAGCCCTTTTACCATCGTCATTGAGTAATTCAGCCTCTCTCATCATTCTCAAATGATGCAGGTCATGGGTGTAATAGAGCGTCTTTGCT
>CAIXBT010000067.1 GCA_903917755.1 uncultured Bacteroidota bacterium
CTTCATTACTAAGGAGCCTACAGATACCACTGAAGCTACATTTCTGCTCAATCAGTCTTCATTGCTCGAGACCAATCTCAACGCCTATGTTTCCGGAAAGAAAGATAAAATCGGCTATACTTTTTTTGCCGGGGGCACACATCAGAATGCAGTAGACGTGAATAGGGACGGTTTTAGTGATGTGCCCAAGACCCTTTCTGTCATGGTGCACCCGCAGCTGTTTTTCTATCCTGACAGGGCCACTCATATTCGTTTAGGTTTCGTAGGAAATTATGAAAATAGAATGGGTGGTGATATGAGAGTGATACAGGGA
Organism: uncultured Bacteroidota bacterium; assembly: GCA_903917755.1. Lineage (GTDB taxonomy): Bacteria > Bacteroidota > Bacteroidia > Chitinophagales > LD1 > UBA1941. The sequence continues at coordinate 314 of CAIXBT010000067.1, forward strand.
CTCGCCGATTCGACGCATCAGTATTTCGAAAAAAGTGTTCTCCAAAACTATGGGGTCGACCTGATCGTCAATCATGATCTCAAAAACAAGCAGGGCATATATTTTCGCGCCAGCGGCAATTATTTTGATCGCAGCCTGACTACTAACTATGCCGAGCAGGCTGGTCATCAGGGTACAGGTTACTCAGAGCTTTACTATCAAATACCTAAAGGCAGACACAGCATTATAGTAGGTGGAAATTATCTGCTGGATATATTCCGCCGCTCAGCCGGCGATACGTCTTCTTATCGAAATTACGATTATCACACCGGTGGTGTTTTTGCGCAGTATTCATACAATGTAGAGAATCGTCTCAATCTGCAAATAGGTGTGAGGGGAGACTATCAGAATAAATTCGGATTCTTCATACTGCCATCAGCAGCCATACTCGTTCACGCCAATAAGGAGTTTTCTATCAGGATCAACGGAGGTAGCGGCTACAAGGTGCCCAATATGCTGGAGATACTCGGGCTCGAAGAAGGCATCAATACGATTCCGACATCGATCAATCTTAGCCCCGAGCACTCTTATGGGGGGACCGCCGAATGGAACTACCGAAAGATATTTGACAATGTGGGACTGTCGGTCTTTATCAATCAGACGTTTTTCTATACATGGGTGCAACATGCCATCATCTCTACTGAAGATTCAATGGGCCACTATACGATCTTAAACGTTAATAATGGAGCCACTTCGCTCGGTGTAGACAATTATGTGAGATTGAAAAAGGGCCCGGTGGAGATATATCTGGGCTATACCTTCGTCTATCCTCGCAAGGAATACGACAAGGCGCAGCCATATCTGACCCTCACACCGCTGCATCGGGCGGCTACTGTGATATCTTATGAGATCAATAAGCATTGGAAAGTGGGAGTGGAGGGCTCATTGGTAGGCAAGCAGTATCTGGATGTCGGTAATCCGACCAAACCATACTTCCTGCTGGCATCTTCGATACATTATACAGTGAAAAAAGTGACATTGGTATTGAATGGGGAAAATCTCCTCGATGTCAGACAGTCTCGCTATTCACCTATTGTTTATGCACCTTACATTCGACCACATTTCGCGGAATTATGGGCGCCGGTAGATGGAGTGGTCATCAATTTCTCGATACTTGTCAAGATCTAGTTTCTTTTTAGTTGAACTGAATTATATGGGCTTTGACAGGCTCAATTATATGTTTCAGTTAAATATCATTGTTTAATAAAATAATGGGTGTTTAATTTGTCGCAAATTTTCTGCCATGTCAAAGTGGGTATTGCTGCTTGTTTCTCTATTGTTTCTGGAATATTCTTTTGGGCAGGGTTCGCAGCCTAAAGTATTTGTGAGCCTTGATCAGTTCACTGAATTCGCTTTGCAAAACAACCCCGCTATTCAGCAGGCTATATTGAATGAAAAAGTAGAGCAACAGAATGTCAATGCTGCCATTTCGCCCTTACTGCCTGTGTCCAATGCCAGCGGATCGATCAATGACAATCTCATACTACCGACTACGCTGGTGCCTGCAGAGTTGGTTCATGGACCGGCGGGCACATATATTCCGATCCGTTTCGGTACCAAATACAATATCAACCCTACTGGCAATGTAACGTTGAACCTCATCAATGCTGTCAATTATCAAAATCTATCGATCTCGAAAAAAAATCAGCAACTCGCCGGAGCAAACACTCAACTGACCATCGAACAGATCAAAACCTCTTTGGCGCAAGCATATTATGTGTATCTGCTGTATGTCCGAAACCTGGATTTCGCGCAGCAGGACCTGATGAATGCAGATTCACTGCTGATGATCACACAGGTCAGATTTGACAACCAGTTTATAGATGAGCTCGATCTGAATCGTAGCAAATCTTCTGAATTGCAGGCGCAAAATGTGCTCGATCAAAACAAGGTCCTCTTGCAAAAAGCTTTGAATAATCTGAAGCTGCTGGCAGGTATCAGTACGACTGAGAAAATAATAATAGAAGATAAACTGGAGATAAAGGATGAATCGCTGGCTGATATGATCACGGCCAATCCTTTGACACGGCCTGAGATACAAGTGAGCATGCTGAAAGTAACGGTGGGCCAGATGGCGATCACTAAGGAGAAGCTGCGTTTTGCTCCGGAGCTATCTGCATATGCTAACTATGGGCTCGTCAGCCAGAACAGTGATTTCCATTTTTCAAGTGATATCAATCAATGGTATCAGAGCGGCACTGTAGGCCTGAGCCTCAATATTCCTGTCTTTGCAGGAGGTGTCAAGTATTTTAATCTGCAAAAAGCCAAACTCAACAGACAGATAGCCGAAAGAGACCTTCAAAATATCCGTCTGAAAACCGAAAAAGAAGATCAGGACCTGCTCCTGGATTATGTGAAGGCGAAGAGTGATCTCAAGGTGAGGCAGAAGCAGCTGTATCTGTCTGAGAGAGATTATAAACTGGCTATGATCAAATACAAGAATGAAGCGATACCGTATGATAACGTCATTAATGTCAGCAATGAGCTACTCACAGCACAGCAACTATTGCTGCAGGCACAGGCCGACTATGTCACCGCTCAATACAAAATAAAACTTATCAATAGTTATGATAAAAAATAGAAATAAACTCATCGGAATATCAATGCTCGTCAGCCTGATTTCCATCCTCGTATTTTGGGGTTGCAATAATGCCAAGACGATTCATCCGGTCAAGAAGTCCATCACAGAGGCTGTATATGCATCAGGATTCGTGGCTGCGAGAAATCAATACAAGGTATATGCATTGACCGATGGTAATATCATGAATAAATTTCACGTGGCGGGAGATGAGGTCAAAATGGGTGACCCTTTGTTTCTGGTACAGAGTCAAGGCCCTACAGCTAAGCTGTCTGCCAATACTTCTGCCTATGGTCTCGCTGTAAAAAACGCTAAAGATAGCTCGCCTGTGTTGCAGGATCTTCAGATCAAGATAAACAGTGCACAGGTCATACTCGACAATGATCAAAAAACCTATGATCGCTATAAGAATATGTTTGATGCCAATGCCTTATCCAAATCTCAGTTCGATCAGGCTGCCACGAATCTTGATGTGTCAAAAAATAATCTTCATTCTGCTAAGGAAGCCTATGCTAAAATGCATGATCAGCTCAACGTAGATGCACAGAATGCACAGGCGCAGATGGCATCGTCAGGGCAGGACCTGTCAAACTATGTATTGAAAAGCCTGGTGGACGGGATGGTATATGAGACCTACAAAGAACAGGGCGAGGCCGTACGACGCAATGATGCTGTAGCATTAGTAGGTGGCAAGGGTGCTAAATACCTTCAGCTGGCGGTAGATCAGCAGGATATCAGCAAGATAAAAGTGGGGCAGATAGTCGAGGCGAAAATGGATATTGCTACAGACAAAATATACAAGGCAAGGGTCACAAAGATATATCCGAATATGAACTCCAGCGATCAGTCATTCAGAGTGGATGCAGATTTCGTAGATGACCCGGGACTGCAATTTATCAATGCATCTGTAGAAGCAAATATCATTCTTCAGACCAAAGAAGGTGCACTGGTGGTGCCGCGTCAGGCTATCAGAGCGGGAGATGAGGTCATAGTCAGATCAGCCACCGGTTCTAAAAACATCAAGATCAAAAAGGGACTCATGAATATGGAAGATGTGGAGGTCGTATCCGGTGTGAGCGAGTCAGATGCTGTGGTAATGCCTAAGGAGTAAAAGCAATAAATCAAATTCTAATGTCATTGATAGTAAATCTCGGGATCGCAAAAACACACCTGCTCTCCAAAAAAAGGCAGACACTCGTCGCTATGATGGGAGTCACTTTTGGTATTGGTATGTATCTGCTTATGATCTCTTTTATGAGTGGCTTCAACGAATATCTGGAAGATACTCTGCTGTCTGCCACACCTGATATTCACATCTACAATGACATCAAAAGTGATTTCTCCAGATCGATACTGGATGAGATATCCGATTCAAATGAGGTGATAAATATTATTCATCATCCTAAGCCCAAGAATATCACCCCAAACATTCACAATCCTAAACAGATCATAGCGGATATCAAAACCTTTGACAATGTGCTTGCCGTTTCTCCGCAACTTTCATCTCAGGTATTTTATAATAACGGGCCGGTGCAGCTCAATGGCAGCATCAATGGTGTCAATATCCTCGAGGAAGCTAAACTGACAGGCCTATATGACAAAATGAAAACAGGCAGGATAGAAGATCTGCTGAAGGTAGACAATGGAATCCTGCTCGGGCATGGTCTCGCTACTAAGCTCAATGCCAGTGTCGGAGATCTGGTCACTCTGGCATCTCCTCAGGGCACCTCAATGAGTTTCAGAGTGGTGGGTACGTTTCAGTTTGGACTCGGCACACTCGACAATGTAAGAAGCTACGTGAGCCTAAAAAGCGTACAGCAACTACTGGGCAAAGACAATCAGTATATCACGGATATTGACATCAAGATGAAGGATTATACTAATGCTAAATCATTGGCGGCATCCTTCGGTAGTAAATATGCCTACAAAGCAGATGACTGGGAGACTGCCAATGCATCGGCAATGATCTCTATCAATATTCGGAATGTAATGACTATCGTAGTCAGTTTTACTTTATTAGTGGTGGCAGGTTTTGGGATATACAATATCATGAACATGACCATACAGAATAAGTTAAAGGATATAGCGATACTGAAAGCAGAAGGCTTCGCACCCAATGATATTATGCAGATATTTCTTTTTCAATCCCTTACTATTGGTTTTTTCGGCGCTATACTGGGATTGATATTGGGTTATCTGATGTCATGCGGGGTTTGGAATCTACCTTTCCCTAAAAATGAGTTCATAAGCATTACACATTATCCTGTCACATTTCACGTCAGACACTATGTATTCGGTATTGTGTTTGGTATGCTGACCACTTTGATAGCGGGATTGATGCCGAGTCTCAAAGCCGGAAAGATAGATCCGGTAGCGATTTTGAGAGGTTGAAATAGAGAAGAATAAATTTTTGGAGATCAACATGGAGACAGTATTAAAAGCAACAGGAGTAAACAAATTCTTTTATGAACCCGAGGAGTTTCATGTTTTGAAAGACATAAACTTCGAGGTTGAAAAGGGTGAGTTTCTGACGCTAATGGGCAAGTCAGGATGCGGTAAATCTACCCTTTTGTATTTGCTGTCTACTATGGATACAGACTATAAAGGCGAGATCGTGATCAATAATTACAAGGTGACCGGCAGAAAGCAAAATGAGCTTGCTGCATTTCGCAATGAACATATCGGATTTGTATTTCAGTTTCACTTTTTGTTGCCTGAATTCACAGCTTTGAAAAATGTAATGCTGCCGGCAGAGAAACTCGGGAAATATTCGCGTTCGGAAATAGAGGATAGGGCTTATGAAAAACTCAAAATGCTCGATATGCAGGATTTCGCAAAAAAACTATCGAGCAAACTCTCCGGCGGACAGGCACAACGTATCGCTATAGCCCGCGCACTGATCAATGATCCCACCATCATCATGGGCGATGAACCTACTGGAAATCTTGATACCACTAATACACAGATAGTTTTTGAGATACTGAAAGAACTCTCAGGCCACAAGGGGCAGACCATCATTGCTGTGACCCATGATCCTGAATTCGCTCACAAATCCGACCGCATCATCGAAATGAAAGACGGCGATATAATAAAACAATAAATGAAAAGCGAAAATAAAATAGTACTGTATTTTACGCTGGGGGTATATGTATTTTTCTCAGTCATGAAGCTGTTCCTGTTCTTTGATCTGGGACTTTCGTGGCATCTGGAGACAAGTATCTTCGGTTTGGTAGCCTTGACCTTGGTAGCCTTTACCATCAGGGGCATAGACATTGCTTTGGACAGGTTATATCCATACGAGAGAAATATCATTCTTCGTCTTCTTCTTCAGTTTTTTATATCTATAGTATTCATTCTGACCATCCGGTTTTTTATTTTCCAATTCGTCAGAGAGATAATCCCGATCAAACTTAATAAAGAGCTATGGGCCGCAGCTACCATCATTCATATTTTGTCCATCGTTACGCTCATCCTTACCATGTTTAGCTATCGATTTTTTAATAAATGGAAAGAAACAGAACTCAAAAAAGAGATATTGGAAAAGGAGAAGGCCACCGTGCAATATGACAATCTAAAGAATCAGTTGAACCCGCACTTTTTATTCAACTCATTGACCTCACTCAACTCACTTATTTTCGAAAACCCGCAGCTGGCATCTGAGTTTCTTCAGCAGTTGGCAAAGGTTTACAGATATGTGCTGGAGAATAATGACAAGACTTTGGTGAGCCTTTCGACTGAGGTGAAATTCATATCAAACTATATCAAACTGCTCCTGTCCAGATTTGAAAATGGCCTGATAGTAAATGTGAAAATCGAAGAGACAGATAGCGACAGAAAGATACTTCCTGTCACATTGCAGATATTGATAGAAAATGCTATCAAGCATAATGTTATTTCCAGAGATAATCCGCTGCGAATAGATATTTATTGCGATTCAGCTTATCTTGTGGTAAAGAATAATTTGCAAAGCAAACACACGATAGAGGATTCAAATAAGCAGGGACTCGATAATCTGAAGAGCCTGTATATGGTTTTGGTTGAAAAGGAAGTGATCGTAGAGCAAACACCTGACCATTTTTGGGTCAAGATACCATTGATATAAAATGAAAGTATTAATAATAGAAGATGAATCTCTGATCGCAAAAAACCTTCAGCGGCTTTTGTGTGAGGTGGCGCCTGATGTCGAGATACTGGCAGTGATAGATAGTGTCAGCGCAGCCGTCAAATGGCTCAGATCCAACCCTCACCCCGATCTGCTCTTCATGGATATTCAATTGAGTGACGGGGTCAGCTTTGAGATCTTCACTCAGGTCAGTATTGACAAACCGATCATTTTTACTACCGCTTATGATGAGTATGCGATCAAGGCTTTCAAGTTCAATAGTATTGATTACCTCCTGAAACCAATAGACAAGGCAGATCTCAAAACCGCATTAGACAAGTTTCATCGCTTATATGAGCAGTCTGCGGGCAAGCAAAGCGAGATCATAGAATTGGTCTCTATATTGAACTCTAAGCGGCCCGTACCATTCAAAGAAAGGTTTCTGGTTCATCACAAGTCCGGCTTTATACCCATACAATCCGACCTGATCAGCGTTTTTCTTAAAGATCAGATCATATACTTGCTTTCTACTTCAGGTCAGAAATACGTTACGGATTACAATACCCTTGATGAGATCGAAGAGTTGGTCAATCCGCTTAGTTTCTATCGTGCCAATCGCCAAACCCTCATCCACAAAAGTGCAGTGGAGTCTATTCAAAAGCATTTCAGTGGCAAGGTAGAGGTGAAGGTTCGCGGTTATGCTGATATGATCATTGATGTAAGTCGCGAGAAGGCGCAGGACTTTAAGAACTGGCTTGAGAATGATTGAGTGGCGGAATGGAGATATCAGATGAAATCTGTATTTTTGAGTATAAATCATCTATATGTTTCCTAAAAAGATCTTTAAGTGTATCATTTTGCTTCTTGCTATTTCTTCCTGTAATATAAACGGGCAGAAATATCAGAATCTCTCTGTCTCAGATTTTGACAAGAAGCTGCATGACGGCAATGTGCAACTGGTTGATGTGCGCACTCCTGAAGAGTATGCCGAAAGACACCTCAAGGACGCAGTGAATATCAACTTCAATTCAGATGATTTCGTCGATCTGATCTCCAAACTGGATAAGACCAAACCGGTGCTTGTATATTGTCTCTCAGGCGGCCGCAGTGCCAAAGCATCAGCACTGATCTCAAAGAAAGGCTATCCTCAGGTTTATAATCTCGATGGCGGCATATTGGCATGGACCAGTGCCGGTCAGCCTGTCGAAACACCCGGAGGGGCCCCTAAGGCAAAAGGACTGAGCATGGACAGCTATCTGACCAATGTGAAATCTGACAAACTGGTACTGGTGGATTTCAATGCCGTATGGTGTGGCCCATGCAAGACGCTCAAGCCAATTCTCGAAGAGATCGCCGAGCAGAATAAGGACAAGGTAATCGTCATGCCGATAGATGTGGATCAAAACACACAGTTGGCCGATGCTATGCACATTCAGAATATTCCACTCATGATACTCTATAAGGATGGCAAGGAAGTATGGCGTCAGTTGGGTGCCATCAGCAAAGATTCCATCATGGATGTGATTAAATCCAATAGCAAATAGAACTAACTTTTTAGAACCTTAAAGACTGCCTTATGAAACGCTTTGTATGGTTCTTATTCTTCTTTTTATTGATCATTGCAGGTCTCTATTATTGTTATAAACAAAATTACCTTCCGGCTGTGGTCACCGATGTATTTCCGCTGCGTGACAATCCTTCTGTTGCATATACTACTTTTGACAATTGTCCGCCTGAAGGTGATGCTGTATCTGAAAAGGCTATTGATCTCAATAAATTCAAGAACCGCTACACCTTCCCGCAGTCAGGGGATTTTGCCACTGATATTTCTCTCGATAAAATTCTGGAACCCGGTAATGATAAGGACAGATGGTCCTCGTCCAAAGCTGCTCGTATCAAAGGTTATATCTATGAGGTCAAATCTGGCGGCATAGAGACCTGCAACTGCAAAGAACGCGAAGACGCAGACAAAGATACACACATAGAACTGGTGGCCGACCCTATGCAGACCGGCAAAACCTTTAGAATGATCGTAGAGGTCACTCCGCGTATGCGCGACATCATGAGTCATAAGGGCGACGACTGGTCTACACGAGCTCTGCGCGATAAGTTTCTGGGCAGATGGGTGGAAGTGGAGGGCTGGCTGATGTTCGATGATGAGCATGAGATGAATGCAGAGAATACTAACCCCGGTCGTCAGCGCAACTGGCGTGCTACAGCCTGGGAGATCCACCCCATCACAGGTATTAAAGTTATAGACCGACCGAGGCCCTGACTCAGATCACACTTTCCTTTACGATATGATATTGTGGCTTGAAAAAAAGCACAAATATCAGCCATCCGATCATCAGGCTTACGCTTCCCGCTATCACCGGCAGTCTGTAATCTATGCCCGAAATGAAACCCGCCAGCACAGGTGGTATGGCGAATGCAAGTGACTGTACTGATGCCTGTATGCCCAGTATCTCGCCCTGATTCTCAGTAGTGCCCAGAGATGACACGATACTTGTGATATTAGGCTGTGTGAGGCCCTGGCAAATGGCTATGAATGGCTGCACCGTAAAAAGCCATGCCATACTATCGGGCAGCAGGGTCAGTAGCAATGCCAGACTCAATCCTATAATGGAAAATCGAAGTACTTGTGCCGATGTCACCCGGCCCGAGAGAGCCCTGATAATGCCACCCTGGGTCAACACCATACATATACCGATGAAACCAAAGACATAGCCTATCTCCTGTTTGGTAGCCGCAAATTTATGTATCATAAACACCGGAAAGAACTGTGTAAAAAAAGTGAACCCAAATGCCTGGAGAAACAGCACCAGCAGGATCACTCTCATATTGCCATATGAAAATGCCTTTGCGATATTATGAAAACCCGCAAAGATAGAGATGGGGCGAACCTCTTTAGGCTTGAAGGTCTCAGGAAATTGCACATAGACCAGAATGATATTGATCAATGCCAGAAATGCGGTGAAGAGCAGGGGGTAGGCATAATTGTACTGACCCAGTTTGCCGCCTATGGCAGGCCCCAGTATGAAGCCGAGACCGAATGCCATTCCTATCAGTCCGAAGTTTTTAGCTTTTGATTTGTCATCGCTCAGATCGGCCAGTGCAGCCATAGCAATTGATATATTGCCACCCATGAATCCGGGTATGGCACGCGCTATGAATATCAGCGCCAGTACCTTCATGTGTATAGCTCCGGCGAAAAGCAGATAGCCGACGAATGTACCCACCAGTGTGATGTTGAGCACGCGTTTTCTGCCATGTCGATCGGCCAGTGCGCCTAGTATCGGCGCGCCGAAAAACTGGAACATGGAGAATGTAGCTGCCAGAAAACCATAAATGATCTGACGTTCTTCTTTGCTGAAATGTGCCGGTACTATACCTAGGTCATTCTGCACGATCAGTGGTGCGAATATCGGGATGATGATACCGATGCCCAGCATATCTATGAAAACTGTAATAAAAATAGATAGGATCGGGTTGCGTTTACTTGCTTGTTCCATGCGTCTAAAGTAAAGATATTAGCGGTGAAAAATACTATGCTTTTAAAATTATGTTATCATGTTTTTAGGTGATATTCATGCACAATGGGTTGATATATACTATAGATATCATTTTTAATGCAGCGTTACTCGGACTTTTTCTTCTTCCTCACAGGGTTTTATTTCAGGGTCGGTATTTTTCTTAATAGCATTGGGATCGAGTTGTACTTTTCTTTCGATAGAGAGTGCATGTGTGAACTCTGCGCCGAAAAACAATACCTGAGAGGAATAGAACACCCAGGTATATATCAATACAACGGAAGCAGCAGCGCCATATGTGTCGACTATATTGCTATGACTCAGATAGAGCCCGATAATGTATTTGCCTAAGGCAAAAAGCAAGGCGGTGAATACAGCCCCCGGCAATACACTTTCCCATTTCAACTTTGCATCTGACAGATATTTATATACCAGCGCGAAGAGGATACTGGTAAGGGATATGGTGAAAATGAAATCTATGATCTCCAATAGCATGACAGATATATTGGGATTGTGACTATTCAGGTAATTGGCCAGTGCTGCCAGCCCGGTATGAACAGAGAGCGATATCAATAAAAGAAAAATAATACATCCGATCATTGCAAACGAGAAAAGACGGTCAATAAGATATTTGATCAGTGGTTTCTTAGCCTGCTGTTTCACACCCCATATGGTATCGAGAGAGGTGCGAAGCTGAATAAAAACACTGGTGGAACCGATGATAAGCAATATAGATGCTATGACCGTGGCTATCAGGTTGTGCCCCGGTTTATACGCTGCTTTGATGATGTCTTCGAGCTGTTCTGCAGGGCGTGGCCCCATGATATGCAGTAGCTGTCTTTTGATCTCCCCTTGCACAGCATCCGGCCCCAGCAGTGCGCCCGCTACAGAGATCACAATGATCAATATAGGCACTAAAGAAAAGCCTGTATAATAGGAGAGTGCGGCGCCCAGTGTCAGCGTATCGTGTTTTTGAAGAAGCTTAAAACTGTTTTTAAAAACACTCCAATATATATGCAGCCAATGTTTCAGATTCATATGATTGCTTTGAGCTAATGCCCGCTTCATTGATGATTGGGTCTGTTCTCTTGTAAAACTAGATACTTTCTGCTGCAAGGTAGCTAATAAACACCTGACAAATCTCATTCATAGCAGTGATATGTATTCCCTTTGATCAGATACTAAATTAACCTCAGATAGGGCCTGCTCACCAGCGGCGAAAACGGCCAGGGCACCGAGCTCAGGATGATGAGCAGGGCCAGTGTATAGCCTATGGCCAGCACCCGAAACTTATCTCTGTCTGTACGCTGCCGTTTGGAGATCATAGAGGCTATAGTGATGACTATGACACCCAGCACCATCATCAGGCTATGCTCCATTCCGAAAAACCTGATCTCGCGCTGGTGTACCGCTTCATTAAAGTGATGCAGAAAATAAACCACCAATGGGCTTAAGTAATAAAGATTCAGGCCGAGAATGAGTTGAATGTGTGCTAACGTAGCACTCCAGTGGCGCACTTTGTTTTCAAAGGCTGTATATTCTTTGCCCTGCCACCAGCCTCTGCAGGATCGGTATATGGCATAAACCACGCTCAGCAGCACGAGCCAGCGCGTGAATGAATGAAGTGCTAAAATAAGTGAATACATAAGATGTGCTTTTGCCGCGATCCGGCTTCAAATATACTGTTGGCTTTCAAATTCTCCCATTAGACTACGCATTCATCCATGAGGTTACATGCCGTCTCTGTAGACTGCAGATCAATGAACCCGAAGACTAGGAGTCATACTAACCCAGGAGTAAAAATAATCCGCCCATGATACTGGAGCCACCCATGCCGGTGAGTCCGTAGAGTGAGGCATTGAACTGAAAGCTGCCGAAATTAGAGTTGAGCATCAGCACAAAACCAATGATGCAGCAAAAGACTCCGAGGCCGATGAGCAGCAGTCCGATATTGCCCGGTTTGGAATGAGGCACCTTAGGTGATTCATCTGTCGCAGGGCTTGTTTCAGATAGCGTGCCTTCGATAATAGGCTCTGTAGCTAAAGAGGAATTAGCTGAAGTAGTAGATTCTGTCATCTTATCCTTTTTTGTGTTATGTTGATGTATTTGTGTTGACTAAATATATACATTATTGTAAAAAGCGACAAATTTTTCTTTTTGAGCTGCAAGGTTTTTGAGTTGAACTCAGTCGTGACATTTTTTTTAATTATACATATGAATAATCCTAATTTACAGCTATTGGGCTCTTTTTTTAGAAAAAGTCAAGATGCTGCAAGCGAGTATTTTGCATATAAATAAAAATAGTATTTGTGATAATAATATGCATAATTGAATTTTAATTTTCTTTTATTGACTATTAAATGTAAATATAGCTAATTTCAATTAGAAGTGAGTCCTCCAAAATGGCTTGGCGGATTTTA